>DAHZCG010000003.1 GCA_027404165.1 Geobacteraceae bacterium
GATACAATCGGTTTCAAAGCGTCACCTCTCTGTCTTAATAGTTTTGTTGGGGAATAAAACTATCTTAACACAGTTGGTGGCGCTTTTATATTAATAATAACAATATGTTATGCTATTTTTCGCTCTGCGAAAGTTGAGTTAAAAATAATAATGAGGACCCATCATGATACGAAGCATACTTAAATCATTACTGAAACCGGAGGCCTACCCTGAGGAGGTCACCGGTGTCGATCTGATTCAAACGCATGTTTCGTACATCTTTTTGACTGACCGGCACGCTTACAAGATCAAGAAAGCGGTGGACTTTGGCTTTCTTAATTTTTCGACCATCGACCGCCGCCGCTTCTACTGCAACGAGGAGGTCAGACTCAATCGTCGCCTCTGTCCCGATATCTATGAAGGGGTAGTAGAATTGCGCGAAACCCCGAATGGGGCCGCATTTCAAGGTAGCGGTCCGATCCTCGATTATGCCGTGAAGATGCGGCGCCTTCCTGCAGACCGCATGCTTGACAAACTGGTTGTATCCGGGGAGATCACCGCAGCTGCAATGCGGCAGATTTCGCGCGTCATAGCCGAATTTCACCGTAGCGCCCCGACATCGGCAACCATAGCAGACTATGGTCGCTTGGAGCGGATCATGTACAACTGGCAGGAGAACTTTGATCAGATGGCCCCCTTCGAGGAGACAACCCTGCCTGCTCATGAGCGCGAACTCATCCGGTCATGGGTAACATTATTTGCAGCTGAACAGGAGGGCATCTTCCAACATCGGGTAGAGAACGGTTTCATTCGAGAATGCGATGGTGATATTCACCTGGAAAACATCTGCCTGGACAATGGCGCCATCCACATCTTCGACTGTATCGAGTTCAATGATCGCTTCCGCTGTTGCGACACGGCGGCCGATATTGCATTTTTGCTGATGGATCTGGACTTCCATGGACGCCATGATCTGGCCGATGACGTAATCGATGAATATGTCACTATTTCTGGAGATTCGGGCGCAAAAGCATTGATCGATTTTTACAAAATATACCGGGCGTTTGTGCGAGGCAAGGTCGAGAGTTTCCGCTTGAATGACAGCGGAATCAATCAGGACGAACAAATGCTTGCCAGCAACCGGGCCGTCAGGTATTTCCGACTGGCACGAGGGTATATTGAGCGACGTAAGCTGAAACCGACACTATTCATTACCTGCGGCCTGATGGGCAGCGGCAAAAGCACACTGACGGCCCAGCTTGCCTTTGAGTTGGGTGTTGCCTCCTTTAACTCCGACGTGGTCCGGAAACAGACGGCGGGATTTTCAGCAGAAAAACGGACCAGGGATGCGTACAACGAAGGACTGTACAACCATCATACACATGAAGCGACGTACGCTGAACTGCTTCGAAGAGCGGAACAACACCTGACAGCGGGAAATTCGGTCATAGTTGACGCCTGTTTCACACACCGTGATCAGCGCTCTGCTTTTGCAGCACTGGCTCACCGTCATGCCGTCCCGTTCATCATCCTGCACGTTGCCTGCAGTGACGCTGAGAACAAACGCAGACTGCAGGATCGCGAGGCAAGCGGCGCATCCGTTTCTGACGGGCGATTGGAACTGCTAGCAGACCAAACGGCAGAATTTGAGCCGCCCAATGAGTCAGAGGGTATGCTCATCACGCTTTCTGGAGCGTGCCCCACGGAATCCATGGTCAACGAAATCTATAAAAGGCTCGCGCCATGCTGAAACGCATTCGTCATAGGATCATGCACCGACTGCAGTTACGGGAATCATGGCTGATCTTTTTCATCATGGGCATCATCATGATGAACTTCCCTTTCCTGCATATTTTCAATAAATCCGACACGCTGTTCGGCTATCCGCTCATGTTTCTGTACTTTACGGTCGGCTGGGCGATTTCAATCTTCGTCATCTATCTGTTTACTCTGGCCATACGGCAAAGCGCTGATGAACGCCACGGTCCCAAAGAGCCGTGAATTCCGGTTTCGCCTCCGCGGCACTCATAGCGCTCCTGTATACCCTGTTGATCTTCCTGATCGCCTGGTATGCCCACCACCGCAAGACCATCGGTCGGAGCATCGTCGGAAACCCCTACGTTTATACCCTCTCGATCGCTGTATACTGCACCTCGTGGACCTTTTACGGCAGCGTCGGCAAAGCCGCCACCACCGGCATAGACTTCCTGATGATCTACCTGGGCCCGTCTCTGACCGCGTTTTCCTGGTTTTTTCTGTTAAGACGCATCATCCAGATCAGCAAGGAAAATAATATTACTTCCATTGCCGACTTTATCAGCCTGCGCTACGGAAAATCCCTCTGGCTGGGTGCCTTGGTGACACTGATCGCAATTCTCGGCATCATGCCGTATATCGCACTGCAGATAAAAGCGGTTTCTACCAGCTTCTACCTGATCAGCGGTTTCCAGGGCGACAGCTTCCACATCCCCCATGGCGGCTCTGACCTGAACGTTCCCAGCGGGCTTTTGCTGGCATTGATCCTGTCCCTCTTCGGCGTGATGTTCGGAGCGCGGCGCCTGGTATCATCGGAACGGCATGAAGGGCTGATAGCGGCCGTGGCCTTTGAATCACTGGTAAAACTCATCAGCATTCTGGGGGTGGGAGCGTTCGTCACCTACCGGCTCTTCGACGGCTTCAGCGATATCTTCACCCGTTTCCAGGCGGCATACCCAGCGAACTTCGCGCGACTGTTCACCCTCGGCTCAGAAAACATCAGTCCGGAAGCGATTCCCTCATTTACCATGCTGTTCCTGTCCATGTGCGCGATCATGCTGTTGCCGCGGCAGTTTCATGTCATGGTAATAGAGAACTCCGATGAGCGCCATATCACCAAAGCCATGTGGATGTTTCCGGTCTATCTGTTTCTGATCAACCTGTTCGTCATGCCCATAGCTCTGGGGGGAATCCTCTCAACCGGCAGCAGCCGCGGTGCCGATTTTTTCGTTATCAGTGTCCCGCTGGCAACAGGCCACTCCGACATCGCCATGCTGGCCTTTCTGGGAGGGATTTCTGCAGCCGCCGGGATGGTGATTGTCGAATCGGTTGCTATTTCTACCATGCTGCTTAACCACATCTTCATGCCGGTCATCGTCCGCTTCACTCCCCAAGCCTGGTTCCCGCTACTGCTGATCAATCTCAAGCGACTGGGGATCTTCCTGGTAATATTTCTCGGTTATTTCTATTACCGCATCGTAGGTGATTCCTTCATGCTGGTCAATATGGGGATGATCTCATTTTCAGCCGCCGCCCAGTTTCTACCGGCCATGCTGGGGGCTCTCTACTGGCGGCGCGGCAACAGAACCGGAGCCATCTCAGGAATGCTGCTCGGATTTCTGACATGGTTCTACACCCTGTTGATACCGTCATTCAGCCACTCGGGCTGGATATCGAAAGAGCTGCTATCCTCCGGCCCCTTTGGCATTGAACTGCTCAAACCGACTGAAATGTTCGGCCTGACCGGTATGGATATGTGGTCCCACTCACTGTTCTGGAGTATGCTTTTCAACATCAGCGGTTACATCATCTGCTCAATACTGCTGCATCAGGATGAGCGCGAACGCGACCAGATACATAAATTTATCGGAGTGTTTGAATATGAACGACGCCAGCAGCACCGTAATGAGGGAAAGCGCCTTTCCAAACCGGTCACCATTACCCAGTTTGTCTCATTAATGACAAAGTTCATCGGCGAAAGCGACGCCCAACGTGCCATCGACACCTATCGTGGGGGCCGCGAACTCGATGCCAACGGCAATATCTCGGAATTTGAACTGCCTAACCTGAAACGTTTTACAGAAAAGAGTCTGGCAGGATCCGTCGGTGCAGCAGCAGCGGGTGCCATCGTGGACAGCTTCCTATCAGATATGGGTTCACGCATGGAATCGGTCTACGACATTTTCAGTACCGTTCGAACTTCCCTCGACCAAAGTCGCGAGGCGCTTTTCGTGCGGCTGAAGGCCTCCGAGATCATCAACCGGACCCTTGATCTGCAGATCATTATGGACGACCTGCTGACCCTTCTGATCAAAGAATTCAAGCTTGATGTAGCCATCATTCAACTGGCATCACAGAATGGTCAGTTCACCGTCAGAAGTTACCAGGGCAGTAATCGCCGACCGATCAATGATCAGCACTGGTTCATGGAGAGCAGACCCTACTGGGAAATGACACTTGCTGACCGCAAAGCACATTTTGTGAATGATGCCAGGCTCGCATCAACGGCAATAACCCTTGAAAAAACCCTTGCGGAAGGTATTGTGTCCTGTGCCCACATTCCAATTTTTCGGGAAGGTGAGCCGGCACTCGGTGTTATATCGGTCTTTTCAAAATCCATAACCGGTTTGTTTACTGAGGAATTTATCAGCCTGCTTGCCAGCCTGGCCGGCCAGTTCGCCCAGGCTGTCACTATCGTCCACGAGATCGATGCCCGGGAATTCGAGCGGGTGCAGAAAGAACAGGCCTTGCTGCAGAACGCTCGCGTTATGCGTGACATGGAAATTGCCCAGCAGATCCAAATGTCGCTTCTACCCGCGGCCCCCCCAGAAATGGCAGGAATCGAGATAGGCGGCTGCTGTATCTCTGCCGCCCACGTAGGTGGCGATTACTACGATTTTTTTCTGCGGGATGAGCATACTATCGACATGCTGATAGCCGATGTCTCCGGACATAGCGTCGGTGCCGCCCTGATCATGTCAGAGGTTCGCACACTGCTCCGGGCGCAGGTCAATTCATCCCACAATGCCAGCTCCATCCTGATGAGTCTCAACAATCAACTCTATGACGATCTGACACGTGCCGAGCTTTTCATCACCATGTTTTACGCTAAATATAATTCGGCCACGGGCAAACTTTCCTACGCCAATGCGGGACACAACCATCCCATGATCTGCCGCATGGGGCAGGACAGTTGTATTGAACTGGATGCCGAAGGCCTGATCATAGGCGTCAAGCAGTCGGTAGTATTTGAGGAGCGGGTAATAGAGTTGTACAAGGGAGATGTGCTGTTGTTTTACACCGATGGCCTGACCGAGGCAAGCAACTCCGAAGGAGAAATGTTCCAAAATTCGAGGGTTTGCAGCCAACTTGGAAGCATTTCACATTTACCGGTGAAAGACATTATTGATTCGTTCTATAATAAGGTGATCGAATTTACCGGATCAACAACCCTGCAGGACGATATTTCTATTGTAGTACTAAAAATTCTATAACCTGAAAGGACGGTACACGATGAATCTTAAGACTGAGGCACATGCTGGAGTGATGGTAATTTTTGTACGGGAGGAGCGGCTCGATGCCCACAACTCCGACGAGCTCAAAGTAGAGATGAACCGTTTGTTCGAAAGTGGTACAAAGGACCTGCTGCTGGATCTCAAGGACGTTCGGTTCGTCGATAGCTCCGGTCTCGGCGTTTTGGTCTCTGGATTTAAAAACGCCTCTACGCGCCAGGGGAGTATCAAGTTGTGCGGCTTGCAGACCCAAGTAAAATCGATGTTCGAACTGACCCGTCTGCACCGGGTATTTGACATCTTTCAAACCGTTGATGAGGCATTGGAAAGTTACTGAGTCATTATGTTCCAGTGCGCGAGGGAATAATGAAAAATCAGATCGAGATAGAAATAACCGTTCCCAATCAGACCCGTTATTTGAGCCTCATCGGCAAGATTGGAGAAAACATGGCCCATGAACTGGGCTGTTTTCAGGGCAACCGCGAAACTCTCGGTCAGCATCTCAACGTTGTGCTGACCGAGGCCCTCGTAAATGCCATCAAGCATGCCAATGCCGCCGACCCCGACAAAGAGGTTCATATCCGTATCAGCGTATCGGATAAAGATCTTCTTATCAGGGTTTATGATAACGGCCAAGGCTTTGATTTCAATCTGGTCTCGCGTGCCACCTGCCCAGACCCGCTCAACGAGCAGGGACGTGGCATCTATATCATCAGGTCATTGATGGACTCAGTGGAATACAAGAAATCCAATGGGGGTAATGTTCTGGAAATGAAAAAGAGACTGGGCTAAATCGGCACGGGATGAACGCCCCATAGATCCAGCTCCTCTAATACCATACCGACCAATTCTTCAATCTTTGCCTCTACGGCTGCTGTCAATTCGGTATCCATCTCGATGCTACCCGGCTGAACGCCGACCAGAACCATTTCACGAGGCGAATGCCCCAACAGTTCTGCAACTGACAACAGATCCTTCAGTCCCATCTGATGCGGTGATACCTTTGTTTCCAGCGCTATCGGCAACTCCTCACCTGCCAACCTGACACAGGTGCCCGGAGCCTCGCCGGTTTCGACCGCGTCAACCACAATCAGACGTTCAACCCCCTCCAACTTGGGCAGCAGGTCAAGGCCGAGGGTACCGCCATCCATAATTTCAACCGTCTGCGCAAAACGATACTCTCGCTGCAGCTTCTGAACGACCTTCACCCCTACCCCGTCATCACTCATCACCAGATTGCCGATACCGAGCACGAGTACCCTTGGTCCGCTACCTATCTGCACACTCATCCCACCTCCCGGATTCAAAAAAAAAGGCGCACGCCATTGTGCGCCCACGAGTAAATCCGATACTCATGTTATGTCACTCTTTTTCATTATGTACGGTAAACTTGTATCCGCTGAACATGCTGGAGATCTCACTGCCATGCTCCTTGATGTCCATCAACCAGGCGCTGTAGATATGATTGACGATAAAGCCGAATATCAGATACATGCTGAAATGATGGGTCAGACGCATCCCCTGGTTACTGAACATGGCATACATGAATCCGAGCGATTTGTGCATCAAACCCTGTGGAGCATGTAGCGCATACAGTGAAAAACCGGTCAGGATCATCAGGACATAGATAGCAAACAAGGCCGTGTATGCGGTGGTTGCCAACGGGTTATGACCAATGGTTTCAGGGACTTCCTTATCAACCAGCATGTAATAGCGCAGCATTTTGATCATCTTCTCGCGACCCTTGGATGTAAGGAAAGGGAAAAAAGCCCTCCAGCCGGCGTATTCATTGCCGATCAGTGACCAGAGCACTCGTGAGACCAGACTTACCGTAAACAGATACGCTACGGAGAAATGAACAAAACGGATCCACCCCATGGTAAAATCAGAGGCTGAACTGCCGAAGGAATAGGGCTTGCCGATCAGGAGACCGGTTACCGCCAGTGTTATGATAGAGACCACGTTGATCCAGTGGCACCAGCGGACCGGCAGTTCCCAGACATAACGTTTAAACTTGCAGGATTCACTCATACGCGCCTCCTCCCTATAAAGCGATAGACATGATTTAGTGCCGCCTATGGGCAGGTAATGATGTCGCTACCGCACGTATCCCGTTTATCGGGGTTAAGATACCTTTACCTTGACCAGTTCATTGCCGGTGGCGTCCACGACATGGACGGCACATGCGAGACATGGATCAAAGGAATGAATGGTCCGCAGAATCTCCAGTGGCTTGTTGGGATCCGCCATAGGCGTGCCCACCAGGGCGGCCTCGTAGGGACCACGTACTCCCTTGGCATCGCGGGGTGATGCGTTCCAGGTCGAGGGTACCACCGCCTGATAATTCATGATCTTCTGATCCTTGATCTTGATCCAGTGCCCCAGTGCACCGCGTGGCGCCTCGTGCATACCATATCCATTGGCCTCTGCCGGCCACTCGGAGGGATCCCACTTTTCATTGGCATGGATACGATAATCGCCTTTGGCGATATTCCCGATCAGCTCATCCAAAAACTTGGGAGTTTGCTGCGCAACCAGCAGGCAATCTACCCCGCGGGCAGCGGTACGGCCAAGGGTGGAGAAAAGTGCATCGGCACCGACCCCCAGCTTACCGAGCACCAGATCAACAGCCGCTTTGGTCTCCTTGTGGCCGGAGGCATAGGCCACCAGTACCCGCGCCAGCGGACCAACCTCCATCGCCTTTTCATCATAGCGCGGCGTCTTGACAAAAGAATACTTGGCATCCGTATCGAGATGCTCATAGGGCGCCTTGGGCCCGGTATAGCTGACCTCGGTCTCTCCGTCATAGGGGTGCAGGCCTTTGCCCGGTCCGGCAGAATTCTCGTACCAGGAATGATCAACATACTCTGCAATCTTGCCCTGATCTACCTTGATAACCTTGGACAGGTCCTTATTAAGAATGGCGCCGGAAGGAAACCAGAGATTGCCGCTGGCATCGGGATACTCGCCATAGGACAGGTAATTGCCAACACCGCCGCCGATGGCCGCCCAATCCTTGTAGAACGAGGCCACGGCCAGAAGATCGGGGATATAGACCTTTTCGACGAAGACCTGGGCCTTCTTCAGCAGCCGCTTGATCTCTTCCAGCTTGTCGGCATTGAGGGCATTCTGCGAATCGGGGTCGATCGGGATCGCCATGCCCCCCACCAGGAAGGTTTGGGGGTGGGGATTCTTACTCCCCAGTATGGCGTGGATCTTGATAACGTCCTTCTGCCACTCCAACGCCTCCAGATAATGAGCGGTGGCCATCAGATTGGCCTCGGGCGGCAGCTTGTAGGCGGGATGGCCCCAATAGGCATTGGCAAAGGGTCCCAGGCGGCCGGAGGCGACAAACGCTTTAACCTTATCCTGAACCGCCTTGAAATAGGTAGCCGAATTGTTGGGCCAGTCAGACAGGGAAGCCGCTAACTTGGAGGTAGCCACCGGATCGGCCTTGAGTCCGGAGGTGATATCAACCCAGTCCAGGGCATGCAGGTGATAGAAATGAATCACGTGATCCTGAACGTTCTGGATGCCGATGATGATGTTGCGGATCAGTTCGGCATTGGGCGGAATCTTGATCTTGAGGGCATTTTCAACGGCCCGCACCGAAGCGATGGAGTGGACCGTGGTACAGACGCCGCAGAAGCGCTGGGTCCAGAACCAAGCGTCGCGAGGATCGCGACCCCGAAGGATTTTTTCTATACCGCGGAACATGGTGGCAGAGCTCCAGGCGTCAGTGATTATGCCGTTATTCACCTCGGCCTCAATGCGCAGATGTCCTTCAATCCTGGTAATCGGGTCAACAACTATCTTCGCCATATCCTAACCCTCCTTGGTTTCGTCGCTAGGTTCTTTATCTTTCCTGAGGGCATTCAGCGCACCATGGACGGCAAAAGCAGCAGCCGCACCGGCCACAAGTCCCACACCGATCTTGTCGGCGGTCGCTTCGATGCCGAAGCCGGGCACATTCGGCAACCGTTTGTACATCGGTCCCATGGTATCCCAGAAAGCAGGTTCGGAACAGCCGGCGCAGGGATGACCCGCCCCAATCGGCCAACTGGTCTTTTCATTGTAGCGCTGGGTCGGGCAGTTATGGAAGGTAGCCGGCCCCTTGCAACCCATCTTGTAGAGACAAAAACCCTTGCGATGTCCATCATCGCCCCAGTGTTCCACGTATTGCCCGGCATCAAAGTGCGGACGGCGCTCGCAGTTGTCATGAATGCGCTTGCCGTAGGCAAACAGGGGTCTCCCATGACTATCCAGAGCCGGAATCTTGCCGAAAACCAGATAGTGGACAATAGTGGCGGTCAGGTTGTCGGCATTGACCGGACAACCGGGCAGGTTGATCACTGTCGCACCGGGGACGGCTTCCATGACGCCGACTGCCCCGGTCGGGTTCGGAACTGCAGCTGCAATGCCTCCGTAAGAAGCACAGGTTCCGACAGCGATGGTGGCCAAAGCGCCTCCGCAGACCTGGCGAGCCCGGTCAAGGTGCGACTTGCCGCCGGTACTGCCGTAAACACCGCCATCCTTCATCGAAATGGAACCTTCGATAACACAGATGTAGTTGCCCTTGTGGTCGGCGATGGTCTTATCGAGCGCCTCTTCGGCCTGGTGACCGGCAGCAGCCATAATGGTTTCGTGATAATCAACGGAAAGGATGTCGAGTATGATCTCGGCCACAGTAGGGTTGGCAGAACGGAGCAACGCCTCGGTATCGCCGCTACAACTCTGCATCTCCAACCAGACCAGGGTTGGGCGCTTGACCTCGTCCAGCGCCTGGGCCACCTGCGGAGCAAAAGAAGCCGGCAACGCCATTGCAGCAGTTACGGCCGAACAGAACTTGAGGAAATCACGACGGGAAACGCCGCGCTGACGGAGAATTTCGCCGATCGAGCAATCCCTTGTCTCTAAACCGTGTTCTATCAAGCCGCTTTCTTCTTCAATCTTTTGTCTACTCATGCGGAACCCCTCTCTGTGCTGGAGTAACTGAACAAGACGTGTATGTGATATTGCTGCCTGACATATTTTTCGCATTATAATAAAAATGCGTTTTATTGCAATATTTATTTAGCCATATCGTGATCTCATAATCCTGCATGCGGGAACCAATCCTGGACGGTGCTTCAATGTCGTGCATGCAGTGCGGAATTGACCGATCGGGGGCAAGGCAACGGTGTAGCAGATTAACAAGACCAAGGTAACTCGCCCGCACTCAGCGGCTATGTTGCTGTTCTATGTATTTTTTAATCGCCTTATCAAATACTTCACCGATCTCATTGGGGGGGTGCTCTATGGCATAATTTTTGAAATATTTTATCAACACCAGTACAATTGCAATCATGACCGCCCATATAAGAGCCGTTTTGGCAAGCTCTTGCCATGTAATCCCTGGCAAAGACAGGCGGGCTTCTTCCTCATCGACATCAAGGGGTGACCGGAAAAGATATTTTTCCCGTAGTTGACGGATCCGTTTGAGCTGAACAGTAGAGATATGATTGAGGATCGAATCGCGGTCACGTTCATCGATATAGACAAATTGCAAACCGGTGTTGAAATATTCATGGTCATCGCCAGCTGCGTAATTGCGGTTGGCGAAGACCACCCGTACCACCGCATCCACTATTCGGCGGGGCGCTGGCACAAGGATCTCCAACAAAACATATTCACCATAGTCGAAATCTTGGTGAGTCATGATGCGCAGACCGCCACCGCTTATATTAGCTGCAAGCGGTATGATGGTATCCCAGGTCTTATCTTCCTGATCGCCATCACTGGCAGCATCTTCCTGCCGCTTTTCATGGGGCAGTTCGGCCTCACCGTCAATCAACTCACTATCCCACCGCCTCTGCCGGCGAGCAAGATTATGGGCAAAACGCTGCTCCCGGCGGAGCTCCCACTGTTTTTTGAGTAGTTCGGGGTGCTGCTCCTGCGAGATGTAATACTTTATGGGCAGAAAGGCATCGATGCGGTAGAACTCACGCAGTTCATCGGAGACGATTTCACCGATCAGGCGTAGCAGTAACTCTTTGGCATAGCCCTCGCTGACGATAATAGCCCGGCAGGAATAGGCATTGCCTTCCTTCCCACCACGCAGCTCAAGAATCTGGCCCACATGCAGCGTAACCCTGACCGGTAGCTGATCGCGGGAAAGCTGCAAGGAAACCAGATCTTCATCTATTTCGTGGATAATGGCCCAGTCATTGAAAATCTCGGCATTGGGCAAGGGGATGCCGACTCCGACTTTCATTCCGGTGGAAAAGCTTCCGGCGTACTGGTCCATTTCACTCATGATTTCAGCTCCAAACCCCGGCTCTGGCTGACGGAATTAATGCGTTGACAGCAATCCCTTCTTGTCAAAAATCCGCCGAGGGTTATGCCAGTGCGCGATTCAGCTCATCGAGCAGCTCGGCGATGGCGACCTTATGCACACCAGCGCCATGTTCGAGGGTTTCCAGATCGGCGATCTGACATTCGTAGCAGTCGAGATTGAACTTCTGAAATACGGGGAGCGTTTTGGGATGCTGCCTGATGATATCGGCGATAATCATGTCTTGGGTGATCATGGTGCGCACCTCGCGGGGGTATCTGCTGTGCTGACCCTGACAAACAGGATACGTACGGTAACAACAAGTATATCTGCAAAAAGAAATGCAGCAACAATATATAACGTACAAAAAAACAGGAGGCGCCGTGGCGGCGCCTCCTGACCGGTGGCCTGCCGGTATCAGTCCAGACCGTACTTGCCGCGCAGGGCCTTCTTGACCTCGGGCGGAACAAACCCGTCAATGTTACCATTAAGTGAGCAGACCTCCTTGACGATCGAAGACGAAAGGTACCCGTACTGAAGCGAGGTCATCATAAAGAGCGTTTCCACGTTCTGACTGATGCAGCTGTTCATCTGGGCTATCTGGAACTCGTACTCGAAATCCGATATGGCCCGCAGGCCTCTGATGATGACATGTGCCTTTTTATAAGCGACATAATCTATCAGAAGTCCGGTAAACGTATCAACCGTGACCCGTTCCTGATTCCCTACAACCTGCCGGATCATGTCTACCCGTTCATCAAAACTGAACAGGGCATTTTTCTGGGAGTTGCAGGCGACGGCGACAACCACCTCATCGAATACCTTGAGACCCCGATTGATGATATCCAGGTGACCATAGGTGATCGGGTCGAAGGATCCGGGATAAACAGCGATCTTCTTCATTGAGACTCCCTGACAAAAAATTCAAGCGCTGTGTCGCCATAGACCCGATGGTCAACCCTGACAAGCATGCCAAATCGCTCTGCCACCGGCATTTTGGAGGGGCACTCTATCACCAGCAGGCCTTGATCCGCCATGAGTGACAGAGAGCTCATGTCACCCGGTATGGATGCATACAGGCCGGAGGCATATGGCGGATCAAAAAAGACCAGATCAAAACATTTTCCTTGGCGTGACAACAGTTGCAAACCCTGGCGTGCATCCAGCGCGACACATTCAGATCTGGCTGCAAATCCGGTTGCAGAAAGATTGCGCTCCAGGACTTTCAGTACCTTGCGATCATGCTCGATGAAACAACAGGATGAAGAGCCACGGCTTAGCGCCTCAATCCCCAGACTGCCGGTACCGGCACAGACGTCCAGAACCCGCATATTTTCAAACGCGCGTCGGCTGGCAAGAATACTGAAGAGAGCCTCTTTGACCCGGTCGGATGTGGGGCGGGTCTTCATTCCATCGGGTGCCGCCAGCCGCACCCCCCGAGCACTACCTGCAATCACGCGCAAGCCGGACCACCTCACATCATTCCTACCTAATTAATAAACATAGATGTGCGTTCACACAGGCGGCATGTGAACAAGAAAACGTTTGTAACGTGCTAATCTTCCGGAAAATTACCCTAAATATGCAGAAGCGTCAAGCCGGAACCGGCATAACCTTGCCGAACAAACCATCGTAGCCCGGATTGATATTAACGATACCCTTGCGCATATTGATTATGGCCGTTGCCACAGCCTGAGAAGAAGCACGGGCAATGTCGTCTTCAGGCACGTCGCGCAGGATATGGAACTCGCTTCCCAGGCACTCCAACAGCCCAAAATACATCGACTGAACCCGCTTCGAGGCCGTTCCAAACCCTAGGATGGAAGCGATCAATTCCACCAGTGGAACAAGCGATTCAAATGGCGGAAAATGATCCGGCTGCTCTGCCGCAGTCCGACAAGCCAGTTCTTCCACCCGGTGCAGCACCCCCACCGTCAGCTTTCCGCCGCATTGCGGGCATCTGCCGCCGTAGGAACGGGTCTCCTCCGGCTGCAGGCAGATCTGGCAGTCCCGGTGTCCATCCAGGAAATATTTACCCTCCTGGGGAAAGAACTCGATGGTGCCGGCCAGTCCCCTCCCGGATGAAATCGCTGAGGTGATGGCGTTATAGTCCCTCCGGACACTGAAAATTGTAGCCTCTCGCCCCAGTTTGGCGGGGGAGTGTGCATCAGAGCAGGATATCAGCTGTATGCCGTCCAAGGCAGGAAGGCGACGATTCATGACAGGATCGGAGGAAAGTCCGGTCTCTATGGCGCGGATATGCGGCGTCAAATCACCGAAACATTCCTCCAGGGAATCAAAACCGGAAAAAGCACCGAATACGGAGAAGTGCGGCGTCCAGGCATGGGCCGGAATCACCAGTATCTCCGGAGAAATGGCCAACACGATCTCAAGCAGGCGATACGCATCCAGTCCCAGGATCGGGCGACCGTCCGCTGACAGATTTCCGATAGCGGACAGAGCAACATTTATCCTGCGCACCGTCGGAAAATCAGGCGCCAGCAGAACCAGATGCACCTTGCGGGTGCGGTCGTGGCGACGATAGATACAGCTAATCTCGGCGCTCAACAGAAATCGCACCTCAGCGCGGCAGGAAGGATACACGTCCGGCAGTTGCAAGGCCGACCTGGCCTTCAGCAGGCCGCCGTCATCCGGCTCCAGCTTTGCCTGCAATTCTTCAACCCAACCTGGGTGGGTAAAATCACCGGTCCCGACAACGTCAATGCCCTTGAGTTGCGACCACTTCCAGAGGGTTTCCGGTGACAGATCACGGCTGCAGCCGCGTGAATAGCGGGAATGAATGTGTAAATCGGCTATCAGCATGGAGTCTCGTCCTGTTCCAGTTAAAATTGCAGGCGCAATAATCACGCAGACATCACTAAAAGTCCACCATTAAGAATAGTGCCCTGACCTCTCTCTACTTGACAAACCATTCAGTGAAGTCAATAATTCAGCCCATCTTTGTATACACTATCAGGAAGGTGCACCTTCATGCGTACTGAAAGCGATTTTCTCGTCATCGGCAGCGGCATCGCCGGTCTCTCCTATGCCCTCCAGGCAGCCAACCATGGCAGCGTCGCCATTGTTACCAAGCGTGACATCTCCGAATCAGCCACCAAATATGCCCAAGGCGGCATTGCATCGGTATTTTCGGCCGAAGACTCCTTCGAGGCCCATATCGAGGACACCATGGTGGCCGGAGCCGGTATCTGCCACGAGGATGTAGTCCGCATGGTCGTAGAGGAAGGCCCCCAGACCATCCGCAACCTGATTGAATGGGGCGTCAAATTCACCACTAACGACAGCGACGATTATGATCTGACCCGCGAAGGAGGGCACAGTGCCCGGCGCATCCTGCATGCCGAGGACATCACCGGCCGCGAAATCGAGCGGGCCCTGGTGGTAGCGGTCCGCCAGCATCCCAATATCCAGGTCTATGAGCATCACATCGCCATCGATCTGATCACCACCGCCAAACTGGAAAAAACACCAACGGGCGAAAACCGCTGTCTGGGGGCCTATGTCCTGGACATCAACAGCGGTCAGGTTGTAACCTTCGCCTCCACGATCACCCTGCTGGCCAGCGGCGGGGCCGGCAAGGTCTACCTGTACACCTGCAACCCGGATGTCGCCTCCGGCGACGGCGTCGCCATGGCTTACCGGGCCGGGGCCACCATCGCCAACATGGAGTTCATGCAGTTCCACCCCACCACCCTCTTCCACCCCCTGGCCAAATCGTTCCTGATCTCGGAAGCGGTGCGCGGCGAGGGGGCCGTCCTGCGCCGCCGCGACGGTACCGCCTTCATGGAGAAGTACCACAAGCTCAAGGACCTGGCCCCGCGCGATATCGTGGCCCGGGCCATCGATAATGAGATGAAGACCAGCGGCGACGACTGCGTCTACCTGGACATCACCCACGAACCGCCCGATATCGTCCGTAACCGCTTCCCCAACATCTACCAGACCTGTCTGGATTTCGGCCTGGACATGACCAAGGAGTGGCTGCCGGTCGTCCCGGCCGCCCACTATCTGTGCGGCGGCGTCGCGGTCAACACGGACGCCGAGACCGACATCCCCGGCCTGTACGCCATTGGAGAGACCGCTTTCACCGGCCTGCATGGCGGCAACCGCCTGGCCAGCAACTCCTTGCTGGAAGCAGCGGTCTACGCCGGACGGGCCTTCCAGCATTCAACCGAGGCACTGAAGACCCTGCAGCACGATCAGCGGGAGATCCCGGCCTGGGATTCGGGCACTGCCACCAACAGCGACGAGATGGTCGTGGTCTCACAGAACTGGGATGAGATCCGCCGCACCATGTGGAACTACGTCGGTATCGTCCGCTCGGATAAACGTCTGGCGCGAGCCATGCGACGCATCAAACTGATCCAGGACGAGATCGAGGAATACTACTGGAACTTCAACGTAACCTCGGACCTGGTAGAACTGCGCAACATCGCCACCGTGGCCGAACTGATCGTCACCTGCGCCCAGATGCGCAAGGAATCGCGCGGCCTGCACTATACCATCGATTACCCGGAACGGGATGAGATCGGCGGCAGGAAAGATAGTTTTGCAAAGAAACAGTTTTAATATCCTTCTTTTTTTTGGTACTATTACGTCATATTGTCACAATTAACCATGCGTTATTAAAAGTGTTTTAATTCACTCAGTGATCGTCTGGCGGGGGTATCATGAAACAGTCACGTAAATTGCGGAGCAAAACCTGCCGTGCGGTACGTTCAAATTGCATGCTGTACGCCCCAATCAGCGCCGCAGTCGTCAGATAATAATAAGCTAATTCACAGACCCGTACCCGTATCTCGGGGGTATGGGTCTTTTATTCTGTTCTCAACTCCAACGATCTGAAAAAACTTTGCAAGGGGTGATGTATGAAAATCAAGAATTTTGGAATGGCAAGATGGGTGGGGCGGCTGTTGCTGGTTGTCTGCCTGATGGTGTCTTCGGCGGCTGCGGCGCATGCCTGGATCATCAACGGCACGGTGACGAACAACACTGCCAGGAGCGGCCGGGTGTACATGTCTCTGCAGCAGAATGGGGGAGATACCGGCCTGGGTCTCAGCATCCCGGCTCCCACGCCTGGCACCGCCTTCCAGATCCATGGCGTTCCCAACGGCACCTACACCCTCAAGGCCTTCGTGGACGGTTCCAGCACCGGTCGTCTCCATCCGGCCGACCCGACCTGGAGCTCCCCCGGGGCCATCACCATCAGCGGCAGCGACCACACGCTCGACAGCAACACCACAGTGAATTTCAGCCCCGCTCCGAACGTTTCGCCGGTGGCACCCTTGGGGGCGCAGATCATCCCCGGCGACAACGGAGCCTTTGTTGGATGGCAAACGTTGCAAGACACCAACGGCAACACGATTGACAATGCCGACTCCTACAATGTCTACTACTCCACAACCAATACCATACCGACAAGTGGCACCACGCCCACATACATAAACATTCCTGCGGGGGATCAGACCTTTGCCATTTTCCATGTTCCCAACGGCACGCCTCTCTACATACAGGTGACCGCCCTTGTCGGCAACACTCAATCGACGGCCACTGCGGTCGCCTCAAAGACCATCAACCCGCCGACACCCGGCTTCACCATCACCGGCACCATAAACCTGTCGGGGATAACCAACCCGGCGGGGAATCTCTACATAGCGCTCGTGGACCAGACGGGCAAGGGAGGACCAGTCGCCGTCGCCTATGTAAACAGTTCTCCGCAACTTAACGGTAATGCCTTTACCATCACCACCAACAGTACCAGCGTCCCCAACGGCACCTACTCCCTGTATGCTCTGATCGACATGAACAGTGATGGCAAGATCAGCTCGGGCGACGTCATGCCCTCTGATCAGTCGGCTCCTACGGTCAACGTGACCGGGAGCAACCTTACGGGCCAGACCGTAACGTTGACCAAGAGCAACTCCACGCCGTTCATCAATACCACCCATTACCAGGATTCCAGCACCCCTCCCAATGAAGGTTACAATGTTGTCCTTGGTGCCAAGGCAAAGACCGAGGTACTGACAAACTTCACCGTGAACAGCGGTCCCAGCAACGGCCTTTCCTACCCCATCGATCTCGGACTCAACAGCTGGGGGGAATTCCAGGCATGGCTCAACGTCAACAGCAACCGCCCGCAACCTGCCGATGCCTACAACGTGACCATCAACTATGCCAACGGGATCGCGCCGGACACGCTCAACCTGAATCCGACGGTGGTTCTGGATAGCTTCGCGACCTCGCTGGCGCCGGCGGGAACCTTTCCCTTTGCCGCGATAACGAACCCGGTCACGACCAACTTTACCTGGGGTGCGCCCGCAACCCCGCCATCCCTGACTCCCTACACCTTTTCACTCTGGTCGAGTATCCCCGGGTTTCCCGGCAATAATAATCAGTACAGCAACATGCCGAGCAGCACGCTGGCCCAGTCCGTTTCGGGGCTGACGTACGCCGACGGGGTCACCAACGGCTGGACGGTCTCTGTTCAGGACGCAGCCGGCAACCAGGCACAGAAGTCCGTAACATTGACCTACACCTCAGCGCCGGCCATCACCTCCTTCACTCCGGCCAGTGCCGTGCCGGGTACGGTGGTAACGCTCACCGGGATCAATTTCGATCCGACCCTGGCGAACAACACGGTCACCTTCAACGGGACGGCAACCCCAGCTGTCGTGCAGTCCGCAACAACAACCCAGCTGACGGTGGTGGTGCCAAACGGGGCCTCCTCGGGGATTATCCAGGTGACGGTCGGTTCCAAGTCCGGCTCCAGCCCGACCACGATCACCATCCTCCCCACGATCACGGTCAACGGCAGGGTAACCGATTTCGTTTCTGGCCTCAACGTCACCGGCGCCACGGTGACAATAAACTCGGCCATCCTGACCACCTCCACCACCACGACCGGAGCCGATCCCAGTCCCAACTATTCGTTCAGCAATGTCCCCTCCGGCACCAATTTCACCCTGAGCATCACGGCAACCGGCTATGATCCCGCCTATTCGGGGACCATCAACACCGGCACCAACATTACCCGAAACTTCCCGATGTATGCCGCCGGGACGGTGACCGGCTGGAACGGTGGAGCCGGACAGGGGGTCATCCGTGGCCGGGTCATTGACAACACCAACCCAAATTCGAGCACCAACGGCATCATCGGAGCGACGGTCTCCACCCCCGGTTACACGATTGTCTATGCCAATAACGATGCGGCGCAAACTCCCAATCCAGCGCTGACCAGCACCACCAGCAACGGCGTGTTCTACATCCTGCATGTCCCCGATGGCACCACCCTCACCATGACGGCTACTGCTACCGGGTATGTCTTCATGCCAGCCACAGCCACAGCCACAGCACATGCCAATGCAGTGACGTTCTCCACCAACCGCGGCTATCCGGCCATCTCCGTCTCCGGCACGATCACCAACAGCGCCAAGACAGGTTTGACCGGTGCAACCATAGCGCAGCTTGGCACCTCCAACACCACCACCTCCACAACAGGCGGGGCGTTCACCATCAACAACCTCCCCAGTGGCACCAGTTTCGAACTGAAGATGAGCCTGGACCCCACCTACGTGCCGAACTACACCGGCCCGATCACCTCTTCGAACAGTTTTGCTCTGCCATCTCCTGTTGTCCTCCTCACCCCGACCGAGTTTGCTGCACTCGGCATCTCCTCCGGCAAGGGCGCAGTCATCGGCCGGGTCGCCAACATGCAGAACCTGGCGGCGCCTATCAACGGTATGCAGGTAACCGCCTCTCCCTATACCGTCCTTTACTACGACCAGACCTACAACAGCGGCACCGGAGGATTCAACCCGGCAGCGACGGCCACCGATGCCAGTGGGATGTTCATAGTCATGAATGTGGATGAAGGGGCGTCGGTTAATGTCAACGCAACCGGTTACTTGAACAATATTTCAGGTTTTACGAATCTCACCACCCATGCCAACGCGGTTTCCGAGATTGCGGTACCGTGCAATGTGCCATCGGTCTCCGCTGGATACCTACCTCCTTACCTCAATCCATCCAGCCTGACGGTACTGACCTCTCATGCGACGCCCACTATTTCCAGCCAGGTGTACGTGCCGTGGTCAATTGCATCGGCCGCCGCACCAGGACTGTTTGCTCAAATCGGCTACGGGCCAAGCGGGACTGACCCTTCAACCTGGGCCAACTCCCAATGGACCACTGCAAACTATAGTTCCAGCGGGGGAAATAACTACTTCTATGCCGCGAGCTTTATCTCTCCCGCTACCGCCGGTACCTATGCATACGTCTTCCGTTATTCCTCTTTTGGCGGTCCGTACACTTACATCGGAACAACAGTCTTTAGCGGCCCGGCCCAGCCCTCCAATTCCGGCACGCTGACGGTTAATACTCCCATATCGACAACCACGGCCCTGGCGCTGAATTCCGGCGCCAATCCGTCGATTTTCGGCCAGGGAGTCGGCTTTACCGCTACAGTGTCACCCGCTGCCGCCACGGGCACCGTTCAGCTCTATGTTGACGGGAACCTGGTCGCATCGAGTATCATCAGCAGTGGCAGCGCCAGCTTCGCTCCCATAACGAATCTCACGGTTGGTCCGCACACCATCACGGCTGTCTATAGCGGCGACACAACCTATGATGTCAGCACCTCCGCCGGGCTGTCACAGACGGTCAATGACGGGATCAAGATCGGCAGCATCGGTAACTTCCTCACGTTGCAGTCCGCTATCACCGTCGCTGTTGACACCAATGTACTGCTTCTGCGGGATACGCGTTTTGCAGAAGACCTGATTGTCAACCGGACGTTACCCTTCACCATTACCTTGAATGGCGGCCTGTCCAGCGACTTCACCACACCGGTCGGAATCACATCGGTACGGTCACTCAGAATTCAGCAAGGTCGGGTTAACGCCGTCCGTCTGGTAGTCAAACCGGATTAGTCGCTCTTATAATTTATCCAGAGACAACTACAATGACCACTCCAACGGGTGGTCATTGTAGTTAACATGCCGAGAGAACGGGGCCCCACGTGGAAATCAACGAAATACGCAAACGGATCGACCTGCTGGATGACGTACTGCTGCGCATCTTCAACGAGCGCGCCCGCCTGGCCCTGGAGATCGGACATCTCAAGAAGGGCCTTAGCCTGCCGGTCTTTGATCCATCCCGGGAAAAACGCATCTTCGCCCGTATGAAGGATGACAATCCCGGTCCATTGGATGATGAGGCCATTGTCAGGATGTTTGAACGGGTTGTGGATGAATCGCGCCGGCTGGAACGCATCACATCACATAAAGACGAGGAATAAGGGAGAAGAAATACCATGCTGATCATCATGAAGAAACATGCCGCGGAAGTGGCGTTGGATCAGATAAAGGAATACCTGATAACGAGGGATTTTGATATTCACCAGTCAACCGGTGCAAACCGCACCATCATCGGTGTCATCGGTGATACGGATACGCTTGACGACCACGAGATCGAGGCCATGCCGGGGGTCAGCCAGGTAGTCAGGATCAGGCGGGATGATTGAACGGAATCGGCGGGGAAACCCGCCGTTTCCGATCCTGCCACACGTTTCCTTCTCCCTGAGACCAAAGGAACGCATGGCGGATCCAAACGTATCAGACCAATAGATGGCGATGAAAAACAACGGGCCCGGGAGGGGCTACCGGCAAAGTACTCTGCCGGATTCCGGGTGGAAGTGCTGAAGAACCACATTGCGGCTGTACATGAGCGAACCAGGGTGTTCAGGAGCGGCATTGACACCATCTGCGGCAAGGCGCGCCGCTAGCTTTCACGGAACTCTTTTCGATACCTCCCCGGCGCGGTCCTCAATACCTTCCTGAAATGTTTTCGTAGCGACACCTCGGAGCCGAAACCGGCTCGTTGCGCAACCAGGTCGATGGAGGCCGTGCTAGTCTCCAACAACCTCCGGGCCAGCGACAGCCGCTGGTTCAGCAGCCAGGAGCCGACGGTGGTGCCGGTGACCTGACGGAAGCGCCGGGTGAAGGTCCGGCGGCTCATGAAGGCCTTTGCGGCCAGGGAATCCAGGGTATGGGTCATCTCCGGATGCTGCTGCACCCACTCCACAACCTCTGAAAACCGGTCTGACAGCGGTGATTCCCGCAACGGCTCGATGTACTGGGCCTGCCCTCCCTGGCGGTGAGGCGGCACCACCATCCTCCGCGCTACGCGACTGGCGATCTCGGCGCCGTGCATTCTGCGCAATAGATGCAGACAGCAGTCAATCCCCGCTGCAACCCCAGCCGAGGTTATAATATCTCCGTCATCCACATACAACACGTCCCGCTTCACCTGTATTTCCGGATAGCGCCGCACCAGATCATCGGCCCATTTCCAGTGGGTGGTGGCGGGACGGCCATCAAGCAGCCCCGCCGCAGCCAGCACATAACTCCCGAGACATAATCCCACCATCAGGGCTCCGCGGCGATAAGCCTTACGCAACGCCTTCAGCAATGCCTCCGGCGGCAGTTCATGCGGATCCCGCCAACTTGGCACAATGACGATTCCGGCTGTTTCCACCATGCGCATCCCATGCAGCTTCCCCAGCACAAACCCCGCGCTGGTAGTCAACGACCGTTTTTCACACGCACAAACCGTGACAGGAATCAGTGGCACCCCGGCATCACGACGATCTTCACCGAACACCTCCAGCGGAATCGCAAGATGAAACATACTGATCCGGTCAAAGGCAATCACGGCAATTGAATCACTCGACATAGCTGCCCCCTTAATTGGCCTGATAATATCATAGTATGTCTTTGGGGCCACTGTTCTTTTCGGGAGAACCGGCAGATAATTTGACCATCACCACATTGAAAGGGAGGAACCGCCATGATCAGCCTGAGAAAACTAACCGATTCAGATCGTGCTGCAATCAAAAAATGGCCTGTCTATGCGGGCGATCTGGAACAGATGGATTATGCCCTGCGTGAGAACGGATGGCTGGATGAAATACGTTCAAATACAGACGTTTCCCTGTATGCCGCAACAGACGGTGATGAACTGATCGGCTTTTCTCTTTTGGCAAAAACGGGTGCAGGTGAAGCCGAGTTCCGCATCGCCGTGCGGGCCGACAAGATCGGCCAGCGCCTTGGCGAAACGATTACGACCCTGACATTGCGCGCAGGCTTTGAAGAGCTGGAATTGTCCCGGATCCACCTGATTGTGCGCAGGAACAATAGCAGGGGCATCAGGCTGTATCAACGCGTGGGGTTCACCGGATGCGGAGAGTGCCGCAAGGAAATCAGGGGCTGTTTGGTAGACTTCCTGAAGATGGAAATTACAAACAGGCGAGATTGTACCCATGCCTAGAGAAATGAAAAGGAGAAAACCATGTCTCAGAGCACACAGCGAGCGTTAGTCGTCATCGATGTGCAGAACGACTATATCAGCGGCAATCTGCCGATCGAGTATCCGCCGGTCGAACAGTCACTGGCCAATATCGGCCGGGCCATGGATGCCGCGCAGGCTGCGGCAATTCCGGTGGTGGTCGTGCAGAATATCCTGCCGGAGAACATGCCGATCATGGCACAGGGAACGTTTGGGGCGGAGCTGCATCACAGCATTACCGGGCGGGGCTGGGATCACCATATCCTGAAAGATCTGCCCAGTGCCTTTATCAATACCGGGTTGGAAGAATGGTTGCGCGCCCGCGACATCACCACTATTACCATAGTCGGCTATATGACCCATAACTGTGATCTTTCCACCGTGGTGCACGGGCTGCACAGCGGATTCACCGTTGAACTGCTCTCCGATGCCAGCGGGTCGCTGCCCTACGCCAACCGTGCCGGCAGCGCCAGCGCCGAGGAGATCCACCGTGTCATGACCGTGGTGATGCAATCCCGATTCGCCACGGTCATGACAACCGCTGAGTGGCTGGACGTTATTGCAGGCGGGATAACGCCTGAGCGTGACAATATCTTCAGCTCTAACCAGCGGGCACGGAAACAAGGTGAGATAGGAGAGCACGTCGATCGGCGTTGAAAGCCGGTCAGCCCCAGGTAGTATTTTTCAGCTGGTAAGTCGTCCCTGATTCTCCAGCTTTCATCCCTGGTTTTGATTATCTCGAAGTGATGAATGACGCTGTCAAGTGCGGTTTTTCTTCTCGCGAGGCACGATGACACTGACGAATTTCAGGCGGAAAGGATGGTTTCACCGGGGAGAGCAGATCAGGATTTAGTCGCCTTGGTCGGCCTCGGCTGCTGATCGGACGGCTTCATTTTGAGGTGACGGGTGGATACGTACTGTCTCCCCAGAATTCGTTGCCAGCTAAACGTCAACAGGCTCCCGGCACTGAGCAGCCGGGAGCCTGTTGACGTTTAGCTGCGCGGCCGGCTTACGCCCGCCGCGAAAACGGTTTACTTGAGCGCGGGAACCACCGGACCCTTGCGCTGATCCATGGAACTGAACAGGGGCTGCTTGTCCAGCGACTTGGGATCAACCTTGGACGAGTGACAGACGGAGCAGAAGACATCCATCTTGGCGCCCTTCTGGGTATCGACCAGCAGGTAACGGTAGTTGGGATTGGAGGGATGGGGATCGTGGCAACCGACGCAATCAAAAACGCCGTCGCGCAGGGAGCTGGCCGGCACGTTGGCGATCTTCGGATTGATGTTCTTGATGTTGAAGGGATGGCTCATGTGCCCTTTGATGGGAATGATGCCCTGTCCGCCCTTGTCGGCGTCCTCGTGACAGCTGAGGCACAGCGCAGTGATGCTGGTGTAAGGCAGCTTGGTGCGAGGATTAATGTCCTTGGTATTGACCGGCACGGCAAAAATCAGTTTTTCTTGCTTAGCCGTGTGGATGCTGTGGCACCCCGTACACTCCAGCTCGTCATGCGCCCCTGCCGCCAAGGCAGCGAACGGTGCGGCGAGGCTAGCTACCAACAGAAACAACAACACTTTTTTCATACTTTTCCATCTCCTTTAATTGAATAAATACCATCATGAACCGCAAGGGAAAACCCGCAGTACATTAGCAATAAATGCGGCAGGATTCAAGAATATTTGTCATCCCGTCAGGCCATATCGCAGCGGCACTCCCTACCAAGCTGACGAATGAATTCTGAATTATTCCTGCAACTCATGAGCCGTGGTGATGCAGTCGCGTTGTGCCACAGTCATGTCTCCCCCACAGAACAATGTCTGATCAGCACCCAGCCTGGAGCTCATACTTTTCCCCTTGACTCCACTAGACCGATCAGTCTATATTTTACCCATGAAAAAACACGATACACGCAGTGAAATCATCCGCATCGGCACCGACCTGATCTCCCGCCAGGGCTTCAACGCCACCGGCATCGACTCAATATTGAAGGAGGCGGCTGTCCCCAAGGGGTCGTTTTACCATTACTTCAAGAACAAGGAGGAATTCGGCCTGGCGGTGATCGATCGCTTTGCCGAGAGCTTCGAACAGCGCCTCGACACCTTCCTGAACGACGACGAAGTGTCGCCGCTCAACCGCATCCGCAACTTTCTGGAAACCGGCCTGGCGCGGGTCAGCCAGAACCAGTGCACGAAAGGGTGCCTGATCGGGAACCTGGGGCAGGAAATGGCCGACCAGAACGAGCTCTTTCGCGCCCGGCTGGATGAGGTGTTCAGCATGTGGAAGGGGCGTTTTGCCGCCTGCCTGACAGAGGCGCAGCAACGGGGCGAATTGTCCCGGAGCAGGGATGCGCTCCAGCTGTCAGGCTTCATCCTCTCCGGCTGGGAAGGGGCGATCCTGCGCGCCAAGGTGATGAAAACCACCCAACCGATGCAGGACTTCATCGAGGTACTGTTTAGCGCAACGCTGCGCTGATTTTTTTACCCGGCCAGTAGACGACCGGTCTAATTTACCACGAACACGATACCACGGGAGGAGAAACCATGAAGATCGTCAGCCTGCTGGGAAGTCCCCGCACCGCGGGAAACAGCTCCACCATTGCCCGCCACGTCCTGAAAACCGCAGAAACCCTTGGTGCCGAAGCCAGCTCATTTGAGCTGAACCGGCTCACCTATCGCGGCTGCCAGGGCTGCTATGCCTGCAAGACAAAACTGGACCGCTGTATTCTCAACGACGGGTTGACCGAGGTATTGGCGGCGGTCCAAGACGCGGATGTGGTGCTGCTCGCCTCACCGGTCTACTACGGGGAGATCAGCAGTCAGCTCAAAGGGTTCATGGACCGCACCTTCTCCTATCTGGTCCCGGATTACCGCACCAATCCCCAGCCAAGCCGCCTGAGCCCCAAGAAGCTGATCTTCGTGCTGACCCAGGGCCATCCGGACGAGGCCCTGTTCGGCGATATCTTCCCTCGCTACGAAGGTTTTTTGAAATGGATGGGGTTCAGCGACGTCAGACTGATCCGCGCCTGCGGCATCGGACCGGGCAATGTGGATGCCGTCCCGGAACAGGTCCTGCGACTGGCCGAGGATACGGCACGACAGTTGGTGGCATAACCAGCACCCAGGGAGGTACGTATGGAAGCGCAGCTCCGTCACGAGATAGTCCGCTTTGTCCATGAGAGTCCGCTCAACCGCTTCCCGGACAGCGACGCCCCGTACTTCGACGAGCCGCTGGTCGGTTATGCCGCTGCCGGTGATCCGCTATTCAGCGAGTACAAGTCCGTCATCGGCGCCTTCCATCAAACCCCGCAGGAGGTTATGGCACACACCCTGGGAGCGGATACGCCGGCAGCCACCGTGATCAGCTGGATTCTGCCGATCACGCGGCCAACCCGGGAGAGCAACCGCGTTGAGGAACAGTACCCTTCCCAGGCCTGGACCCGGACCCGCTTTTTCGGTGAGCAGCTCAATGCTGCGCTGCGCCGGCACCTGGTAGTCTGGCTGAAGGAACGGGGCCAGCAGGCGATCGCTCCCCAGTTGGCCGCTAGTTGGCAGGAGTTCGCCGATACACCGGTCGGCATAGCCTCGACCTGGTCGGAGCGCCATGCCGCCTATGCCGCCGGCCTGGGCACCTTTAGCCTGAACGATGCCCTCATCACCCCCAAGGGTATCGCCCACCGTTGCGGCAGCGTGATCACCGACCTGCGGCTCGCCCCAAGCGAACGCCCCTACCCCAGCCATCGCCACAACTGCCTGTACTTCCGCGATGGCAGCTGCGGACTCTGCATCGACCGTTGCCCGGTGGGGGCCCTGTCACGGGCGGGTCACGACAAGCCCAGATGCAAACAGTATGTCTATCAAACCATCGTTGAAGCGGTCGGGGAGCGCTTTGGCACGCCCCAGACCGGCTGCGGCCTCTGCCAGACCAGGGTGCCGTGCGAGGGCGGGATACCGGGAAGCACCCGCCATGACAGAACGTGACTACACCAGCCATGACAAGAGGGAGGAGCCCTGACATGACCATCAAGGAAAAGCACTACAGCGCAGAGCATACCGGGCCGTTTGAAACCCTTTTGCAGAGGGATTTCATGGGGTTTCCCGGCAAATACTTCATCGGCAGCCAACTGGGCCTGACCGGATGCGAGGCCTCCCTCAACCGCCTCCCGGCCGGAAAAGGGATGCCCTTTGTCCACGCCCACAAGAAGAATGAGGAACTCTACATCGTCCTGCGCGGCAGCGGAACGTTCTTTGTGGATGGTGAAGAATTTCCGATCCAGGAAGGGAGCCTGATCCGGGTCGCCCCGGAAGGCGAGCGCGCCTGGAAAGCGGGCAGTGAGGATCTGTACTTCATCTGCATCCAGGCGGAGGCGGGCAGCCTGAGCCAGGCCACTCTGGAGGACGGTATCCGCTGTGCCACGGCAACGTCGTGGTTAACACCCAAGGAGAGCTAATCCTAACCGCCCCTTTGTCCGGTTTGAAGGGATGCATCCGGTGCTGAAGGCGCAGGCCGAAGCCTGTTGCGTGCAAAGGGGCTATCTTACTGCATCGGGAGGAATGTCATGGAAACATTGGAGGCGATCAAGACCAGAAGAAGCGTGCGCAGATTTTCGGATCAGCCGGTTGAGCCGGAAAAGCTCCAGGCGGTGCTGGAAGCGGTGCAACAAGCCCCGTCGTGGTCGAACAAACAGTGCTGGCAGCTGGTGGTCGTGCAGGACCAGGAGGTACGGAACAGGATCAGCGAGCTTTCCTTCGTGGAAACATTCTTTGCCACCTATGGCTACAAGTCCAATCCGGCCCAGAAGGGCCTGGCCCAGGCGCCGATCGTGATCGTGGCGTGTGCGAATCCGCACCAGTCGGGCGATCTGCGCGGGGAACAGTATTTCATGGCAGATCTGGGAATCGCCATGCAAAACCTGATGCTGGCGGCCCACGTTCAGGGGCTCGGCAGCGTCTTTGTCGGTGTGTTCGATGAAGAGCAGCTCAAAACCCTGCTGGCAATCCCGCCTGCAATCCGGATTGTGGGGCTGTTACCTATCGGCTATCCCGCCGGTGAGGCCAAAGAAGGGCCGCCACGCAAGCCGCTGAGTGAATTTGTCCATTATGGAACATGGAAAAGTAGTGGGGAGATTTCGAGTACGTGAAGTAGCCACTGACTTCTGCCCGGCAACATGCTGACGCCACTGGCAGCGGCATTCAGTTTTTGAATTTTTTGGTGATCGGCAATCTGCAAGGAGGATTATGATATGAGTTTGGTAACCATTGATCACACAACCTGCCGCCGCGACGGCATGTGCAGCGCAGTCTGCCCCATGGGGCTTTTTGACCGGGATGGCGAAGGGTTCCCCGTTTTTCGATACAGCGCTGACCAGCGCTGTATCGCCTGCGGCCATTGCGTCGCCGTCTGCCCCCACGGCGCGGTTCTTCACACGGCACTTCCCCTGGAGGATGCGCCGCTCGTCGATCATAATCTGACCGTTTCCGTTCCGGCCCTGACCCAGCTTCTGAAAAACCGCCGCTCGGTCCGGGAATTCAGGGAGGAACCGGTGCCGGAGGCACTGGTCAGGGCAGCCATTGACACGGCCCGCTGGGCGCCGACGGCCGTGAACCGCCAAGCGCTCCACTGGCTGGTAATCCAGACACCCTCCGAGACCAGACGCCTGGCCGGCCTGATAATCGACTACCTGCGACGGATCAGCACGGTGGAACCTCGTTACGCCCCGGTAGTCGCACAATGGGAGCAGGGCAAGGACCCGGTCCTGCGCAATGCCCCCCACATGATCATCATCCATGCCCCGGACGACTGGATCTGGAGTTCGGTGGACAGCACCATTGCCCTGACCCAGTTCGAACTGGCGGCCGTTGCCAATGGTATCGGCACCTGCTGGGCCGGTTATTTTATGCGGGCCGCCAACGGGCATCCTGCCCTGCGGGAGGCGCTGGGCATTCCCGGCGATCACAGCGTATTCGGGGCACTGATGTACGGTTTTCCCCGTTACCGTTACCACCGCATACCGCCGCGACAGGCGGCGCGGATCGAATTGAGATAATCATTGATCGGTGTAAGTTCCACTCTGGCCGGCATCGGCGGCAGCATGCCGGTGCCGTTTCTTACCTGGTGCAACAACGCCATTCACCGCGCCATCGCACATCGGCGGCCACCGGCCTTCCCATCGCCCTGGCCGGAGCGCCCGGCTATGTGATCAACGGCCTGTCGGCCTCGCTCCCCTCTACCGCCTCGGTTTCGTCTATCCCCCCGCGCTGGCCGGCATCTCCGCCGCTAGCATCGCCACCGCACCGCTCGGCGCACAGTCTGCCGATTGATAAATTGTAGAAGATTTTTGCGCTGCTGCTGATTGTGATGGGGACCAAGATGCTGGTGGGTTTGATGTGATGAATTTGCTTTGATAATGCATTGGGATTAACATGACCGTATGGACACTTCCGAAATAAATACCGCTGAATCGCACGAGCTGCAACGACGTTCCCCCCTGCGGGTTCTCATCGGCGGAATGCTCGGCATGATTGTGGCCATGGGGATCGGGCGGTTTGCCTTTACGCCGATCCTTCCGCTGATGCAGCGTGATCTGGGCATCACCCACAGCCTGGCCGGTGGGCTGGCTTCTCTCAACTATGTGGGGTATCTGGCCGGGGCGCTGCTCTGCGCCGTCTGGCCCCGCGTACTGCGCAGCACGATTATCAACGTGGGCGCCTTGATCGCCAGCATCGCCACCACCCTGCTGATGGGAGTAACCCTTTCACCGTTCTGGTGGGGAGCGCTGCGGCTGAGTGGCGGTTTTGCCAGTGCGATTCTGTTTGTGGTCATCGCGATCGAGGTCACCGAAATCCTGGTTCGCAGTCGGCACAGTCGCTGGAGCAGCGCACTCTACGGGGGGATCGGCCTGGGGATTGCCTTGAGCGGCGCGACCGTTCCGTTTCTGGACCAGCTTGGCGGCTGGAGTGCAGCCTGGCTGGGGATGGGGGTATTGTCCGGGGGAGTGGCACTTGTCGGCATCGCGGTAGCGGGAAAACGCCGGGGAGCAGTTTCGGTAGCGGATGCAGCGGCGCCAGCCACGGGGAGTCTTGCCGGCATCGTCAGGCTGGCCGCCGCCTATTTTCTGGAAGGGTTCGGCTACATCGTCAGCGCCACCTTTCTGGTGACCATGATCGCCCATACGCCGGGACTGGGCGGGTTTGCTCCCTGGAGCTGGGTTGCCGTGGGGCTGGCCGCGGCCCCCTCCACCATCATCTGGCAGCGGATCGCATGCAGGATCGGCGTACGCCCGGCACTGACCCTGGCCTATCTGCTGCAGGCCTGCGGCATCCTGTTGAGTATCAATGCCGGAACCGCGTTCAGGGCGGGATTGGCAGCCATCATATTCGGCGGCACCTTCCTCGGCATTGTGGCTCTGGCCATGGCCGAGGGTGGCAGACGTTCCGGCACGGAGGGGCGCCGCGCCGCCGCCATTCTGACCGTCTGCTTCGGGGCCGGTCAGGTTATCGGGCCTCCTCTGGCCGGACTGCTGGCCGACCAGCAGGGAGGCTTTGCACTGCCGCTGCTGCTGGCCGGATTCGCGGTGGCGCTTGGCGGTCTGCTGGTGGCTACGGACAGCCGCTTTACAGCCGAATCAGCCGCACACAATTGCTAGGAGGTGTAGAAATGCCCTATGTGAACATCAGGATTACCCGCGAGGGAGCAACTACGGAACAGAAGGCAGCCCTGATCAAAGGGGCCACCCAACTGCTGGTGGATGTGCTGGGGAAGAATCCGGCCACCACGATTGTGGTGATCGATGAGGTGGATACGGACAACTGGGGCATCGGCGGCGAGTCGATTAGCGTACTGCGTGCAGCGGGAAACTAGCGGTCTTTGGCACCCCCCGTTACACGTTGATCGCAACACTTCGCAGGCTGTACGGTGCAACCGCATACGCCCGAAGCAGTAAAACGCTTCCCGAAGGCCTTCCGTTGTCGCGGCCCTGCTGCTTGCGTTTCACTTCTTTCAACTTTTTTTCGCTTACAAAAAAGGCCCGCCAAGGGCGGGCCTTTTAACAGGTTCATTACCAGACCACTCAAGCCAGGTCCTGAACTCCCTGATAGATGATATCGAACAGTTCCTGGATATTTTCTTCGGCAATACAGGAAAAGGCGATCCGCAGGTCCGTCTTGGTGATGGAAATGGCGCCGACCCCGTATTTATCCAGCAAGTGGACGCGCAGCTTTTCAGCTTCCACGGTTTTCAATTTCAGACACATGAAATAACCGGAGTTGAAGGGATAATAATCCCAGGCCTTCGCGTATTTGTCGCTGTTGAGTACCTGCTTGGTCTTCAGGGCGCGCCCCTTCATCACCTGGAATTTTTCCTCCTTCTGGGCCAGGAATTGTGGTGAGCGCAGCGCCTCGATGACAAACGTCTGGGAGGGGTGCGGGCAGTTGGAGATCTTGGCGCGGATGATCCCCATGGCCTTTTTCTCCAGGGAGGCCATAACCGGCGCGTTCTCATACTCGTTGCCGTCGGCGAAGGTGATGAAGCCGGTACGGAAGCCCCAGACGAACTCTTCCTTGGTGGCGCCATCCAGTTTGATCGCCAGGATGCGCGGATGCAGGTTGGCCAGTTTGCCGAACAGCGACTCCTTCAGGCTGTCCTCGTAGAACAAACCGAAATAGGCGTCATCGGCGATCGCAACGACGTTGCAGCCCGATTCCGCCACTTCCTTGATGGCCGCTACGATGGCATCGCCTTCGGCCACGGTCGGCGTATACCCGCTGGGGTTGTTGGGGAAGTTGAGCAGAACAATCGCCTTCCCTTTTTCCTCGGCTGTGTTTTTCAGTGTGGCCTTGAAGGCGTCGATGTCATAACCGCCGGTGGTGGTGAAGGTCGGGTGCTTCTTGACGATGGCGCCGTTACAGGTACCGAAGGTCAGATTGTAGTTGCCCCACAGCATGTCGGGCAGGATCAGGTGGTCGCCTTTATCGACGAACATGTCGCCGACGATGGAGAGGCCGTGGGTCAGAGCGTTGGTGACGATCGGATTGCTGAAATGCTTGTTGTTCTGGCTCGGATTTTCGCGCAGCATCTTCTCGCGCCACAGGGCACGCAGCTCCGGCTTGCCGGCCGGAGGGGCATAAGGGTAGATATCCTTGGGATCAAAGGCTGAGAGCTTGTCCTGAATGCACTGCAGGAACATGGGACCGCCATTTTCTGTGGCTATGCCGATGGTGGCGTTATATTTGTGCGCTTTGTCCTTGGCTTCGGCCGACTGGGTCAAAATACCTTTGGGGAAAAACAGGTTTTTGCCGAGATCGGACAGCATCTCCAGTACGTGCGGACTGTGCTGCGCAAGTTGATCGTTGAGTTCCTGTGCTAATGGATTCATCATATTCCTCCTGGTTATTGTCGCATCTGTCAGGGATGCAAGGTTAATCGGTTGAAGATCATAACTGAAAGTAGAACAACACAGGTCCGTTTTTGTCAACAGATAAATGCAGGGTGGACAAACAGATCTCACCCCAGGGAATCCCCAACCGTCTTCCCTGATACAGATGCTGCGCTGGAGTCAGCGCGGTATAAACTCTTCTTTCGAGCTGATCCTGCCCAGGGTCGCTACGATCAGCTTGGCAGCATCCTCCAGGTCTCCCAATGAGATCGTTTCCACCGGCGTGTGCATATAGCGCAGCGGGATCTTGACCAGGGCGGTGGCAACGCCGCCGCGCGAGATCTGCATGACATTGGCGTCCGTGCCGGTAGCACGCGGGCTGGCGGTATGCTGGATGGCAATTTTCTCTTTCTCGGCCGTGGCTGACAGCAGCTCGAAGAGGGGGGGATTGATATTGGCGCCGCGGGCCAGGATCGGCCCCTTGCCCAGGCCAACCTCGCCGTTATGCTTCTTTTCCACGTCCGGCTGGTCGGTGGAGAAATCGACCTCGACACAGATGCCGATATCCGGATTAACGGTATAACAGCTGGTGGTACCGCCCCGCAAGCCGATCTCCTCCTGAACCGAGGAAACCCCGTACAGGTCCACGTTCAACTTCTTACCGGAGGCCTTCACCAGGCGCAGCACCTCTGCCACGACGAAACAGCCCGCTTTGTCGTCAAATCCCCGTGAGGCGACCCGGTCGCCCTGTAGTCGGGTAAATGAACTCTCAAAGGTAACCGCGTCCCCTACCCTGACCAGTTTCTGGGCCTCTTTCTTGTCCTTGGCACCGATATCAATATACTGGGCCTCCAGCTTGACAACCGTTTCCCGGTCCTTAGCATCCATCAGGTGGATCGGCTTTTTGCCGATCACCCCCGGCAACGGCCCGGCGGCCGTATGGATATTGACCCGCTTGCCCGGCGTCAGGTGGGCATCGACACCACCGACCGCGGCAAAATAGAGAAAACCGCGATCATCGATGTATTTGATCTGCAGGCCGATTTCATCGGTATGACCAACGACCATGACCTTGGGCAGATTCTTGCCTTTGCCGGCGACACGGGCAAACACATTGCCCATGACATCCGTAGTAACGTCATCGCAATAGGGGGTGACATACTCGCGGAAGACCCGTTGGGCAGGCTGTTCGTAACCGGATGGGCTGGGGGCGTCCAGCAGTTGTTCAAGAAATTTAAGGGATTCCTTACGCATGTGCTACTCCTCGTGTATGGTGTAGTGCAGATCTGTGATTATATTGCCCTTGATGGTTTGATGCATATCTTCGACGACAAGCTCCTCTTTTGTCAGGCTGTCATCAGCCGCAACCCGGGCTGCTGCCACCCGCTCTCCCAACCTTTTCAGGTTGATCCGCCCCTGCCCATAGACCTCGGAAACCCGCGAGGGGTGACAACGAATTGCACTGGGCACACCTGCGGGGATATCGGACAGCAGCTTGCAGAGCAGGTCGAAATAGAGTTCCGAACGGGTTAGACGCCCCAGCGAGGGATGCCAACAGCCGCCCAGCACAGTAGTGCTGTTGAGACCGTCGTCAGCCTGCAACCCGATACGGATAACCGGAACAGCGGCCAGCATGGCCTCGTGCAGCAGGACTTTGCAGAGCTGGACGCCTTCCTCCACACTCAGCGGGACATAGTCGCCGGACTGCTGGCGGCGCGCCAGCTCGGTGCCGCGCAACACAACCACCGGGTAGAACCTGAGAAAGTCTGCTCCGGCAGCTATGACCCGTTTCAGCGAATTGAACGATTTTGTTGCCGTATCGCCCGGCAGGCCGGGCATCAACTGGGCGCCGACAGAAAGTCCTCCGGCTTTTATGCAGCGAATGGCCGCTTCGCTATCAGCCGCACTGTGCCCGCGCAGCGAGCGAGCAAGTACCTCGTCATCCATGGACTGCACACCCAGCTCGATGGTCGTGATGCCCAAACCCGCCAACCGTGTGACCGTTGCGCCATCGACACAATCAGGACGCGTCGAGATACGTACCGAGCGGATATCACCGGATGCCAGCAGGCTCTGCAGGGGCTGGAGAAGCTGATCCTGGACCGCCACGGGCAGCGCCGTAAAGCTGCCCCCGAAGTAGGCCACCTCCAGCGGACGCCCTGCGGCTGTTTGTTGCCAGGCGCCGATCTTGGCCAGGATAACTCCGGCCGCCGGAATATCGCCCGAGGAACCGGAAATCGTACGCTGATCGCAGAATACACAGGTATGAGAACAGCCCTGGTGGCTGATAAAAAATGGTACCGTGATTTTTTTCAGAGTAGACCGCCTTCGCCTGACTGCAGGCGATGCAAGGCTTGCATGGCAGCGGCCTGTTGGGCGATTTTTTTAGAGCGCCCCTGACCTTCACCGGCCACCCGGCCTTCAACCAGCACACAAAAACGGAACTGGCGGTCATGGGGCGGACCCGATTCATCCGACAACCGGTACTCGGGTGGTGCCAGCCCCTTGGCCGACATAAGTTCCTGCAACTCACTTTTGGCATCCCGGGACGCTGTCACATCCAGGGGCACATCCAGCAATTCATCAAAAAACGCGGCGACAACACGGCGGGCGGCTTCAAGTCCACCATCCAGATAGACCGCTGCAATCAGGGCTTCGAGCACGTCGCACAGGATTGAATCCTTATCACGTCCTGCGGATTGTTCCTCACCTCTGCCGACCCGGATGAACAACCCAACCCCCAGCTGACGGGCTATGCGCGCCAGTGTGCCCTGTTCAGCCAATTGGGCCCGGGTGCGTGACAGTTCTCCCTCGCTGGCATCAGGAAAACGCGAGAAGAGCATCTCGGCCAGCAGCATTCCCAGAATTGCATCCCCCAGAAATTCGAGCCGTTGGTAATCACCGCCACCATAAACCTGTTCATTGTGAAACGAAGGGTGCGTCAATGCCAGATCAAGTTGGGTAGAATCCGAAAAAAGGTAGCCCAGGGACTCCTGGAGCTGGTCGGGTGCAGGGACAGTCATGGTTCAGACTATATGACAGTCGGGCCGTATTTGGCAATAGAAAGTCATCATGCTGAATTCAGTTGATAAATAGCACATGCTCCCCTATAATTCAGCATTTCTGAACACAGTGACGGGCGGCGCGCTGCATGGGTTTTTTCATCACATTCGAGGGTGTCGAGGGGTGCGGCAAGACCACCCAGATCAGACAGCTGTATGACCGTTTAACGAAAAGCGGTTATCGGGTAATGCTGACACGTGAACCGGGCGGGTGCCTGATCGCTGATAAAATCCGCTCGATCCTGCTGGACGCCGAAAACAAAGGCATGCAATCGCTGACCGAATTGCTGCTGTATGCGGCTGCCCGTGCCCAGCATGTCGCCGAAGTAATTATGCCGGCCCTTGCATCCGGAGCCGTAGTGCTCTGCGACCGATTCAGCGACGCCACCATTGCCTATCAGCATAACGGGCGCGGCATTGAGCGCACTACCATTGATGATCTCAACACCCTGGCCTGCCAATCGCTGCGGCCCGACCTGACCGTTCTGATCGACTGCGATGCCGCCCTGGGCCTGGCACGGGCCAAGAGCCGCATCGAAGCAGCCAGCGGCCCGCGCGAAGAACGCTTTGAACTGGAGCAACTTTCGTTTCACCAGCGGGTCAGGGACGGCTACCTGCAACTGGCCGCCGCTGAACCGGATCGTTTCCTGACAGTCAGCGCCGGCGGGACGATCGCTGAGATTTCCGGAGTGATCGCGACACAGGTGCTGAACCGCCTCACCCTGAAACAGGCCACATGCCTGACCGGCATGTTTTCTGCAAAAACCCCGGAAATCGTTTCCGATACACAAAAGGACACTGCCCGTGCCGTTCGCTGATATCGCGGGCCATGAACGCATCGTGGAGGTTTTCCGGCGTTCGGTGCGCTCCGGCAAGGTTTCTCATTCATACATCTTTGAGGGCATACCCGGCTGTGGCCGCAGAAAAACAGCGCTGGCACTCATCCAGGCCATCTTCTGCCGGGCTGTCGATGACGATGCCTGCGGTGTCTGCCCCTCCTGCCGCAAGATAACCGGCGGCAACCATGGCGACATCCATTTTGTCGAGCCCTTGCCGGACAAGCGCGATATTTCCATAGATCAGCTCCGGGATATCCAGCGGGAACTGTCCTTGCGACCCTATGAAGCGCCCCGCAAGGCCTGCATCCTGGAGCCGGCCGAGCGTATGAGCGTGAACGCCGCCAACTCTCTGCTCAAAACGCTGGAAGAACCGCCCGGCAACGCCATCATCATCCTGCTGACCGAGAACGCGGATATGCTGCTGCCAACCATCCGCTCCCGCTGCCAACTGATCCGCTTCTCGCCGCTGTCACCGGAGAATATCCGTCTGCTGCTGGTAAAGAACGGCATGACAGCGGATGCTGCCGGTCTGCTGGCGCCCCTGTCCGCAGGCAGCATGCATCGGGCCTGCGAGCTTGACAACGACACCCTTTCCGCTCGCCGGGAGGCACTGGTCACACATCTGTCCGCGCTGGACATCGGAAGGATCAGAACGATCTTTGACAGCGCCGAGGAACTGGCCGGCAATCGGGACGAGGCCCTTGAATCCCTGGACCAGCTGCTCTCTTTTGCCCGAGACGCGGTCTATCTGCACGCCGGCTGTTCAGACATCGTCAACACGACCATCCGCCCGGCCCTGGAATCATTTGCCGCGCGCTGCACGCTGGCAGGCGCCTTACAGATACTGGGCGACATAACGGAAACACGCAGGGCGGTTCAGCGTAACGCCAACAACAAACTGGCCCTGGATTGCCTGTTTATGAAGCTGGCCGAGGCTATTGCCTGAAAGAACCGGATAGCTTGTATTTTAAAGAAGGAGAAATGTGTGCCACGTATAATATCCATTCAGTTTTCAGCAGCCAGCAAGCTGTATGATTTTAATGCCGGAGATATCGAAATTGCCGTTGGTGACCGTGTGGTTGTGGAAACCGAGCGCGGACTCAGCATCGCTGAAGTCATGCGCGAACCGGTTGACAAAGCGGTAGATTCTGCCGAAAAACTTGTCACCATCACACGAAAAGCCACGTTCGAGGATTTGGCAACCGTCGAGCGCAATACACAAAAAGAACGGGAAGCGTATGATTTCTGCCTGCGCCGCATTGTCGAGCGCAACATGCAGATGAAACTGGTCAAGGTAGAGTACCTGTTCGATGGCAGCAAGGCGGTTTTCTTCTTCACCGCCGACGGACGGGTTGACTTCCGCGACCTGGTCAAGGACCTGGCTCACACCTTTCATACCCGTATCGAAATGCGTCAGATCGGGGTGCGCGATGAATCAAAACTGGTTGGTGGTATCGGCATCTGCGGCCGTGAGCTGTGCTGTTGCTCCTGGCTGCGGGATTTTCAACCGGTATCGGTCAAAATGGCCAAAGAGCAGAATCTGGCCCTCAATCCTAACAAAATATCCGGGCAATGCGGACGCCTGCTGTGTTGTCTCGACTATGAGTATGAGACCTACTGCAGTCTGCGCAAAACCTTTCCCAAGTGCGGCAAGCGCGTTCGTACCGCATCAACCAACGGCGTCATCGACAAACTGAATATCCTGACCGGAACGATCACCCTCAGGCTGGATGACGGCAAGCTCCTGGTGGTAAAACGCGATGAAGTCCTGGGAGAAGCCTCTGCCGAAGAGACTGCCGCAGCGGCGGCACAAAAACAGGTGGGCGGACGCCAGGAACAGCGTGAGCGACCACCACGCCAGCCGCGGCCGTCAAACGCTGCCCAACGTGCCGCAGAAAAGAAAACCGAACCTGCGACCGCAGCCCCAGCTCCGGTCGCAGCCCCCTCCAAGGAGCAGAAGCCGCAAGCGGACGGCGGCCAGCCTCGGCCGGCCAAGAAGCGCAGTCGCAATCGCAGGCACGGCCACCGCAAACCCGGAGAAGGCGGAACTCCGCCAGCGGGCAAGCCCGACAGTGATCCCAAAAGGAGTGAGCCATGAAACCGACCTTTTACGTTACCACACCCATCTACTACGTCAACGATGTGCCGCACATCGGCCACGCCTACACAACGGTTGCCGGCGACGTCCTGGCGCGCTACAAGCGCCTGATGGGATACGATGTCTATTTTCTGACCGGAAGCGATGAGCATGGCCAGAAGGTGGAAAAGGCCGCCATCACCGCCGGAGAAACCCCGCTGGAGCTGGCAGACCGGGTGGTCAAGCGCTTTCAGGCCCTGTGGGAACGTCTGGGCATCTCCCATAACGACTTCATTCGCACGACCCAGGAGCGCCACAAAAAAGGCGTAGCTCACATCTTCAAGGATATCCTCGATAAAGGCGACATCTATCTGGGTGAATACGAGGACTGGTACTGCACCCCCTGCGAGACCTTCTGGACCGAGACTCAGCTGATCGAAGGACGCTGCCCGGACTGCAACCGGCCGGTGGAAAAACTCAAGGAAGAGTCCTATTTCTTCCGGATGAGCAAGTATCAGGAACAGTTGCTGGCCTACATCGACGCCCATCCGGATTTTATCCAGCCCAAGAGCAAGCGCAACGAGATCATCTCCTTCGTCAAGGAAGGCCTGCGCGACTTGTCCGTATCACGCACCACCTTTTCCTGGGGCATCCCGGTGCCGGGCAACGAGAAACACATCATCTACGTCTGGTTCGATGCCCTGACCAACTACATCACCGCCCTCGGTTATCCGGACGAAACCGGCAACTACGGGCGCTACTGGCCGGTCGATGTGCACCTGATCGGCAAGGACATCCTGCGCTTCCACGCCGTCTATTGGCCAACCTTCCTGATGGCGGCCGGACTGCCGCTGCCGGAAAAGGTCTTTGCCCACGGCTGGTGGACCGTGGAAGGTCAGAAGATGAGCAAGAGCCTGCAGAACGTAGTCGAACCGAACATGCTGATCGACAAATACGGCACGGACGCGGTCAGGTATTTCCTGCTGCGGGAGGTTCCCTTCGGCCTGGACGGCGACTTCTCCCATACCGCCCTGGTGCAGCGCATCAACTCCGATCTGGCCAATGACATCGGCAACCTGCTCAGCCGCTCCACCGCCATGGCCGTCAAGTATTTCGACGGCGTACTGCCGGCACCGGCTATGCTGACCGAAACAGACTCGGCCCTGATGAACAAGACAACCGAAATGGTAACAACGCTAGACCGGCTGATGGATGAGCTGGCCTTCAGCAAGGCCTTGCAGGCCATCTGGGAGGTCATCTCGGCCGGCAACAAATACATCGACGACTCGGCTCCCTGGACCCTGGCCAAGGACCCGGCCAACCGGGAGCGACTGGCAACGGTCATGTACTGCCTGCTGGAATCACAGCGCATAACGCACTGCATCTTGTCGGCGTTTCTGCCGGCAACGGCTGAAAAGGCGCTCTGCTCACTGGGATGGAAGGAAGAGATTACCAAGGAAGGTCTGCAATGGGGTGGTCTCACGGCGGGGACCATGATTACCAAGGCGGAAGCTTTGTTTCCGAGGATTGAGGGGTAATAAAATGGGGCATTTTCTAGTGAAAATGCCCCATTTTATTACCCGCGGTTAAAAGCATGTTTCATTCAATTTGGTACGAGACGATTTATTTCAGATCCTTATCAGACCGCACTCGCCCTTCGGAATCTATGTAATATTTTCCGCCGCTTGGCTCATGAGGGATCGTTGGTAACAGGCCCATTGTTTTTAGTTCCGCTACAGACGCCGGCAACTTACCAAAGAGTTTGCGGTACGACTCAAGCGCCACCTCAATCTGCCGAATGCCTTTCAACACTTCCAGGCGCTTTTTCAGGGGTTCCACGGTGTTCTCTCTCCCAATCATCTTTGCCTGGGAAATCTGATCTTCCAGATATGATATTGCCACCTCAGTTTTATTCGCTTTAAAGGCCACCCGCGACGCTAAATAATCATAAAATGTATTGCCGCCTTGCCGTTTTGAAGCCTCTTTAAGATAGAAAAAACTCTTGTCACTGTTGTCCAAGAAGTAATAGTAATTGAAACCGGCAAAAAACGGCAGAAAAGAATCCCAAGTGCGAATGTCGGCTCCCTTGGCAATAAGGTCGTTCACTTCAACCAGCTTGTAACGGTCCCAGATCAGGGCAGAGTTCATCAGATTGTAAGGATCAATAAAATAGGGATCAAGGGCCACCGCGTTTTTCAAGGTGCTAAGGACCCAATCGTACTGCTGAGGGAGATATCGATGGGTATCAGACTGGGGTCGGGCCTCCCCCAGATAGGTAAGTGCATTCAAAAAAGCGAAATCGGCCGCCACCTCTTTAAACTGGGGGCTGACGATCTTAAGGACATTTGTAGGGAGAGTAAATAGTTGTTCATAACGGGGGCGCTCTACCATTGCAATTGGGAGCATGTTAAGATAGAGGACCACGGCACAAAAACAGGTAATCAGGGGTATGAAGCCGCTTGCCCGCCGCATATCAGGTCAGCTCCTTGCGTTTGAACAGTATCACCGCCAGTGACAATACAGCCACGGCGTACCCCAGCCCATAGAGTAGCGCGAAACCGAGGTGAGGAAAAGAGACGGTCAGTCCATGGGCAGCTGCAGACTTCAAGTCGAACAGAGCAAGATTAGGGAATAGATAATATGCTATTGTTACCAACCACTTGGTAATCGGTGCAATTTGGGATGGATCGGTGGATTCGACCAAACGTTTCACCTCTTGAGTACTGGAGCCGATCAGCCAGGTAATGGCGGTCAACATGAAGGTGATAAAGGAACTGCTGGTAACCAATGAATACAGAATACTCAGAGCGGTTATAAGCACCATCTGGACGAAGACGAACAGGTGAGCCACCGCCACCAACCCTAGGGACACCGTACCAAAAAAAGTACTATACATCTGTTTGACTAGCAGCAATGTTACCAACGAGGCAAAAAGCAGCATAGCTACGATCAGTGCCAGAAGCAGCGCCAATCCAAGAAAACGGCCCACAATATAGTTGGAACGACGCACGCCCCTGGATAAAGCAACATAGACCGTTTTACGCTCTAGATCCCGGGCAAGTATTGTTATACCTACAAATAGTACCACCAAGAGTGTAGCGAAAGTGGCAGTAGTCAGGGTAAAATCTGTGGCAACTTTTCCCACGTCCCGCATGATCATACTGCATAATATTACGGTAAAAGCCATCATCAAACCTGCCAGCAAGGTTATGCCATAGACCGCCCGACTGCGGATACCTTCCAGAAATGTCACCCATATTACAGCTCGCAGCATATCATTTCACCTCATCCACACCAATGTTGTTGACCACCTGTAAAAACAGCTCATCAAGAGGCATCCCCAGCTCAGGCACATTCCCTTCATGGCAAAGCCGCCCCTGAACAATGATCCCCACTCGGTCGCAGAGCCGCTCGATATCAGTCAGTACATGGGAGGAGATAAAGACTGTCTTCCCCTGCTGTTTCAGCTCGGCAATAAGGTTGAATATCAGATTGCGGCCTAGTGGATCCAGTCCGCTCATCGGTTCGTCAAGCACCACCAGATCAGGGTCGTGGATTAGGGATGCAGCGATGGCTGTGCGTTGTTGCATTCCCTTGGAGTAGCCGCTGATCCTGCGGCCTGTGGCCTGGTCCAGTTTCAGCTTGGCCAGCAGTTCATCACTACGAGAGCGGATAGAAGCGGGTGACATGGCGGATAACCTGCCGACATAGGCCAAATACTCACGGGCCGTCAGAAAATCATAGAGATAGGGGTTTTCCGGCAGATAGCCCACACTGGCCCGGGAAGCCTCGTTCGACACGGGGAGTCCGTTAATGGTAATGCTGCCACTGTCGGGGCGGATCAGATCCAACAACAGCTTGATGCTGGTAGATTTCCCGGCCCCGTTGGGGCCAATACAGCCATAGATTTCACCCCGCATCACTTGAAGGCTCAGTCCCCGCACCGCCAACACCGTGCGGCGTCGCTCGCTATGGTAGGTCTTGCAAATTTCATTAAAATGGATCATGACATCTCCATATTGAGGGATTGATATGGTTGCATGGGACATTTGTTCCGGCCACAATGTTGAGGTGGAAGCGCTCCATTTGTGGAGTACCGGCACATCCATACCACATAAAAATGCCGGGGTAGTGTACCCCGGCATTTTTATCATAACTAACTGAATAACATAATTCCTACATTGCGATCCAAGCAACAGCACCTGCACCCGCAGGAGTTACGCCAGTAAAGTCATTAGCAGCAGCAGTAGCGGCCGGAATATCGCCAGCTACCAATGCAACGCCACGTGACGCTGTTGTTCCTTGTGATCCCATCTGTGCATTCGGAGTGGAGTCCATCCCGTACCATTTGTCACCACCCGTCGCCTTAGTCACCATGGTATAGTCGGAAGATGCGGCTGAAGTATTGATCCCAAGACCTACACCAGCCGAAAGCTGCATCGGAAAGCTTTGTGCTGTGACCGGGTCTATAGTGTTCAATGCCCCGATTGCAACAGCGATTGGAGTAGAAGTTGGTCCAGTTAAAATAGCACCAGCTCCTGGTACACCACCAGCGGCAGTCGATACAAAGCAACCATTTGCTACTTCACCGAATGACACCTCAGCAGTGGCAATGTTTTTAAGGTCTGAGACTGCAGCACTGTTGTAACCTTTTACTCGGTATGCGGAAAACTGCGGGATAGCGATAGCCGCCAGGATGCCAATGATCGCGACGACGATCAAAAGCTCGATCAGGGTGAAACCTTCGTTACTTCTGAACCTGTTTAACATGATGTTTCTCCTTTCGTGGTTTGTGCTCTGAAATCAGAGCTTGGTTGTGAGGTTACCAAGTATTTAGCAATATCAAGACCAAAATCAAAATACTCTTTAACAACATGATATTATTACTAATACAAACGTTCCACTATTCTATCTGGCTCCACAACAGGCAAAAAAACGTCAACCAAGCTGACAATTAATGTCACAAAGGATACCAACCAAGAGCGGGAGTGAATTCAATGGCACCGATTACTGGAGAAGGGACATCGGTTGGCTGAATACTGTAACCCAAAGCTGTGGCTGCTGCGGGGAAATTGCTGTGTTTGAATAATAAAGTCGAGTCGGTGTCAATACCAAAAGCGGAATCACTCCGCTGATGTTTGGCAACGGCATTATAAGCTGTAAAGGTAAGTGGCACCGTAGTTGCGCAAATAGTGACATTACTTCCAACTTGAAATACCAATCCACCCGGAACACCCAATATATCTGTAGTTGAAATAACAGCAGACCCGGGGCCAATAATGGTGGCACCTACATCTAAACCTGGGCCAGGAAGATTTCCTACAGCAGTCGCTCCGTAGCGACGGTACTCTGTAAAGAGGCTTTCCTGCACAGTCCTCAAATTACGCAAATCAGAAATTGCGCTTGAATTGAATACATTGATACGATATTGACTAAATTGGGGAATAGCAATGGCCGCAAGAATGCCAATGATCGCGACTACGATCAAAAGTTCAATCAACGTAAATCCATTTTGTTTATAGTTGATATTCATCGATCACACCCCATGTACGGTTTCCATGAGTAAGCAAGAATAGCTCCAATTGCCCATCGATTTATTCATACTATAATGTTTGTTTAATATGTTCCGCAATCAGCATCACCTCAACCTGCTCTCCATCCGCCATGCGCTTGAAGTGTGCCCGGCCCGAGGACACCTCGTTCTCGCCGATGACGACACTGTAGCGCGCCCCCAGCCTGTCGGCCCGGCGCATCTGGCTTTTGAGGCTTTTGCCTTCGTAGTCCATCTCCACCCTCAGCCCCAGCTGCAGCAGGTCATGCAGCAAGCGGAAGGCGAAACCACGTTCGCCGGCCCCCAGAGTAGCAATGAACAGGTCCGGTTGGCGCGCAAAATCCTTGTCACCCAGCAGCAGCGCCACCCGCTCGACGCCCATGGCAAAACCGATACCCGGGATGGCCGGCCCCCCCAATTGCGAGATCAGGCCGTCATAGCGTCCGCCGGCTGCCACGGCCGACTGGGAGCCCAGCAGGCCGGTGACCATCTCGAAGGTGGTGCGGGTGTAGTAATCCAGTCCGCGCACCATGCGGGGGTTGATGCTGTAGGGCGTCGCGGTGGTATCCAGATATTGCCTGACGCTGGCGAAGTGATCGGAGCAGCCGGTGCAGAGGTTATCCAGCATGGACGGCGCACCGGCTGTGGCCGCGATACAGCCCGGCACCTTGCAGTCCAGGGCACGTAACGGGTTGGTTGTCATCCGGCGGCGGCAGTCCTCGCAGAGCGCATCGGCGCGTTGTTCAAGAAAGGCCATCAGGGTGGTGCGATAGGCCGGGCGGCAATCGGGACAGCCCAGCGAATTGACCTGCAGTTGTGGCTCATCCAGACCGATGTCGCGGAAGAACTGCACCAGCATGTTCAGCACCTGGGCATCGGCCAGCGGGTCGTGCACGCCGGTAATCTCGGCGCCGATCTGGTGAAACTGGCGGTAGCGCCCCTTCTGGGGGCGTTCGTAGCGGAACATCGGCCCCAGGTAATACAGTTTGGCCACCGGGTCCTGGGCGTAGAGTTTATGCTCGATGAAGGCACGCATGACACCGGCCGTGCCTTCGGGCCGCAGTGTTATGGCGTTTTCACCTTTATCGATGAAGGAATACATCTCCTTTTCGACGATATCGGTGGCATCGCCGATGGAACGGCAGAACAGTTCGGTCTTTTCCATGATCGGAACCCGGATTTCAGAAAAACCGTTCCGCTCGAATACGCTCCGGGCGGCCTGTTCAATATGCTGCCAACGGCCGGATTCTGACGGCAGGATATCGTTAAAACCTTTGATTGCTGTGATGGCCATGATTTCCTCGTTGTGCTAGTAGATAAAAAAATAAAGTCCGCCGCCCAAAGCAGGCTCAGGCGGACGGACACTTTATACAGGTATTAACAACGTCAGGTGGGTTTGACAAATCGGCCGACACAGTTCTTGCCACCGGCCTTGCCGATATACATGGCCTGATCGGCCATATCCAGCAGTTCCTGCTTTGACATGGTATCTTCCGGGCAGCAGGCATAGCCTATGCTGCAGGTCAGACGGATCGCATAGCCCTCCGCCGCCAGAAAATCATGGGCTTCCACCTGTGAGCGGATACGTTCGGCCACAATCCCGGCGGTTTCAGCACCGGTTTCCACCAGGATGATGGTATATTCGTCACCACCATAACGTATGACGACATCCACCTCGCGGGTCGATTTTTTCAACAGGTCGCCCATCTCCCTGAGTACGCGGCTGCCCACCAGATGGCCATGGGTATCATTAACCTTCTTGAAGGAGTCCAGGTCCATAAACAAAACTGCCAGTTGTGAGGCATAGCGTTCGGCCCGTTTCAGCTCCCGGTCGAGGGCGACCTCCAAATAGCGATGATTGAACAGACCGCTCAGGTCATCGATGAACAGCATATCCTTTGCCAGGGTATAATTTTCGGCGTTCTGAAAGGCGCGAGCTGACTGCTCCAACAAAAAGCGGATATTTTTTTTGAAGGGGCCAAAATCCGGCAGTTGCTGGCCAGGATCGTTAAAGACGACGACAACACCCAGCAGGGTGGCTTTGTTGAGCACGAAGATCAGGTAGGCCTCGTGTATATCGAGGTTGACATTCTTCGTTACCGGTTCAGGCAGCTTGATTTTAGCCATCAGGCGATTATGGTGCTGATGCCTGGATATGCTGACCTGCAGGGTGTCGCAATACTGCTGTGCCACGTCGCCTGTTAGGCCTTTGAAATTCTTGAGCTCCAGGCCGCCGTCAACCTGAAACAGCCCCAACGCACGGCTGACGCCGATCTCCCGCGAGACCGCATCCACCATCAGGTGATACACACGATCCAGTTCGAGACATCCGGCGATGGTCTGGCTGGATTGAAACAGGTTGAGCATATTCTTGAGCTCTTCGTTTTCATCCAGCAGGCGGCGTTGCTGCATGCACTGGGCAACCGAATGCAGAAATTCAACATGATTGACCGGCTTGGTCAGGTAATCGCGGGCACCGTGTTTCAAGGCAAAGATGGCTGATTCGAGATTTGCATTGCCGGTAACCATGATGACATCGATGCTCGGGTCGTTTTCCTTGACACGCGAAAGGATTTCCATACCACTGATATCAGGCATGATCAAGTCGGTAATCACCAGCCCATAGCGGTGTTCGGTCATCATCTCAAAGGCCTCTAGACCACAGGAGGCGGCATCGACCTCGTAGCCCTCGGCTGTGAGGACGTTAGAGAGCATCTCACGGAAAAAGAGGTCGTCTTCGACTATCAGAATCTTATCCATTAAGGTTTGCCAGTTTGGTGTGAGAGATGGATTAATGCATCTTTTTACCGCATTAACGCGGGCTATGTCAAACGGTCTTTGGCAGCGGATGGAATGCCAATCCTATTCTCGGTGATAGGGGGTTGTGACACTCCAGGTAGTACCGTCGCTGATCAGTTCAATGCTGCCATCCAGATCGGTGCGGTAGATCTGGATACCTCGTCTGGCAAGCAGGTCCAGCGTGCGGGCTGACGGCAACCCGAAACGGTTGCCCCGGCCGGCAGAAATCAGGGCCACTTTTGGGGCAACCCGGTCGAGAAAGGCGTCAGAGGTGGAATAGCGACTGCCATGATGGCCAACTTTCAGCACGGTAGCGTTCAGTTCAGCATCCCCGGCCAGCATGCGATCCTCGGCCGGAAATCCGGCATCTGCCATGAACAGCATGCTGAATGAGCCATACTCCAGGCGAAACACAAGGGAATCCTCATTCATACCCATCTCATCCCGTGCCAATCCAGCCCGCTGCCCTATTACACGGGGTGACAGCACGTGAATACTGACACCGGCCGGCAGATCAACTCTGTCCCCGGCCGCAAGCCTGGAGACAGGGACATGGTTACGCTCCAGAGCTGATCGCAGTTGTTCATAGCCATCACCATCCCCGCCGGCAATAGATTCCCAGAACCTGCCGACCGGAATCATGCGGGCCACATAGGGCAGTCCCCCGATATGATCGGGATGGCTATGGGTCAGTATCAGATCATCGATCCGCCGGACACCGAGCTTGTACAGGGCTGGAGCCAGAGTGCGCTCACCGAAGTCGTGTCCGTTCTCATGCAGATACCCTCCCCCATCCACCAGCAGGGTATTACCGTCGGGCAGTCGCACAAGCAAAGATTCGGCCTGCCCGACACTGAGCATGGTGACATGCAGGCGCCCATCGGCGGCTGATGGGGCGAATACATGGAATGCAACGGCAAAGACCGGCAGCGACACACACAGCACAGTCTTGGCAGCCTTGCCACGCAGAAAGGTCAGTACACACATCACGGAAACAAACAGCAGCATATCCAAAGCGGTTATGCCTTGGAAATGCACAACCGGCAGACGAGCAAACAGGCCGATCAACCAGTTGGACAGCTGTACCAGCTTGGCAGCCATCCCCAGCAGCAGATGGGCGACCGGCAGGGACAGGTAGATGAACGGCACGGCACAGAATCCAGCCAGGACGGCACCGTACCCCAGCAGCGGCACAATCAGGAAGTTGGAGAGAATACCATTCAGTGAGGCCTGGTTAAAGACGAACAGCACCGGCACAATAGTCGCAAAGGTGGCCGCACAGGAGGCAACGACAAACTGGACCAGGGAACGCAGCCAACTGCGCTTGATCACACCGATCTTTTCCATGACCGGCGGCACGATGACCACAATCCCCCACAGAGCCAGAAAGGAAAGTTGAAACGAGACATCGAAGAGTGTAGGCGGGTGTATGGCCAACAGCAGAAAAGCCGACAGCAGCAGGGCGTTGACCGGATCGGTCTCACGTTCCGCGCACAGGGCAAGTACACAGGCGGCCAGCATGATGACCGAGCGGGCAGTAGCCGGAGCAGATCCGGTTAGAAGCAGGTACAGCAGCATGGCCGGTACCGTCAGTATCAACACCGCTTTGCGAAGATTGAAGTACAGGGCGAGTCCTTCGGAGCGAAGGGCCAGCAACAGGGAGATCATCACGATGAAGTACGCAATGATGCCGACATGAAATCCGGAAACAGACAGGATGTGATTGACTCCGGCCCGGGTGTAGGCATCGGCCAGTTCCACCGGTATCCGTTTCTGATCACCGATCAGAAGTGCAGTCAAAACCGACGAAACGTTTTCATCGGCTACGGATGCGCGTATCACATCGCCCAGATGTCGGGCCGTCAGATCCGCCCTACGCAGAACAGAATCCATGACAGCAGACCGAATCAGAACGATATCATCCTGCGATGCTACCCGACCGGTGGCAGCAATCCCCTGAAACGCCAGATAGCGGGGATAATCAAACTCGCCCGGCAGGCCGAGGCGCTGGGGAACGGAAATCCTCGTTACACAGCGGATTCTATCTCCCCTGTTCACGGTTACATCGCCTTCGGCCACATACAGCATCAGATCACCGCAGACCGGCTCGGTGCGCCCATCACGAAAAACGTGTTCCGTGCGGATTACAAGATTATTTCCGGCAGGCGAAATAACCGGACGGGCCTGCACGATGCCCTCTACGGTAACCGGCGTAGATCCCGCACGGTAGATTATGGAACAGGGGGGTGACGGTGGAGATTCCCATGAAGTCAGGGCGCAAAAGCCCCATACACAAAAAAACAGGGCCGTGCAGATCACAAAAGGTGGCCGCCACCTGATCAGGCTTGAAAGGACAAGACAGACAAAGGTCGCGGCTAGAGCAGAGTATGGCAGCAGAAAACCGGACTGATCCGAGATAACCAGACCAGTGGCCATTGCCAGAAATGGGAGCAGCAATGGCCGTTCCTGGAGCATCAGTCACTACTTTCAGATATGGATTTGGCTGCTACAACAGGCTGGAATGCTTGGTTAAAAATATATCACAGATCATGCCACTTGAAAACATGGCAATTGGGTGGTAGGTTTTAGCAAACATTACCTGGACACACGGGCTACGCGCGCCAACGATTTATCTTCTAACTTATTATTTTTGCAGAATATACTGTAGACAGAAAGAGACGTTACGCACCATGTCCCCGGAAAGTTCTTCCATAAATAACAGTATCCAGCACACCATGCCAGAGCTCAGCGCACTCTATCAGGCTGCGGAGGAACGCCAACAGCGCAGCCTCATGCTTTCTGAATCAATTACCGCTGCAAATCTGCGCTTTATCGAAACCGGCAATATCAATCAGATGGCCCAAATCCTCATCGATGCCTGCATGACGATCACCAACTCGCCCTTTGGCGTGCTGTATGAAATCCTGCCGGATGGAAATGCCAGTATTCTGTCGCTGTCACTGGCATCATTCGATTCCATTTCCGAAGAGGCCGTATTCCGTGACATCAAATATGAAATCCGTCGCCATGGCCACTATCTGTTTCCACGTCATCATTCCCTGCTTCTGGCCCCGCTTATCGAAGACAGGGTCATCATTGTGGACTCGCCGGCGGAGAATCGCTGGGCGGGTTGCTCGTGCGCCGTCTGCGCACCACATTTTTCCTGTTTTGCCGGGATGCCGCTCAAGATTGGCACCGTCGCGGTCGGCATGATCGGATTGGCCAATCGCAGCGGCGGCTATCATACGTCTCATATCAATGAGCTGGAAAACTATGCCCAGACGTGTGCCCTGGCCATTAACGGAGCACGAGCAGACATCGAGCGCAAGGCGGCACAAGAGCAGCTCCGCCAGGCCCAGAAAATGGAGGCAATAGGCCAATTGGCAGGCGGCATAGCCCACGATTTCAACAACCTGCTGACGGTCATCAACGGCTACAGTACTCTGGTACTACAGAAGATCAGCAGCAGCGACCAGATGCATAAAGAGGTAGAACAGATTCTGAACGCAGGTGAACGCGCTGCAACCCTTGTCCGACAGTTGCTGGCGTTCGGACGTCGTCAGGTGCTTGAGCCACGACAGCTCAACATCAACAGTCTTATTGCCAGCTTGCACAAGATTCTGTGTCGCCTGATTGGCGAGAACATCTCACTCGCTACCCATCTTTCATCTGATATCGGTCTGGTTAAAGCCGACCCGAGCCAGATAGAGCAGATCATCATGAATCTGGTTATCAATGCCCGCGACGCTTTTGAGAGTGGAGGCAGCATAACCATAGAGACCGCCAACAGGGTACTTGATGATGTATTTGTTCGCGAAAACAAAGGGGCCGTAATCGGTTCATACATCATGATCGCTGTCAAGGATAGCGGCATGGGCATGTCCGAGGAATGCATCAAACGGATATTCGAACCTTTTTTCTGCACCAAGGAGCTGGGAAACGGGAGCGGACTCGGTCTGGCTACCGTGTATGGCATTGTTAAACAGAGCGGCGGTTACATTCAGGTTCAGAGTGAAATCGGGATTGGATCGGAATTCCGCGTATTTCTCCCCAGGCAGGAGGAGATTGAGCTGGATACGTCACCCCGAGAAGCGCTTCAGACTATGCAGCCGTCAGCTGAATCCGGGATGATCCTGATCGTCGAGGATGAAAAGGCTGTGCTCGACATGGCGGCTCTCACACTCAGATCGCAGGGGTGCACCGTCTTGACCGCCTCGGGACCGCTGGAGGCATTGAAGATTTTCGAGCGTTTCTCGGATAATATCGATCTGCTTCTGACTGATATCATGATGCCCGACATGACCGGTCCCGAAATGGCAAAATTGATGCGTGACATACAGCCAGATTTACACATTGTCTTCATGTCCGGCTATGCGGATGGTCACATCAGGGCCAGCGATTTTCCCGGCGAACGGATACCCTTTATCATGAAACCATTCAATCCTGCGGAAATGACACGCATTGTTAAAAACGGCATCGGTCGGATTTCACCAGCCAGCACGGAGAGCATCCATGAATGAACATGTACTGGTAGTTGACGATGAGGAAATGATCAGGGATCTGCTTGCCTCAGCCCTCCAGCAGGAAAACTATATCTGCCACATGGCGGCCAATGTGGATGAAGCATTTGCCGTGCTGGGAGCCCAGCGTATCGATCTGGTCATATCCGACATCATGATGCCTGGCAGAAGCGGGGTTGACCTCCTCAGAGACCTCAAGAAGGTTGATTCCGAGATCGCTGTCCTGATGATTACGGGCCTGTCGGATATGAATACCGCTTTGGAGTGCATCCATCTTGGCGCAGATGATTACCTTACCAAGCCCTTCGGCATCAGCAGAGTCATGCTGACGGTTCGCAACCTGATCGAGAAACGCTGCCTGGCTATCGAAAAAAAGAACTATCAGGTCAGCCTCGAATTCAAGGTCATGGAACAGACGGAACAACTCCGCCGCACCATGAACGAGCTGAATGATGCCTACAACAACACGTTGACGGCGCTCGTCAGAGCTCTTGACGCCCGGGAAAAAGAGGTCGGATCACACTCGGAACGGGTGATGAATTTTGCGGCCCTGATTGCAGGAAAGCTCAGCATCAGAGGAACAGAACTGGAACAACTCGCCAAAGGCTCTCTACTCCACGATATCGGTAAAATCGGCATATCCGACAACATCCTCCTCAAACCCGGCAAACTGGATACCACAGAGTGGGTTGAAATGCGCAAACACCCTCAAATCGGCTACGCAATTCTGTCTGAAATCGCATTTCTGAAAGGCCCGGCCGAAATCATCCTCACTCACCATGAACGCTACGATGGAAGCGGGTATCCCAAAGGCCTCAAGGGCGATCAGATTCCGGTCGGATCCCGCATCTTCGCACTGGTAGACACGCTGGATGCCATGACATCCGATCGCCCCTACCGCAGAGCACTCCCTTTCGAAGCCGTTACCAGTGAGGTCAAAAAGTTCCGTGGAAGCCAGTTCGATCCCAAACTTGCAGACCTGTTCCTTGCAATTTCACGCAGCCAATGGGAAGAGTGCGCCAATAAACATTTCATTTGACACACCGGCAGCGGGTCCACTGAATTCACATAAATTATGACTGGCCTACGAAAAAAGGGTGCGAAATCATCCGCACCCCATTGCAAGTCGTTACCCTGTTCATGACGCGTTAGCTACTCTTCTTCATACCCTTCTTCATTTCCGAACTCATCATCTTCAAAAGCCCCGTCGTACTCTTCGTCACAGGGATCGTCACCTTCTTCCAGCCCTTCGGAGATTAACATCTCGGGACGATGCACTTCAGCATCAGATATCTTTTCAAAAACCGTCAGAAGCTCCGCATTGGCACAGTATCGGCCTTGCTTGAATGAACATCTTTCCAGCTCACACAGATCAAAGAGCTGAATTTCATTACAGAGACGTTGTACCGGTAAAGCAACACCAACTTTATCTTCAGCAGCACGCTCATCGGTCATTCTTAACAGCTCCCATCAAGAAATTCTCTGGCCTTGTCCACATCCTCCCGGCAGCCGATGTACACGGGACAACGCTGATCCAAGCCGTCCGGCACGATGTCCAGTATGGGAATCTCGCCATTGGTTGCAGATCCTCCGGCCTGTTCCAGCAAAAAAGCCATCGGATTGAGCTCGAACAACAGGCGTAATTTTCCGTTGGGACTATCATTGAGAGCCGGATACATGAACACCCCTTTGCCTTTCATGAGGATTTGGTTGATATCCGGCACAAAACCACCCGAATAGCGCAGCTTCGAGCCCTTATCCTCCAGATAGCGGATAAAACGTTCATTGGCCTCGCTGTACTTCTTACGCAGGCCACCGGGTGAATATATATCGCCTGATGGCTTCATCTGGATATTCTCACGGGTCAGGGTGTACTCCATCAGCTGGTTCATGGTGAATTCAAAGACCCCTTTGCCGACCGAATACACCATGGAAACCCGCGGGCCGTAGAGAATATACATGGCGCCGACCATTTTGCGTCCCGGCTGAAGCAGGTCATCACCCTGATAGATACCTACGATGGTGCCTACGGCCAGATTGACGTCCACCAGCGAAGAACCATCCAACGGATCATAGGCAACCGAGAACATTCCCTGAGGATTGCTGGTTACCTGAAATATTTCCTCCATTTCCTCGGATGCTATGTTGCAAACCACTCCGGAATGTTGCAGTCGCTTGCGCATGATGCGGTCGGAAAGTACATCCAGGGCCAACTGTTCCTCACCATACAGATTGGAAGTACCGGCAACACCCAGATCACCTGTTCGAACCGCATTAATCACGTATTTACTGGCCTCGGCGATTTCGCAGATCAAGTGCACCATATTGCCGCTGATATTCTGGTCACGCAGATGCTGGCGTAAATCGATCTGAAATTTGGTCTTACCCGGTTGGCTGTACATTCATTCCTCCACAATGAGTCAAATTGATACACATTCATGTTTTGTGACGTTACTTCAAACAGGCTGTTTTAGCAATACTAAAGACGATTTCAGCTGTTCTTTATAGGCAGTTTCAAGGAAAGGCATGCGGTCGGCAATCTGGCAACTCCGGCTTGAGACACACTTGCAGTTGTAAAAAAACAGTGTAGTATTCAGATCCATAACATTCTTGATCAGGGAGTTCCCTTGTGGCCAAATCTGAAACAATCGACATGCCCCACTTTCATCAGGACCAGAACAACGGCGATTCCTCATCCGCCGCCGGTCTTGATGCCCCCGCACAATCAACGATCAAACCAGCATCGGACAAGGTCAAGATTCCTAAACCAAAACCGGGCAAAGCGAAGAGTAATAAACTGAAGGCAAGCAAGCTAAAGTCAGCAAAACAGAAATCCTCGCAATCGGAAACAGCTGTACAGGACGTGACAGACCCTTCGGTGCAGTCCACCTCTTCGTTTGATCTGACTGATTGTGAATGGTATCTGAATCGTGAGCTGACCTGGCTGGAATTCAATCAGCGCGTACTGCGTGAAGCGGAAAACTTACGCACGCCACTGCTGGAACGTCTGAAATTCGTTGCAATAGTCAGCGCCAATCTGGATGAGTTTTTCATGAAACGCATCGGTGGCCTCAAGCAGCAGATCGGCGCCGGTCTGAGAGAACTGACACTCGACGGACGCCCCCCCCGCCAGCAGGTAACAGAATGCCATGCCGTCATTCGTGAACTTGAGGCCCGCAAGGAGCTGGTATATCGGGCAATTATTGAGCTGCTTGAAGAAAAGAACATCCTGATCGAGTCGTACAAAGATATAACGCCCAAGGAGAAAAAACTTCTCCGTGAGTTCTACTACACGAATATATTTCCGCTCCTGACCCCTCAATCCATTGATCCTGCCCATCCCTTTCCGTTCATATCAAACCTGTCCCTCAACCTGCTGGTGGCATTGCGCTATCCACGGGCTCGTGAGGTTTCTCTGGCCCGCGTCAAGGTGCCGGTCGGCTTGGGCACCCCCCGCCTGATCAGGATAGGAAAAGGAGACCATTTTGTCAGGCTTGAGGATGTCATGTTGAACAACCTTGACATGCTTTTTCCGGGGATGGAGATTGTATCATGCGAGTTGTTCCGTGTTACCCGCAATGCCAACACTGAAACAGATGAAGAGGAAGCCGATGATCTGATGGCGATGATCGAGTCGGAGCTGAAGGAGCGCAAGTTCGCGCCAATCGTCCGCTTGGAGATCGTCGAGGGTATGCGGCCGCTTCATCGTGGCCGCCTGGCATCTGAACTTGAACTGGATGAAGAGAATGACGTCTTCGAGGTTTCTGGCATGCTGGCGATGCGTGATCTGTTTGAATTGACCCGTCTCGACCATCCTCGCCTGCATGATCCGCCGCACCATCCTATCGACCATCCGCAGTTACAATCGCAACGCAACATATTTCATATCATTCGAGATGTCGGCGCGATCCTGCTGCAGCACCCTTATGAGTCTTTTTCCACCTCGGTGGAACGTTTCCTGCGTGAGGCGGCCGGCGATCCCAAGGTGCTCGGCATCAAGATGACCCTTTATCGCACCGCCAGCCAGGGCCGCATAATTGAAGCCCTGGTTCAGGCGGCACAGAACGGCAAACAGGTAGCGGTGGTTGTTGAGTTGAAGGCCCGTTTCGACGAAGCGACCAACATCAGGTTGGCGGAACGAATGGAAGAGTCCGGTATCCATGTCACCTACGGAGTGGTCGGCTTAAAAACCCATTGCAAAGTGATTATGGTCGTGCGCCAGGATTACTCAGGCCTTCGTCGTTATGTTCACATAGGTACCGGCAATTATCACGCCGATACGGCCCGCATCTACAGCGATGTCGGCATCCTGACCTGTGACCAGACCATCGGTCAGGATGTGACCGAGCTGTTTAATTACCTGACAACCGGTTTCATGGCCAAGAGAAATTATCAGAAGATATCGCCGGCTCCGCGGATGCTGAAGAAAGTCTTGCTGGCGCATATCGAACGAGAGATGATGCAACACGCAAAAAGCGGTGGCGGCTTGATCCAGTTCAAGATGAACGCCCTTGAGGATGGTGACATTGTCAAGGCGCTCTATCGTGCATCCATGGCTGGAGTAAAAGTTGATCTAATCATACGTGACACCTGTCGTCTGCGGCCCGGAATTCCGGGTTTGTCAGATAATATTCGCGTAATCAGTGTCGTCGGACGTTTTCTGGAGCACGCCCGCATTTACTATTTCAGGAATGGCGGGTCCGATGAATATTTCATCGCCTCCGCCGATGCCATGAAGCGTAATCTAGAAGCGCGTGTCGAGGTTCTTTGTCCGGTTGAGGCTCCTGAGTTGAAGAAAGAGCTTCGGGTAATTTTTGATACACACCTGTCTGACCAATGCTCTGCCTGGGATATGCAATCGGATGGCTCGTATATGCAGCGCGTTCCAACCTCGGACACGACACCATGCGGCAGCCATAACCGAATGATCGAGCGAACGGTAAAACGCCTGAAGGAGTCACTCAAGCAAAAGAAAAAGGTGAAGTCGAAAACCTAGACCGAAGCCCACTGAATTTTTCTCGTCGCAACCGGTTCACCCATTGTATCATTTTCGATCCTGGCAAACCGAGCTCAATACCATACGAACAAGTAAGTTCAGAGCTGCGGATAAAACTGCTTGACTTAGGTGCTGTTTTTGAGCTATTAAGAATATTAGATTTATGGTGGCCATGGTGAAGCGGTTAACACTTACGACTGTGACTCGTACATACGAGGGTTCAATCCCCTCTGGCCACCCCAAATAAACTAACTTGCCAACACAATGCAAGTTATTAACATAAAAAGCTTTCCCGTGTGCAGCACATTACGCTGAAGACACGGGAAAGCTTTTTTTATGTACATTGCTGTAAACCACCGCAGTCAGTTCCCCCGACTGCATCGGGGGAACTCAGAAGAACTTACTCAGCAGCTTTTGTACCGTCGAGATTCAACCCCATTGCCTCTTTTCGTGAGAGCTTGATCTTGCCATTCTTGTCTACGCCGATACACTTGACCAACACCTTATCTCCTTCGTTGAGGATGTCGGTAACAACCTTAACCCTGGCGGTGTCAAGCTCGGATATATGCACAAGACCGTCGGTGCCTGGCATGATTTCAACAAAGGCTCCAAAATCCATGATTTTCTTGACGATCCCCATGTAGAGACGGCCCTCTTCTGCATCTTCGGTCAGACCGCGGATCATCTGAATTGCCAGATCGCAGGCTTCCTTGCTGGTACTGGCGATATTGATACGGCCGGTATCGTCGATATCCACCGTAACGCCTGTGGTTTCGGTGATGTTGCGGATGTTCTTGCCGCCGGTTCCGATGACGTCACGGATCTTGTCGGTCTTGACCCAGATGGTTGTGATGCGCGGTGCAAAGGGCGACATCTCAGGCCGCGGAGCAGCCAACGTCTCTGCCATTTTGCCCAGGATATGCAATCGGGCGTCACGAGCCTGACTGAGGGCTTTCTGCATGATATCCCTGGTAACGCCGCCGATCTTGATATCCATCTGCAGTGCGGTAACACCTTCAGCAGTTCCGGCCACCTTGAAGTCCATATCGCCCAGATGGTCTTCATCACCCAGGATATCGGAAAGGATGGCAACCTTGTCGCCTTCCTTGATCAAACCCATGGCGATACCCGCCACCGGCGCAACGATAGGCACACCGGCATCCATCAGCGACATACAGCCGCCACAGACGGCAGCCATGGAGGAAGATCCGTTGCTCTCCAGGGTCTCGGACACGATGCGGATGGTGTAGGGGAAATCATCATGATTGGGAAGAACGGCCGAAAGTGCCCGTTCAGCCAGCATACCGTGACCGATCTCACGACGACCGGGTCCCAGACGGAAACTGGTTTCGCCCACTGAGAAGGGAGGGAAATTGTAATGCAGCAGGAAGCGTTTGCGATACTCACCGTACAGGGAGTCCATACGCTGTTCATCGCTGGAGGTACCAAGGGTAGCGGTAACCAGGGCCTGGGTTTCACCGCGGGTAAACAGGGCCGAACCGTGGGTACGCGGCAACAGGCCGGCTTCGGTGGAGATGGGGCGGATGGTGACTGTATCGCGGCCATCGATACGAATACCGGTATCGAGGACATCGGCGCGTACATGTTCATATTCAAAATCGCCCAGGAAACCCTTGATCTGCTTGGCACTGCCCTCAAACTCTTCCTTGAGAGCCTCGATGGTTTCCGTCTTAACCAGGTCGATCTGGTTGTGGCGTTCCTGTTTGGACTTGATCTTGACCGCGGCTGCCATGCGATCGAAGGCCAATGCGCGTACCTTGGCCAATAGCGGCTCATTCACGGTCACTGGTACAACTGCGCGCTTGGCGACGCCGGCCTTTTTCTGCAGCTCTTCCTGGGCCTCGATCAACGGCAGCATCGCTTCCTTGGCAAAGAAGACCGCATCCAGCAGGTCAGCCTCGGATACGAATTTCGCCTCTCCTTCGACCATGATGACCGCATCGCGGCTTGCTGCAACTACTATTTCCAGGTCACTGACCAGAAGTTCTTCAGCTGAAGGGTTACAGATCAGTTTGCCATCCACCCGGCCAACCTTGACACCGGCGATAGGGCCCTGAAAGGGGATATCGGAGATCATCAGGGCGGCAGAAGCACCCAGCATGGAAAGTATGCCGGGATCATTGTCCTTGTCTGCTGACACGACGGTTGCCATGATCTGGGTGTCATTGAGGAACGTTTCCGGAAACAGCGGACGGATCGGACGGTCGATCAGACGGCAGATCAGCGTTTCCGGATCGGATGGACGTGCCTCGCGTTTGAAAAAACTGCCGGGGATCTTGCCGCCGGCGTATGCCTTTTCTGTGTAGTTAACGGTCAAGGGAAAAAAGTCCTGACCCTCTTTAGCTTCCTTTTGGGCTACGGCGGTCACCAGCACCATTGTATCCCCGCTTCTCACCATCACGGCGCCATTGGCCTGTTTGGCCATTTTTCCGGTGGAGATGGTGACGGTCCTGCCCCCAAACTCAATATTTACAACGTGTTCCATACTTTTCTCCATTCTTTGTTGCGTTGGGGCCGTCGCTACAACCCCATGCCGAACGCGCATGGGACTCTACCCACGTCCCCAACAAAAATAAAAAGGGCCGGAAAGCCCTCTTTTCACATATGGCATACTCACAATAAAAAGGCACTCTAGCGGCTGTAAGCCGGTAGAGTGCCGATCTATTACCTACGTATGCCGAGTCGCTCGATCACCGTTTTGTACCTGTCTACCTCTTTGCCTTTGAGGTAATCCAGAAGCCGACGCCTCTGGCCGACAAGCTTCAACAGCCCTCTACGGCTGTGGTGGTCCTTCTTATGAATCTTGAAGTGCTCGGTGAGATAGGTTATCCGCTCGGTGAGTATGGCAATCTGCACCTCTGGAGAACCTGTGTCGCTGTCATGTTTTTTAAACGAATTGATGATTTCCTGTTTCTTTTCGGTTGCCAGCACTGCTAACACCTCCTTTGTATGTACACTCTACGTCTCTAGGTATTTATTTTAAATTTACTTTGCGGCATAACCGCAAGCTAAAATTGATACCATACCCGCTTCCGCATGTAAAGCATTAACTTAGATGAACACACGCTTCAGAATAATACGTGATTCGGCATTCGCACACGCCACGCACTGAGCAACTGCAATCAGATCCCCATTGAACGTAAGGCGTACGAAAGCATTTTCTTCATATTTTGATGGAGTTGCTACGGCTACATCCTGCCAGCCAGGCGACCGTCCATGTCTAACGTGTATCATTCCGGCAGCGCTCAACATGACTTCAGGAAGGTGGGCAAGCGCAGCGCAAGGACTTACTGTCAGAGTCCCGAGAGTTCCAAGTCGAACGGCTTCTTCCAGGGTATCAAGTGTTGATGATGTTGAAATTCTGAAGGGACCACTCGCTGTCCTGCGCAACTCCTTCAATGCCGCTCCACAGCCAAGCACAGTTCCTATGTCATCGGCCAGTGTCCTGACATAAGTGCCCCTTGAACAAACAACCCTGAACTCTGAAAACGGAGGAACAAATGAGAGTAATTCAAGGGAATAGACTGTTATATCACGTGTTTTTCGCGCAACCACCTGGCCTTTACGAGCCAGTTTATACAAGGGCTGGCCATCGCATTTGATGGCGGAATACATGGGGGGTATCTGAGTGAGATGCCCCGTAAACCGCTTAAACAGTGATTCAATCCGCTCCTGAGTAACGGACTGCCAATCAGCTTCACATACAATCATACCGGTCATATCAAGGGTATCGGTAGCCACCCCCAGCTGCATGACCGCCTCATAGCACTTGACACCCTCATCGAGGAAAGGTATGGCCTTGGTGGCGTCATTGACCGCCACCGGCAGAACCCCCGTAGCAAAAGGATCAAGAGTACCGGTATGGCCGACCTTGCGGGTTCCGAGAATCCGGCGAACACGGCTGACCACATCATGCGAGGTGATACCGGCCGGTTTATCAATAACGATAAATCCGTTGATCAAAGGACTTCATCCATCAGTGAGTACACCTTGGCCTTGACTTCATCAAGCGTCCCATCCACCGTGCATCCGGCAGCATTATGATGGCCGCCCCCACCCAGAGCAGCAGAAAAGATGGCCACATTGACCTTGCCTTTAGATCTAAAACCGACCTTGACACGTCGTTCTTCAATCTGACGGAAAAATATCGCTACCTCCACCCCCTTGATGGAGCGGGGATAATTAACGAAACCATCTGTCAATTCAGCGTCAGCACCGGTATCAGCATACATGTCCAGCGTAACGGTGACCGCTGCAGCCATACCGCCCTTGATGACTTCCAGGGTCGGAAGGCAACGGGCCAGTAACTCCAACCGCTTGCGGGGTTGATTTTCATAAAGCTGCTCAGCCACATCCCAAGCATTCACGCCACACTCGATCATCTCACCGGCAATGACAAAGGCCTCACGATTGGCATTGGAATAACGAAATGAGCCTGTATCGGTAATAATGGCAACATACAGACAGAGGGCCGTTTCAATATCGAAACAATAGCCGAGGACACTGGCAATACGAAACACCAGCACACCGGTAGCAGCAGCGGAGGGATCGATCAGGTTATGGGTTCCGAAGGATTCACAGGCGAGATGATGATCGACATTGATGGTTTTCCCGATGCGTCCAAAACGGCAGAACTCCTCGCCGGCGCGGCGCACTTCACCGATATCCAACACAAAAGCAACATCGAAATCACGATCGGGAATAGTTGCGAAGACAGCATCAACACCAGGCAAGAAACTATACAATTCCGGTATCGGATCACGGAAGTACACATACACTTCTTTACCGGTTTTCCGTAAAAGCGAGGCCAGGGCCAACGTAGAGCCAACGGCATCACCATCTGGCCCTTCGTGGGAAGTAAGCAGGAAGGAGTGGTTATTACCTATTTCTTCAACAATCTTCTGTAGTGTCCCCATCATGCTCTTTGTCTATCTCCCTCAGGATAGTATCGATCCGGTTACCATAATCCTGCGAATGATCATAAGCAAAGATTATATCCGGCAGAAATCGCAGGGAGAGCACCTTGCCCAATTCGCGGCGAATGTAGCTTTTCGCACTATTAAGACCAGCCTCACTGTTTTTCTTGGCAAGATCATCCCCGATGACGGTAAAAAAAACCTTCGCCAAGCGCAGGTCAACCGTCACATCAACAGCAATGATTGTGACAAAACCGATTCTTGGGTCATTAAGTCCCTTTGACAGAATGGCAGAAATTGTTTCGTGAATGGTCTCGGCAACTTTGTCGCAGCGTTTATGCTTCATAATATTCCAGAGTCAGGGACTTGCGGTAAAGATTTCCTACACCGCAGGTCCCAGCCCATACAATTAAAGTTTGGTAGCGAACTTCTCTATCTCAAATGCTTCGATGATATCGCCTATCTTGATGTCGTTATAATTTTCAATGCCGATACCACATTCGTAACCACTGGCAACCTCTTTTACATCATCTTTTATACGACGCAGTGATGAAAGCTTGCCTTCGTGGACTACAACATTATCGCGCAGCAATCTAATCTGCGCATTACGCAGCATTTTTCCATCCAAAATATATGAACCGGCAACATTGCCGATTTTGGGTACGGAGAACACCTCACGGATTTCCGCCCGGCCAAGGAATTTTTCCTTGAGAGTCGGTGCCAACAGACCTTCCATGGCCTTCTTCACATCTTCAACCGCATCGTAGATAATGCTGTAAAGACGGATATCAACCCCTTCCTTCTCAGCCATGTTTTGAGCCTTGACTTCCGGCCGAACATTGAAGCCGATAATGATGGCATTTGATGCTGCCGCCAGGTTAACGTCTGTTTCTGTAACCGCACCGACAGCGGAATGAAGAACATTTAGCCTGACTGCATCGGTAGAAAGTTTGCGCAGAGATTCGCCCACGGCTTCGATCGAGCCATGCACGTCGCCCTTGACGATAACATTGAGATCCTTGACTTCCCCACTCTGAATCTTTTTGTAGAGATCTTCCAGCGACAGCTTGGTATGCTTGGCCAGCTCAACCTCGCGATGTTTAATCTGCCGCAAGGTTGCAATCTCCTTAGCCTGTTTCTCGTCTTTCATCGCGACAAAGACATCGCCTGCATCAGGAACTCCAGAGAGACCAACAAGCTCAACCGGCATCGACGGTCCGGCCTCCAGAACCTTTTCACCACGGTCGTTCTGCATGGCTCGAACGCGACCTGAATGTACACCAACCACACAGTAGTCGCCATTTTTCAGGGTACCTTCCTGAACCAGGACTGTAGCAACCGGCCCACGGCCTTTATCCAGCTTGGCTTCGACAACCGTTCCTTTTGCCAACTTATGAGGATTTGCCTTTAAATCCATTACATCAGCCTGCAGCAGTACCATCTCCAGCAGTTCCTCAAGATTGATGCGCTTCTTGGCAGATACCTCTACCATAGTTGCATCACCGCCCCATTCAGAAGAGACAAGCCCGAACTCCATCAGTTCGCGTTTGACATTCTCTGGGCGCGCATCAGGCTTATCAATCTTGTTAACGGCTACAATTATAGGTACTTCGGCAGCTTTAGAGTGGTTAATGGCCTCACGCGTTTGGGGCATAACACCATCATCGGCAGCAACAACCAGGATAACGATATCAGTTACTTTAGCGCCGCGGGCCCGCATGGCGGTAAAGGCTTCGTGGCCCGGTGTATCAAGAAAGGTAATTTTGCGCCCTTTCAGCTCCACGTCATAGGCACCTATATGCTGAGTAATCCCGCCTGCCTCGCCGGCAATAACGTTAGCCTCACGGATGGCATCCAGCAAAGAGGTTTTACCATGGTCGACATGGCCCATAATGGTGACAACAGGTGGACGTTTCTCCAAGGTTTCAGGCGCGTCCGGAGTCGATTCAAGTATTTCGTCCAGGTCAACTGCAACATTTTCTACTTCATAGCTATATTCGGCAGCCAGAATCACAGCCGTATCAAAATCAAGAGGGTGGTTGATGGTCACCATCATGCCCATCTTCATAAGTGACTTGATCAGATCATTGGCCTTTATACCCATACGCTTAGCCAATTCACCCACACTGATTGTTTCTGATATTTTGATGATACGCTTGATAGCCTTGGGAACCGTAATCTCTGTACTGCGTGTAGATGTAGACACACGCTCTTTACCACGTTTTTTTGAACCCCTATATACCGGATCAAAAACTCGCTCACGTTTTTCGATAATTTCCTGCTTCCGCGGTTGCTCCTTCTTTTTGGCAGGAGCGGCATTCTTCTTGCCACCTTTTCCTGCATCAGGGCCAAAGGTAGGACCTTCTTTTTTTGGACCTGGGCGGCGAGAATCGCCCGCCGGAGGAGAAGCCGGCGCAATCGGTACCTGCTTCATACGTGAACGGTCCGCTTCAGTAGCCCCCCCAGTCGGAACCGGGCGCCTCTGGTCAGCATCACCTGAACGAGGCGCTGAAGGACGAGCTTCTCCGGGACGGCTCGAAGCTGGTCGGCTCGGGGTCGAACGGGATGCGGCAGGACGTAGTGATGATGTGGGCGGGGCATCTGCCGACATTACTCGTGTCGGACGGTTGGTAACGCCGGGAATTTCCATACGGCCGAGAATACGGGCTTGATTGGGGCCGGGCTTCGGTTCAGCAGAAATAGTCGCTTTTTCGATAACGACCGCCGCCGGCACAACTTCAACCTTTGATGTATCCACAACTGGCGGAACTTCCGGGGCAACAGGAATTTCAGCAGCGACAGGCTGCACAATCGCCGCCGTTTCCAGTACTACAGCCACCTCTTCAGCTGGCTCAGCCGCCGCTACCTTGGCACGACGCCGGATAATGGTGGTCGTCACCCTGACTTCGTCGGCACCACTTCCTATTGACTTGGGGTTTTCCAACCTGCTAACTACTTCCTCATCAACCAATGAAGTAGCAGTTTTAGCATCAACACCGATATCTTTGAGCCGGGAAATTACTTCCCGTGTCTCTAATCCCAACCTCTCAGCCAGGTTACTCACACGAATTTTACTCATAGGTTCTGCACCTCCCCCAGGAAGTTTCTGTATCGTTCGATTTCATGCTTCATCTGTACTACAAATCCACCGGCTTTAATGGCAATCGCACTACGGGGTGCCTTACCAAGAATGGCGCCAAAATCATCTTTATCCATGATCTGAATGCACGCTATCTGATGGACTGCGGCAAGCAATTCGATCTTATCCCCGATACTAGCGGAGACGTCCTTAGCCAACAAAATCAGACCCGGTTTTTGGTCGCCTCTGATTGCATCAGTGACCATGGAACCGCCTGAGATGACTTTACCGGCCCTGTTGGCTAATCCGATATATCCCAGTATTCGTTCATGCATAATACTGACAACCTGTCGAACCATTTCATCAGACGTCCCGGTTGCCACTTCACGCTTAAAAGCTCGACTGAACTGTCGCTGCTTGAGTGCAGTTCGAAGACAATGCTCGCTGATACAGGTATAGGCTCCCCTGCCGGGTAGTTTGGACTCAATATCCGGAACGACTTCACCTTGGGGTGAAAGTACAAAACGAATCAGCGAATCCCTGTCACGGACCAGACGACACCCGAGACAACTACGCTGCGGCTTATCCTGTTGCTTATGTCGGGGCATACCCGCAGACTACTCAGCCTGCTTTTGGGCAGCTGTTTCCAAGGTGGCTGTTTCCGTTGTTTCCAATTCTTCAGTGATCACGGCATCTTCCACGGGCTCTTCTGCCCCCGACTGGGTGCCATCAAATGAGGCAAAATTTTGCTCAGCTTCGGCAACCTTCGATTCGCTCTTGATATCAATACGACAACCGGTCAGACGGGCAGCCAGACTGACGTTCTGGCCTCGTTTGCCGATAGCGAGAGAAAGCTGATCGTCGGCAACAACAATCTCCAGAGCACGACTATCTTCGTCCACAAACACTTTGGAAACCTGAGCTGGCGACAGCGCGTTGCAGGCAAAACGGGCAATGTCTTCCGACCATGGAATTATGTCTATTTTTTCGCCGCGTAGTTCGGAAACCACATTCTGAACACGGGCTCCACGCATGCCAACACAGGCACCGACCGGATCGACATCGCGATCATTTGAAGATACTGCTACCTTGGCCCGGCTTCCGGGATCACGAACAACAGCATTGATCTCGACAATTCCCTCTGCAATCTCGGGAACTTCAGCTTCGAACAGCTTGGCCAGCATACTGGGATGAGTACGTGACAGTATTATCTGAGGTCCCTTGGTCGTCATGCGAATCTCAGTGATAATGGCTCGAATCCTGTCACCTGGGCGATATACTTCTCGCGGCATTTGTTCTTTCGACGGAAGAACCGCCTCTGCTCTACCAAGATCGACCAGTAGCTCACCTTTCTCAAAACGGCGCACCATACCGGTGATAATTTCCCACTGACGGTCGCTGTATTCATTGAAGATGGTCTCACGCTCGGCCTCACGCACCTTCTGGATGATAACTTGTTTGGCTGTCTGCGCTGCAATGCGGGTAAAGCCACTGGCATCAAGCTTTTCACCCAGGGAGTCGCCAATTTCGACATCCGGGTCAATTTCTTTTGCCTCCTCAAGATCGATCTCCTTGTAGGAGTCCTGAACTTCATCCACTACAACCACAAATTCAAACAGTTCTACCTCTCCGGAATCATGATTGTAGCGGGCTTCGAGCTCACGGGTATTGCGGTATTTTTTGTTGGCAGCTGTCAACACCGCCTGTTCCATGGCCTCAATGACGACATTACGGTCAATGCCCTTTTCCTTTACAATCTGCTCTATGGCATGTTTGATACTAATAGTGGCTTCCACGGCTGTATCTCCTTGCTAACGTAAATGAAATCATAATTCGAATTCCAGATGTGCCTTGGCTACCCGCTCCAATGGAATGGAAGCAGTCTGACCTTCCCTGAGCGTTATCCTGATTGAACCGTCCACAAGACCGTCAAGGGTACCTAAAAACGTTTTTCGCTTGTTGCCGGCATCATCGAGAAACTGATCATATGTACGCACCTTAACTAAACGACCAACGTAACGCAGATAATCCTCCGGCTTTTTGAGCGGACGATCAAGCCCCGGCGAAGAAATCTCCAGCGTGTAATTACAGGTAATAACCTCTTCAACATCAAGAATGGCCGATAATTCATGACTCACGTCGGCACAATCATCTAAGGCAATACCACCCTCTTTGTCGATGAACAGGCGCAATACAGCCTCTTTCCCCATTCGGACAAATTCGATATCAACCAATTCAATGTGCTTTGAATCGAGAATCGGCCGGGCAATTTTACCCACCTGCTCACAAATGCTGTCTTTACTTTTCGCCATATACGTTCTCTCAAAACAAAAAAAGTGAGCCTTGTGAGCTCACTTTCACGTGAACAAAAATTTTATGAAACATACCACGGCAAACTGTTGAATGCAAGCAATTTTATAGCACAAAACTTACTTGATGCACACTCTACGCACTTCGTGAATATCTGTCAAACCTTGCAAAACCTTGAGTATGCCATCCTGTTTCAGGGTGGTCATGCCATCCAGTGCCGCCTGATCACGGACACAGTCCGTATCAGCCCGCCGTTTAATGAACCCCTTGAGTTTCGCGGTGCATTCCAACACCTCGTGAATACCCAACCGGCCTCGATAGCCGGTATGACCACAACGATCGCAACCAACCGCCCTGAACATGGTTACGTCCGATCGCCCCAGACCGGTAAAGGCAAAATCTTCACGGCCATATTCTTCAATAAGTTCTTCAACCTCTGACTCTTCCGGGTTGAAACTTTCCTTGCACTCGGTACACAGCCGCCGGGCAAGCCGTTGTGCCAATATGCAGACAAGTGAGTCGGAAAAACTGTAAGGATCAAGCCCCATCTCCAGAAGTCTGGTAATGGTTTCAGGAGCTGAATTGGTGTGCAGGGTTGAAAACACCAGATGACCGGTTAACGATGCTTCTACAGCGGTACTGGCCGTCTCTTCGTCACGCATCTCGCCAACCATGATGATATCCGGGTCAAGACGTAAGAACGAGCGCAAGGCTGCAGCAAAAGTGAAACCGATGCGGGGGTTTACCTGTACCTGACGAAGCCCGGGCTGGGTAATTTCGACCGGATCCTCGGCAGTCCATATCTTACGGTTACTCTGGTTAATAAGCGCCAAACCAGAATGGAGCGTCGTTGTTTTTCCCGAACCGGTCGGACCAACCACAAGAACCAGGCCATGCGGGCTCTTGAGGGCCTCATTAAAAATACGCATGTTTCGTTCAGTTAATCCCAACTGGCTGAATGAGATCGGCTCACCACTGGCAAGTACACGGATCACCACATCTTCAAGACCGCCCACTGTCGGCATTGTGGCTACTCGCAGTTCAATATCCAGAGGCCCGAATTTTTTAAAGTCTATCTTGCCATCCTGGGGTTTGCGGCGTTCGGCGATATCAAGGTCAGCCATGATTTTGATGCGAGAGGGAATAGCAAACTTGTACTTATACGGGATCTTCTGGTAGATCGAACATTGTCCGTCAATGCGGGTTCTAACGACTACATCCTTTTTGCCCTGATAGGGTTCAATGTGGATGTCGGACGCTTTGCTCATGTAAGCATCATACACGATCTTGTTAACCAGCTTGACAATGACACTATCTTTTTCTGTAACCTTCTTGGTTTCTTCCTCAACTTCCGGTTCATCGCTGGCAGACGTCCTGCTAAGCAATTTGTCAATACTGTCCGGAACGATGTCAAGATTCACCTCATCCATTGCCGAGGTTGAAATTGAGGCGACATCGATATTATAGAGACGCTTGAGAGCTTTATATATGCTGGTTTCCGTGGCTATCGCAGAGATTATCCTGAGGCGGATACTATCTTCGAGCTCTCTGATATCATGGTTTTTAAGAGGTTCTGCCATTGCCAGTGTTAACGTATTGCCGATTTTTGAAATGGGTGCAATGCGCTGTTTCTGGGCATATACGGCGCTGATATAACGAGAAAGTGAAAGGTCCAGGTCAAAACTATTGATCAAGACATAAGGCAGGTCATACTGGCTGGCCACTGCTTGAGCCATTTGTTCTTCATCGATATAGCGGAGCTTGAGGAAGGCCTTTTCGAGGGTAATATTGCTCTGTTTAGAGACTTCCCGCGCATGGGAAAGTTTTTGCTGATCAATCAGCTCCCCCTTCAGGAGAATATCAGTCAGTTTGCGGCGTTTATTCTTTTGATCAAGGACAAAACTGAGATCACTTTCCTTTATAAAACCAAGCTTGCACAACAGTTGCCCGATGGGCTGGTCAGGAAAGACCTTTTGCAGTTCAAGCGCCTCCTGCAACTGCTCCGGAGAGATCATCTTCTGTTCAATTAATAATTCACCTACTTTTTTAACACTCATACGGTTACAACTCCATCGCATTGTGACTAGAAACTATAAACGCCCGTAACAGAACACGAGCGTTTATAGCAGAATCTTTGAGAAAATGAAATCGTTTCACTTGGAAGTGATGTGGTACCCATTTTCCTGTAAAAGGTCGCGAATTACACGATCGAGTTTCAGGTCGGTCACAAAAAGCCCACCAACCGGAAGCCCCTTCCCCTCCAGCTTGAATCCCGACATTTGAAGAGAATAATTGCCACCCGCATCACCTGCCAACGTGTGCCGGGTGTATGCTCCCGGAATCTGCATGCTCGACAGCAGCTTTTCTGCAATTTTACGGAAACCGTCCCGTGGTTCGAGAATTGTTACCCTAAATCCCTTGGTTTCGAGGAATCGAAAAAGAGTATAGGTAACAGGATCCCCGTCAAAGCGGGTTACAACATAGTGCTGCCCTCCACGTTCAAAGTACCGTTCCGCTTTAACCGCAAGCGAAATACCGTTATTGTCGGCAGCGAATACATCCAGACGTCGATCCTTGTCGGGGGTCAGGGAAATGGATGCCAGCAGAGCATCAATGATGTCAGTCTGACTTTTTGCAGTTATCTGGCACAACGGTCGCGACACCGCAGGGACAACCGGCTGAAGCGACGCAAATGGTTCATATACTTTAAAACCTTCTTTTTTGAGAAAAGTTCCAAGAACCGAAGGGAGCGGAACACGCCCGGAATTCAGCAGAACTACGTCTTGTTTTATGAGGCTATCAGGGGTTTTTTCTATTTTAAAATCGGATTGGATCGTCAATTTTGGATCGGTACCGAAGTCCATACTAAAATTTTCTTCAACGGAATAAAAACCGGCCGAGTCAAGCATAGCAGCCAGAAAACGTTTACCATTCACTGGCGACTCGGAAACGATCCGCACCGCTGGGTCCTTTTCCGTTATAAGTGTTTTTACCAGCGGTGGAATGGAGGCGTTTGGGTCAACGAGAATTTTTCCGGCATGCATGGTAGCATAGACTGGATAACGCTGGGGGTCCAGGGCCAATGAAAATGTTGGAGAGTTCAGGATGATCGGTTTTTGCTCACCCTTGAGAGGTGGCAGAATCTTGTCCCATACCTGCCTAACCTTGACAACGGCTTCATGTTCTGTAAGTGGGCTTACAGGTGACTCCAGATTGAATGACTGACCGATTACACCCGCGGCACCGTCACCCAGCCGCTTCGGAGAAGGACTCTTAATAGTTCCATCAGCCCTGCGCCGTACCGGAGGGATGATAATTTTTTGTCCTATCTTGATACGCCTGATATCGGCAATATTGTTTACACGGCGTATTTCTTCGAGGAATTTCTCGGCTTCAGCATTGCTGAGCCCGTAATCGCGCATGAGAATCTTGAACAGATTATCACCCGACCTGACAACATGTACTTTCCCTTGGGCAGATACAGGCACATGATACTTGTATTTACGAGCACGGTGGAGGTTCTTTGTCTTCGCATCGGCCTTTTTCGACGAGGTTGCCGCAGGCACGCCTAACGTCTGAGAATCAAGCTCAAAGCGCGGGTCCATTCCGGCTTTTGCGGGAAGAACCCCTAACACGGAGGACAGGACAGAAACGAGTATCAGTGATCTACTAACACGGTTTAAAATTAGAATTGGATCTGCACATGAAGACATTCATCACCTGTCGCTGTAAGATAGTTACACCATCACAAAAAACAAACTTAAACAACGTGATCATTCAGTCAAGCGATACAACAAACGCCCGTATTGTTGTTTTTTTGCGATATATTAGCAGTTCTGCTTTCTGCCCCACAGTAGCCCGCAAGACGTGATAACCAAGTTTCTGCTCGCGCGATTTCACACGGTATTCTCCATCGCCTAACAATTCTATCAAAATTGACTTCATCTTTGTCTCACTGATGCCATGATTATTTACTCCCAGCACCTGAAGCGCCTTTATCCTGCCGGCGATGCGGTAAATACGGAAATCAAATGAAGCATCTGCATAGCGTTCCCACCCGGGTTTCTGTGAAGAAAACGAACTATCTAAACCGGATTGAGGGATAAATGAAGGTAATGTCGGCGCCTTGCTCTTCAACGCTGGTGAAGTCACGGGTTTCTGAATAGTAATCGCAGATTCTGCCGGGCGTCCTGCGGTAGCCACGACAGCCGCATGATCAGAAGGCGCAATTAAGTGCGCCAGAAGCTGAGGTTTCTGCTTTAAATACCAGAAACCTCCACCGAAACATATCGCAAGAACGAAGGCAATGGCCGCATTTCGTCCCCCCCGCCCCGGACGTGAATAATAATTCCCCTCAAAAACACGTAAAAGATCTTCAGGGGCAACAACTTCATCAGGATGTTCCCCAAGTATTACAAAATCCGCCGGTGATGCTTGCTGAAGAGGCCGGTTTTCAGGTACTGATTGAGGAGCTGGAGGTACTGTAACGTCGGCATCGGGCTTTTTATGTACACTTGGGTCAGGGGCTACCTTCCCTTTTAGCACAGGCTGCGGTTGTGCAGAAATGGAAGACGCTACAGAGACTGGCGATTCCGGGTGGTTCGATAAAGTCGGTTGCCGCCTTTGCTGGGTGGCATCTGGTACCTGTGCACCTTTGAGTAAATCTTGCGTTGTTACCGTTGCCGCTTCCGGAGTGAGTTGTTCCCGATGCGTTTCGGCAAGCATCTCCGCCAATTGGTCCTGGGGTGATGAAACCACATGGAATGATTCGTTTACAGGGGCCAATTGCGCCGAGGAACGGGGCGTCGGGGATTTATTCCCGGAGGATGCTGTTCCAAAAGCATCCAAGCCCGAGATAAGATCATCTATAAGCTGGTCAGCACAAGCGCTGCTGTCGTCAGGTACGGCAGCAACATTTCCGATTGAAGTGTTATCCATTTGGGGGGGGACATAGATTTTTTCCCACTGGGGACCTAACAATGTTTTGAGAGTTGCCTGGATATCTGCCACAATCTTTGCATCAGCCTGTGATAAATCAATCAGGTACTCAAACAGGCCTTTGATCTGTTTGGCCTTGGAACTCGCCTCATGCATATAGATGAATGAAGGAGACCCGGCTCCAAGCAGCATCTGAATATGACGAGCAACACTCTCACCGGTAACCCCGGCAATCTGATCCTGGATAAAAACCGTTGCAGGACGCTTTTCAAAAACATCCTTCAAACCAAAATCGAAATCAGCGACAATATCTATCTTGACCTTCAAGAACGGTTGAAGTGCATTTCTGATCGCGTCTATTTTGGTACTGTTGGATATGAATAACAGATTTACCATGAAGACCCTTTTGGTTGATTTAGTTGTATTTTTTTACACAGCACGTGACGTGTTGTCAACTGAATTGCTCAATGAGAATCAGCAATTTAACAAACCAACACACTTAGATTCCAAATGCCATGTTGATAATCGCAGCTTGTTGTTCGACATGCATTTGATGAGAGCCTACTGCCGGGCACGAGTCAGCGGAACGGCCAACGAAACGAAGAGAGCGACACCGCTCAACCAGTCCTGGCCGGATATGCTGCCAAGCGCCCATATTTTCCGGCTCTTCCTGGACCCAAATAAAACTACTGTCTACAGAATATCTTGCCAGTTCTTTATCTATAAGGTCATAGCGTAGCGGGTAGAGTTGCTCTATACGAATTATGGCCGTATCGGTTATGTTATGTATATCACGAGCTTCCATCAGATCATAAAATATCTTGCCGGAGCAGATCAAAACACGACGCACGGAAGATACTTCAGCGCCATCAGAAATCAGCTCTTGAAATTTGCCCATGCTGAGATCCTCCGTTGTAGACACACAACGCGGATGACGCAAAAGACTTTTAGGGGTAAAGAGTATCAATGGCTTACGGAATAACTGTTTAATCTGACGGCGCAGGACATGAAACATTTGCGCTGGTGTCGTTGGATTGGCAACTATCATATTGTTACCAGCGCAAAGCTGCAGGAAGCGCTCAATGCGGGCGCTTGAATGCTCTGCGCCTTGGCCTTCATAACCATGCGGCAGCAAAAGCACAAGCCCACTTGCTCGGTTCCATTTTGTTTCACCACTAGCAATAAATTGGTCGATAATAACCTGGGCGCCATTTGCAAAATCACCAAACTGGGCTTCCCAGATGGTCAAACCGTGGGGCGACTCAAGTGAATATCCATACTCGAAACCCAGCACGCCGAATTCGGAAAGAAGACTGTCCCAGGCTTGAAACATTGCTCCATTTCTGGCAACTGAAACCAGAGGCGTGTAGGTACTGTCGTCATTCATATCATGAAGAACACAATGGCGGTGGCTAAATGTTCCACGCCGCGAGTCCTGCCCCGAAATACGCACCGAAACACCTTCGTCAAGTAACGTAGCGTACGCAAGGCTCTCGGCATTACCCCAATCTATAGCGGTAGATTTAAGTATCGATTCAAAGCGTTTCTGCACTAAAGTATGGATCTTGGCATGTGCGCTGAAGCCAGGCGGCAATTCGGCTAGTCGCCGAGATAACAACAGAAGTTTTTCAACCGGAACACCGGTCTCCACAACAGCAGTTTGGTACTCACGAGAAACGGAAATCCACGCTTCATGAAAACCGATACTTTTATCCTGTGGTGGCTTTTTAAATCCTTCTTCAAGCCGCCTGACAACATCCTGTTCAATCTTTTCGAGTACGCTGAATGCAACTCCGTCCTCACGAAGCTGGTCGGAATACATTCTGTTCACCGGAGGACGTGATGCGATTTGACGGTACATGAGCGGTTGGGTAAAAGCGGGCTCATCACCTTCATTGTGTCCGTGTCGACGGTAGCAGATTAGTTCAACCACAACATCACGGCCAAATTCCTGACGATATTCCAAAGCGAGTCGCACAGCGTGCAAAGCCGCTTCGGGCGATTCACCCTGTACATGAAACACCGGACATGCCAGCATTTTGGTGACATCCGTTGCATACCTTGTTGAGCGGGCATCCCGAGGCGACGTAGTAAAGCCGATCTGATTATTAAGCACTATATGAAGAGTTCCGCCAGTACAATACCCATCCAATCGAGACATGTTCAATGTTTCCATGACACTGCCCTGCCCCGCAAAAGCGCTGTCTCCGTGTATCAAGAGTGGTAGCACATGGCTCGTACGGGTGATGCCGCACTGGTCCTGGCGAGCACGACACTTGCCCTCCACCACTGGGTTGACCGCCTCAAGGTGGCTTGGATTAGCGGCAATTGTCAGATGGATATGTCCATTGGGAAGTTTTATTTCCGCAGAATACCCTTTGTGATATTTCACATCACCATCTCCCACAAAACCGAGCGACAGGGCGTCACGAAATTCCGCAAAGACATTTTCATACGGTTTACCCAAAATATGCACAAGAACATTCAAACGCCCGCGGTGGGACATCCCCAACACAACATCATTGATGCCAGACATGGGACAATTACGGATGATTGCATCAAGCACCGGGATCAATACTTCGCCACCTTCCAGCGAGAAACGTTTCTGCCCGGCAAATCGACGTTGCAGAAAAGACTCAAACAAAGCTGCTTCATGGAGCTTCTCTAAAAGATACAAGCGGTCATCAACTGAAATATCTGGATGATTACGACAGGGTTCCATCCTATCGATCAACCATTGTCGTTCCACTGGATCCTGAATATGCATAAACTCAACACCGATCTCGCGGCAGTAGGTGGACTGCATTGTTGAAACAATCTCACGCAACGTGGCATGTGGTTTGAGATAGCGTCGAGTGGTAAACGTCACATCGAGATCGGAGTGATTGAGACCAAAGTTGGACAGGTTTAAGAGAGGATGTTCCAGCAAGCAGGGAGAAAGAGGGTCGATACAGGCTTGAAGATGACCGATTGAACGGTAGCGATAGAGCAGCGACTGGACACCGGATGTTTTTAACAATTGAGATTCATCATACACAAAAGGCGACCGGACACCCCGATCATGCCCTGTTCCCAGATCAAACCCAGAGAAGAACAGCTGCCAATCTTCCGGTACGGATTCCGGATCGGTACTCCAGCTAACGTAGAGAGACTCAAGCCAATCACCGGAAAGGCCATTTATAAAGTTTTTGTTAAGCAAAGTACTCATAACATTGTATCTGCCTGATATTCGTAATCTGAAGAACGTATCAAAACACTCTTTGAGGGTCAGCCACCAGCAATTATGTCCATGATCCCAACAGTAACAATACAGCCAGGAGCGCCAAGCAGGGCAATTTCACACATGACAATCTCAACAACTAAATTGTGATAGTCTCTCCGGGGCGGAGGCGGTCGCGGATGGGCTCAGTGGGTACGTCAAATGTTGCAGCCAATAGGTAAAAGAACAGTGCTACCAGCGCTACGATTAGAATCAGCAACGGCATGACCCGGATACGTAAATCATTCTGCATGGCAGGGAGAATCAGGCCAAATGCTGACAGAACCACTCCGTAACTTCCCATACATGCAGCCAAGAAAATCGCGAATTGATAAAGTCGCATTTCAGCGTCGTATGACAGAGACAGGAAAGCACCCACCACACCGTGATAAAAACTGGAAATGACAATTATTATTAAAGCGGACAGTACCATGCGCATACCAGTTCGGAGTGTCCTTTTACGCATAAGAATCGCCCTCACAGGTGATCATCGAGTACACCAGGATACATCGCCAAGGCCGGCACGCAGCAATTCAGGAACATCATTAACAAGGTTGATTACAGAACTGACATCCGTCATCAAAATATCTCCATCGATTACAATATCCAGTTGATTACCAAAGGTGTTTTCAATAACAAGCGGGTCGCCGACAGGATCCTCGCCTGAAAGATTGGCACTGGTAGTAATTATCGGATTTCCCAGAGCGAGAACCAGATCAATGCAGATGCGATTATCAGGAATCCTGATACCAACCGTTTTCTGACGAGTCAGCAGTAAATCAGGGACATCGCGAGTTGCATTAAGTACAAAGGTAAATGGCCCCGGTAGATAGCGCTTCAGATATTTAAACGCGACATTGCTCACACGGGCGTACTGGGCGACCTCCGAAACACTGGAACAAATGAAAGAAAAAGGCTTGATTCGCTCACGTCCTTTCATGCGGTAGATGCGCTCAATACCCTTTTTATTAAATATGGAGCAGCCGATACCATACGTGGTGTCCGTCGGATACGCAATAACCCCACCATCCCGCAGACATTGAGCGACACGGGAAATTTGATGTGGCTGCGGATGATCCGGATGAATAGGAAGTATCATTTATGTGATCCATGAAACAACTGAGATTGATAACGTTAGAGAGGTTAAAGCCTCTATTTATCACGTTATTTGACTGGCACAAAAGATAAAGGGCGCAATAGAATGCGCCCTTAAATATGTAAACTCAATGAACAGTAATAAAGCTATTTAAAGTAATTTACAGTAACAGTTTTAGTCAAAGGCGTTGGAGTAGTTGAATCAGTTATAGTTACAGTTGCCGGAGGATTTGCAGCAACACCTGGTGAACTTGATGACGGATTGACAAGCGATATTGTTAAAGTAGATGTATTCACTACTGCGCCTATGTCAGCAGTTGAAGATGCAACTGAATAGGGAGCGGTCCCGCCGGATATAGTTAGTTGTACCGGCGAAGGTAACGAAGTACTATCCGGAAACGTAACAGAAGATTGTGTCACAGCAATAGGAGGTGTATATTTTGGTACTATTACAAAAGTCGAGGACTTCATATCGCCAATGGAGGCAACTAACGAAACATAAGTCGAAGATGTATTATTCTGAACAACAACTAAACCATAAGTAAATGAATTGCTTCCAGAGGTAAGTGTCTGCCGATCGGTTAAAGTATTACCATTAGAATCAGATATCTGCAAAGAAACGATAACTCCTTGAGCGGACTTACCGGTTGGAGGAGCATATGTTACTGTTGTAGACACTGAATAAGTGCCATCTCCATTATCTTTTGCTGTAGGAGTGGTCAGCGTAAGAGCACCACTTGTATCAGTATTGCCACTGCCACATGCTTGCAACATCATGAACATACACATTGTGAGTAGTATAATAATGTAACGATGAACTTTCACACAACCTCCTAAAAACAATCAAATCGTATTTAATATTCTGGGAGTAATAAAAATCAGCAACTCATTCTTAATCTTAGTCTTGTTATTGGATTTAAAGAGTTTCCCCAAGAAAGGAATATCCATCAAGTAAGGAACACCATCATCAGATTCATTATCACTGTCTACGTAAATACCACCTATAACCGTCGTTTCCCCATCCCGTAACAACATCTCAGTCGTTGCCTGTTTTTTGTTAATTGCAGGCGCCGTACTTCCGCCAGTTGCTTGTCCAACAGAATCGTTTTTGGCATCGATCTTCATGCCGATAGTTCCATTGGCGTTTATATGCGGTGTAACTTCAAGAGAGAGCGCTGCCTCGACAAACTTGGTTTCTACCTTATCCGAGGTTGCAGAGGTGTACGGAATCTGCTGACCTTGAGCTATCTTGGCGGTTTTATTATTAAGCGTGGCCACCTTTGGTGTTGATACTATTTTAATAAGACCAGCACTGGCCGCGGCGTTCAAACGCAGATCTAGAGAAATATTACTGGTCAGCGTTCCAAAGGAAATCCCCATTGCGCCACCTGAGTTACCTGAAACACCGGAAGTTGGGGACGCATTTGAAGCCTGGCCTCCAAAGCTTGTATCCAACTGGTTGATTCCCATAAACGAGGCGGAACCATCACGATAATGAATGCCCCAGTTTACACCGAGGCTTCTGGTAAATGTGGAAGTTGCCTCGACTATTCGTGCTTCGATCATAACCTGTTTTTCGGGGACATCAAGCTGATTGATCATCTTACGCATATCATCGATGACCTGAGGTATATCCTTTACAATTACTTTATTTGTACGAGTATCTTGAAGAATAGAACCACGATCAGTTTTAAGCGAATTCAGTTGCGTAACGATGCTTGAGACATCCGCATAGTTAATATTAAAGATTTCAGTCTTTAGTTCAATTGATCTTATTAATGCCTTCTTGATTTCAAGATCCTCATCGGCCTGAGACTTGAACTTGCCCTTACCCTTGATAATGATAATGTTTCCTTCTTCTCGTTTATCGAGACCTTTCGTATCCAGGATGATATCGAGAGCCTGGTCCCAGGGTACGTTAACAAGTTTTATGCTGATGGTTCCTGTGACATCATCACCGAGCACAAAGTTCTTATTACTGACTTCCGACAAAAGCTGAAAAATCTTGCGGACATCGGCGTCGGCAAATTCCAGTGTTACTTTCCTGCCTTTGTATACATGCTCAGAGCCATGGTATTTAATTGCCGAATCTTCAACAGGAGACAATTCTGATACCAATTCGGAATCTTTCGTTAACGAGGAGGGTTTAGCAACCTTTGCGGCATGCACCTTGTTAGGATTCTGCAACGCTGCTGAGACCGTATCTGCAGTTAAACCATCGGGATTTTTAAAATCCACAAAGAGCATGTCGCCTTCATGCCTGAATGTAAAAGGCGCATCAACGCGCATTGCAATTCGAATTTTGGTATTGATGCCTTTTCTTGTCTTGATAAGAAGTGGTGTGATGCGTAAGACCGGGGTTACGAATGATTGAGTCTCTAAAGAACGTTGAAGATGCTTGGACAAGCCGGCATTTTTGATTGTTAGCGTAACAAATCCAGGGGTTTTGACCGGCTGATCGACTGCAACAGCCCCAGTAACCTTCACAGCGATGCGAGAAACGCCATCAATAACCTGAAAATCAATCATCTCAACTCTAGCAGGGCCAGTAAACACTTCATTACTTACTTTCTTAGCAATTATCGGCTTAACAACAGCAACTGGCGCTGGCTGCTCTGCGAGCTTTTCGTGTACTGGTTTTAAAGGCTGAGCAGGTGTAGATACAACTGCATTTAAAGTTGTTACTGGTGTAACAGTGCTTTTTCCAGAGTGGGTTGCCACCAGAGTAGTATTCGGATTTTCATTTGGTTGTACATTTAGGGCAACAATTAAACCTTCGGCTGTCTTCTTTGTTGAAACTTCCGGAAACGTTCCATTGACGGAATCAAGAACGACACGAACTTTATCAGGATAGAGGCCGATGCGGGCTGAGGCTACTCCTGCCGAATTGAGCGGAATAATCCGCGAAGAAAGTGCAAGTTGCGTATCCAATAGATCTACCACAAAACGCTCTGGCTTATTAAGACGGAATGTTTTGAAATCAGCGACACCGCCATCAACTGAAAGAAGTATCGAATTATTAGAAGCTGTAACAGAGGTTAATTTCCTGGTGACAGTCACGGGTTGAACAGTGGGAGCAACAACCACTGAGGGCTTTATAGTATTTTGGTTCGAAGATAGTGCTGTCGGCTTGGCAGGTGAGAGCGTATTGGGGGTTGTAGAAAGGCTCGGAAATGAAATTCTCAACTCATTAGGCTTTGAAGCTGTTATAACTGCTTCAGCATCAGTTTTGAGCTCAATATCAACACGGGTAAGCACTCCGGCATCAGTATCAAAGCGCGTCGCGGTTACTGTTTTAAAATTGCCTTTATTGAATATTTGAGGAGTTACAAATTCACCTTGAGTAGCCTGTGAAAGGTCCAGCACCAGACGCAATGGATTAGTTGTTTTATAGCTGGTATATGTCGTTGGCGATGATAGATTTATAACAAGCTCCGTCGCATCCCCTTCGCCAGAAGCACGAATCGACTTGATCGAAGCAAGCTTGCCAAGGGAAGACTTAATGCCAAGCTGCGCTGATTCGGCTTTGCCCGGCGTTGCAGTCACAAGACCTGACGACACAACAATGCTAAGCGCAAGGATCATCAATGCTTTTGTCATCCACATCATGCGAAAACTCCTTATTGTTTCCTGGGGAGGGTGATCTTAATGTGTTCTTTACGCACCCTGCCGCTATCATCCTTAAATTGTTCAACAACATCAACGCCACTCGTACTAATCGAAGTTACACGCCCATCATTTCTTCCTATCGTCATACCTACCTTCAGTACATAGCCCTTACCATTAGGGTCAACCACCATTGCATGATTTTCCTTACCACCCGTTACAATTCCGATCAATTTAAACTGACTGACATCGAAACTGTGAATGGGAAGTCCCGATTGTAAAGACTTTTTGAGATCTGCAGGGGCTGATTTTGCAACAACAAAAGGCTTAAAAGGGTCTTTTTTGTTACTGAAGTCAAATAAATTGCCCGGTTGTTGGTTATTCGATTTAAGAGCGGAACTGACAGGCTTTTGTACGGGTTTAGGCATTTTTTGCACAGCAACAGCGGGAGCAACAGCCGGAGACTGTGTACCTTTATTACAGCCGATAAAAAGCACTGTAATGCTCAGTAAAACTGAGATTTCGCAAATGCGGTTATTTTTTAGGAGGAGCATTTTTCTTTTCATCCTTAATCTCTTTCTTATCAAGGAAGCGGAATGTAGTGGCAAGGCACGAAACCTTCATCATCATCCTATTGTTGACATTTTTAATATCGGAAAAAGCCACATTGGTGATATTGATAATTCTCGGCAGATTGGAAACCATGGCAAAGAAGTTTGCTACGCTGAAATATGTACCGGAAATCACAATATCAACGGGTACTTCCGCATAAAAATCTTTAACCACTTCGCCCTTTGGTCTGAAAACCAAAAAATCAAGTCCGGCGCTTTTTCCAAGATCTGTTATATTTGTCAACAATGACGGTATTTCTTTAGAATTTGGGAGCTCCGTCAACGCTTGAGCCAATTCAAGGTTCAACTGATCATATTCTTTTTGCAACTTTGGCAAATTACCAGCTATCCGGGTTTTGTCATCTATTTCTGATTGAAGTTTGCTTAATTCAATTTGCAACCCACTAAGTTCTTTGTGCTTTGGCAGATATAGAAACCAGACCAGAGCGGCAGCCTCAAGCATAGCGACCAAAACAAGAATAAGAATCTTCTGTTTTGTCGGCAACTTGAGTATTTTTTCTAATTGAGGGTCCATATCCAATCCATCCTGAATAAGAAAGAAACTATTTTTTTGTATTTATTACAGCTGCTGGCTGTAGTACGACTGATGATTTAAGCCGACACGTTAACTCAAAACTTTTGACCTTGCTGCCTGATATTTCTTTCTGCTCAGATACAATCAGTTCAACACCGGTAAAATCATTTGACGATTGAATATTTCGCATAAACTGAGCAATCAAATCATCTTTAACAGCAATGCCTGCTATCTTGATGTTATCGCCGGTTTCTGTATAAGCTGTTAACCACAGTTGTTCTGGAGTAATTTCGCTTATTGTTGCAAGGCGCTGAGCAGGGCCTGTCTTATTTTTACGTAACTGTGATAATACATCTAATTTTTTATTGACCTGTTCTTTGAGGTTTTTCAGTTCTTCCAATTTGCCGATTTTGACTTTCAATTCATTAATCCTGCTATTTGCTGCCGCAATATCGTTCTTTGCAGATGATATTTGTCCAAGCTTAACCGCATACAAGGCACCACAAATAACAAAAACCACAATCAGAGTAATGCAGAAAATTGTTATCTGCTGGACTGCTGTTTCCTTCTTCTTTGCAGCTCTGACCGGTAAAAGATTAATCTTTATCATTTGTCTCCTACCCTCCTAATAGCAAGCCCGACCGTCACTGCCATAAACGGGCCGATTTCCTGAAGGTATTCAGAGTCAAAGTCCTTTTCATTATATTTTAGCCTTGCAAATGGATTAATTACTTCAACAGCCAGACCTGTTTTATCGGTTATTACCTCAATAAGCTTATAGACCTTTGACCCGCCACCGCTTAAAAGTATTTTGGTAATACGATCGTCATTCGCTGTTGAATTATAAAAATCGAGTGAACGTCGAATCTCCTGGCTGATGGTCTCATTTACCTTGCTAAGCACATCAAGAAGCGCAGCACTATGAGCCTCATGTGCCAGTATTTTTATTGACTCAGCTTCAGAACTGCTCAGGCCCATCTGTTTTTGAATCTCTTCCGTGTAAAGATTGCCCCCCATCTGTACATCACGGGTAAACAAGGTAACACCGCTTTTAATAACATTGATATTCATGACGCTTGCACCAATATTAATCAGCGCAATAACGTCTTCTACACCCGTATCATGATTCATCTCAAATGCATTCTGCACCGCAAAAGAGTCGACATCAACCACCGACAGATGCAATCCGGATTCATTAAACACAGCAACATAATCATTGATAATATCTTTTTTGCTGGCTACCAGCAGAACATTCATCTTGGAAGGGTCTATGCTGTCGGGAGACAGGATTTGGAAATCCATATTGACATCATTGATATCAAAAGGGATGTATTGTTCCGCTTCCCAGGTTATTTGATCCTCAAGCTCTTCAAGGGGCATAGCGGGGAGAATGATTTTACGAATAATGACTGAATTGCCCGAAATGGAGCAGGCTACATCCTTTACCTTGATCCCCAGGCTAGTGATAAGGTTATGAATAGCCCCCACAATTGCAGAACTATCCATAAGCGTGTTATCGACTATTGCTTCCGGCGGAAGCGGGATAATTCCGACATTTAGCAACTGATAGGAACCCTTCAGATCTCTAAGCTGAACGAGCTTAACCGAGCTAGATCCGATATCTATACCAACAACCTCTTTTGTCTTGCTAAAAAGAAACATATCTCATTCCCATCGCAATCAATCCTGAAATACTTTTTCTTTTTCATCCAGTGAAAAGCCAAGGGCCAGTATTATTTTACGCATTGTTTCAAGGCGGCAAGGCTCACCTCGCTCGACCCTATCTACCGTAAGCGAAGAGACACCCGCCTTGCGGGCCAGCTCTGCCTTGCTTAAAAGGCGTGATTCGCGAATTGATTTTACATTGTTACGAGGCTTCATTTTTGCACATTATCCATATAATTTTTCAATGATGTACTTCTTTTACAATAATTATAAATATTGTCAAGTTTTTTTATACAATTATATATTATATTAAGAAACAATATTTTTATAGTCAGATTTCCTATTGATTATATCTGAAGTCATCTCTCATTGGCCAAAACACAAGCACTTGAAAAAGATATCACTGCACTCGTTAAGTGTTTGTATGTTATACGATGAGACTTGTAACTCTTCGTTAATATGCATACAGAACAGATACATTGGATTTCTCCATTGGATTTGTTTCTTTTTCGCCCTGTACATCGATGCGATACGTGTATGGTATTTGCTTTATAGCAGCTCCTCCCCCCCCCCCAGTATATGGCGTTTGATAGGCTACCCCAGAAGCGTCATCGAAACCACCACTATCTGCGGCAGTCAGCATTGAACCTGCCGAGGTATCGGTATTACCTGCCGTTGCTTCAAGAATTTTTGCATACACTTTATAATGCTGGCCGGTTGCAGCTCCCTTGAGAAGAAAGGTCATGTCGGGGGACGTTTTGATTGAGGCTATATCCATGGATTTTTGAGCCGCTGAACATTTCGTCCAGTTTGTGGTTGGCGAACTCAGTTTTTGCCTCAGACAATCATCTGAGGTTGATACGGCAAGATTGATGTTGCCATAGCTATTAACCAACTGGCTTGACATCCCGCCGGCTGAAGAATAATTCTTCCAGGCATTTCCGATAAGATCAAACGCCATAAACTCACTACCGCCATACGTAGCTTCGGTGACACTCTGGTACCTTTTGGTAGCAGCAGAGATTTTCATGGACTGAGTCAAGACATAAAACAGTGCCATGACAATCCCAAGGATAACCAACGTCAGCATAAGGGACGTCACTAAAGCGATGCCCTTGTTGTTTGATACTATTAATTTCATAGCTGGACCTTGTCTGTACATTTCAGTACATTAAATTATACGGCTGCCCCACAACGGAATAGACCTTCCAGCGATATTTATCCCATTCCGGACCAAAGAAATTAATCATATCTGTCTTTGTAAATGTTCGACCTAAACTGGGCGTGTGATCGTCCGAGACGGTTATAACATTGTTGGCGTTGGCATAGGGATATGAATAACTGTTGTCTTTAGCGCCTTCCTGCACGAGTAAGAAAACTCGTATGGCCTTTAAGCGGGCGCGAATATCTTCTGCTGTCAATGTGGCAAGCGTATCGGTCGTCATGGTCTTGTTGGCATCAGCAGGATCCTGCATATCAAATAAGACCTGCATATCGCCGACACAATCCAAAAGAGGATAGAGTGTTCGCCCACCACCGCTGGCGGTCATGGAATTTATGATCACCGCCTTGTACAAGACCCCGGTGCCCGGATTGCAGCGCGACGGCATGCTATTGCCGGTTGGCCGCATAACAAAATAGTCGGCGCGGTTGAAGGGCATGCGCAAAGAATCAGTACTACCCGCATCAAAGCTTTTGATGGCATACGTAATCATTTTTTCGTTAGTTATCTTTGCTCCAAAAGGATCGGTAATATAACCCGAGGGCATATAATTCGAGTCCGGCGGCACGAAACGCCCAAAGGCATCGGTAGCGCCAAGTGTATATGAAAAATGTGAGGCATCCTGCATCGCGAGGACGTGCAGAGCCGCGCTATTACCAAATTTGTCGGATTGTGTAATCACAGCCTCGTTCGCCACCAGGTCTTCAGCGGAATTAGATTTCGGTATATAGCTTTGACTGCCCGAGTAATTTACATAGCCCCATTTGCCAACAGAGCTGTTAAAGGCAACAGCAGCTGACTTGATGACCAGGTATTTTGAACCGGGGTTGGCGTTCATGCCGGTACCAGCAAAAATGGGATCCTGGGTTACCGGAACGGTACCAACAACGACAGCTCGTGGAGCGGTAGGGGTTGGAGCCGCTGTGGAGCTGTTGGGTGGGGCGTCATTGAAATCATCCGCACTCAAACCTTTTACCGGGTTGTCGGCGCCGAGATCCGCTTCCAGATAGGAAGCAGGATTTGGATCCGTTTGAAAACTCCAGGGCAGACCGTAACCGGCAGCATTGAGGTCTGTCCTGAGGATTTGAAGGCCAACAATCCCTTCTATCTGACTCTGGGCTGACGTCAGCGTTCTGGTGCTGATCTTGATCACATTTTCAAATGCTTTGGCACTGATTATCATCACAATCATAAAGATTGCCATAACGATAACCAGTTCAATAAGTGTAAATCCACGTGTATGTGTAGAGTATTTAAGCTTCATAGCCCCAACCCTTTAATAGGTTTTTAAAGTCGACAATTCGTGCTTTTTTAGCTTGTTTTTATAATTCCACGACACCAGGACTTGTATGAGATTCGAGTCCCCCCCGGTTGTAGAGGACGACAGGGTTACCGTATAAGGCGTAGATTTCGATCCAAGTTTGCTCTGCTGAATTGAGACAATAGAAAGATTCTGGAACGGCAGTGAAAATGTGGCGGCATTGTTGGCTTTCACAACACGCATTTTAGCATCTGCAATTTGCACCGCTTCATCCCGCAGAATATTATCCATATTAAAACTGATCGCATTATTGGCTGCCGACAATAACGCCATCATTCCAACCATCAGGATCACCAAAGCCACCAGAACTTCCAGCAACGTAAAGCCGGTACGCTTATTTAACGGTAACATTATCACTATTGCACGCTCCTCCAAAAGCAACCTTGCCGAGATGAATTCTGGTAGAATAGACCACTATGCTGTCATATTGAGCCGACTGGACGGATGGCTCGATGCAGATTGTTGTATTACCGTTACCGGCATCAATATTGAAGGTACCTCGTTCATCAAAATCTATCTCCACTTCAGTATCACTGGCGGATTTACCGGACCAGGTGACAGGATGCGATAAGACCTTGGTCGTGGATAATCCTATACTGCTTCCAATTGATGATGATATGGAGCGGAAAACCGTTGGTGTAATGATGACGCGCTTGGGACTGCGTTGTGTGACCGCCGCCGTCCTGGCTGCCATCAGATCGGAATACATCTCTTTTGTCTGCCGCTCGACTGCGCCCTTGCGCAAATATTCGGCAAAATTCAGCACGGCAATAGAGAGCAGGATGCCGGCCACGACAATCACAATCAATAGCTCTATGAGCGTAAAACCGCGCCGGTTCACTTGTAGCGCTCCTGTATATGCAATATGCGTTTTACCGGTTGCAGACCCGCAGACGTCAAAAACAGCCCTGCGTCACCAGAGGCCTTGCCATATGACAGTTCCGGGGTTGCTTCACCCGTTCTGCGACCATCTTTGTCCGTGAGGGCAGAGGCGAGATCAACCTCTGCAAAACTGCCGGTCGACGTCTGTATAACCACCTTGCCTTTTTTGGCTGATGGCGGCAGTTCGCCACCGGTAGCATAGTTTACTCCCCAAAGATATGACTTGCCGCCGTAGGCACATACGTCGGTATTCGGCTTGTAGGTGGTATAAAATATGGACCCGTTGCGCGTTGCCACGGTATCTGTTACAACCCGCTCACCGGGATCAAGGTCGATGTACCAGCCGTTGGCAACGGTGTCGGTGTTGGGGGTGGTCTTCGAGGTAAGATCCGCCAGGCCCACGGTTGTAATAGCAGGATTGGACGCATCACACGCATCAATCAGATCTGACTTTGTCGTCTTTCCACCGGCGTCTTTTACGGGGTAACATTGTTCCTTGACCATAAACAACCTGCGGGTCGAAGTCATGTCGTCCTGAGGATAGAAGTATCTTCCGGTGCCAAAGAAGAGGTACATATTATTAGTTGAAAAAAGTTTTGCTACTGTTGTGGTGACCGGTCCGATACCGTCAACCACTTTGGATGTTTTCCAGGCGCTGGCATCTGTCGGGCTTGACCACATAACATCGGGGTTGGCGCTATCGGGGATAACGAGCCGCAACACCCCGCCGTCGGTCCAGGTTCCGTCCGCCGCTTCTTTGGTATAGCCCACATACACGACATCATCCTGATAGACATTTGGATCATCTTTGACGCCACCGGCCATCTCTGTATCAGAAACGGCATTATTGCTGATAGAACCGGCAAAGGCATTCGGTATGCCGGTATCGATGACCCATAATCCATTTTTTTTGGGGTCCGAGTTTACCACCGGGCCTTTTTCCAAATCCACAACAAACAGCCTGAGGTTTTGATCCGACTTGCCTTGAAACTGTTTGGTAATGCTGTCGATCGGTCCGGTAGGACCGGAGGCGTAGATGGCAAACCATCTGCCATTATTGGTTTTATGAGGGGTAAAGGGCGCAACGGTTTCTTTTGAATTAAGACGCACTAAGGCCGGGCCGGATGTCGAAAAGCCCAGTCGCGGGTCTGAAAATTCCCACATCAGCTTGGGTTGGGTGCGCAACAGGTTCGCAGAATCCTGATAAAAATCCTGATCCGTTACGTCCAGCGCAAAGTAGGAAGAAAAGCCATGGCTCGTATCATAGGGGGCCTTCACACAGGTGCCGGCGGAACTGCCTGCAACACATGTGTCATTGAAAGCTTTAGAGGCCCCACCCAACCCCATGCCACCCAACAGCACTGTTTTCCAGTTTGAGCCGAGTGTGTTTTCTTTAGGCTCATTCCAGTAATCGTCCCGCGGAGCAGAGGTCTTGGTCGAGACATCAAACAATTTGATGGCGCCATCAACCAGATAGAGATGATTGGTGTCGTAATCCGGCAGGGTCAGATATTTGAGGTACGGCAGCACATTCTGGGGGATATAGGCCCATTCCTCACGTCCCAGGTTCGTGCCGCTCAACGTGGCATGCTGTGTGCCACGGTCTGCAATGGCAATTTTTCCCAGCTTAAAGGCATGCAGCATGCCATCATTAGCCCCTACGTAGACCATACCGCGGTTTTTGTACGTGTCCTTGCTGTAAAACGGTTTATATGACGTGTCGCCGTATCCAGCAGGGTAGGGATAATCAAATAATTGCAGAGGCATGTCTCCCTGAATTTTTGGAGTAGACGAGACGATGTCCCCAAGCTTCCAGACATGGCTTTCTATCGTGGAGTCCGACACCTTAATATCGATGGTTCTGTTACGGCTTTTATTGGTACATGGTGATGATGCATCGAGGCAGACGTCTGTTCCGAGCACATAATCTATCACGTTTCCGGCGAAGGCTGTTTTTGCTACTGCATCGGCGCCTTCGGCATTTAATAGCGGACTTAATAGGGCTGCGTTTACAGGATCAAAAGGCACCAGATTCTGCAAGTCGGTGGTTGTGTATATCGTCCGGGGATCTATCGTTATATCCCGCTTCCACAATAATTTGCCCGCCGTCCAGTTGGTTTTCAGGCCTCCGGTCACATCGCCATTACTATCTGCCAACTCAGTGGTACCATCAAAATTGTAACGTAAAATATTCGTCTGCATCGCACTGCTATCTAGGGTAAATTGAATACGTTTATCATCCTTCGTGTCGAGTACATGATCCGTGTCGGTGTCCTCAAGAATTGTGCTTCTCGTTAAAAACGGGTCGACGTAGTACCAGAGATTAAATAGTTCTCCTGACCAGGTTGCAGAAGTCTGGTTTTCATACATTTTTTTCGGATAGAATACGGCCTGTAACATCGTTGCACCGCTGCCTTCACCACTATTGAGGATTGAAGCAGACGTACCAGAAGATGTTCTTTTAAGGATATCCGTCAAGGCCTTGTCGAGTTGCTGTTCGAGCTTAAGCGGATTTACGACGAGATAATAATTGTCAGGATTAACACCATCATTTTTTGCCCACTCTCCGAGCAAATCGGGTTTGGGTACATAGGTAGCCAGGGCTGCAGGATCTATAGGCGCATTACTATCATTGAAACCGCCCCACTTTGCGGCATACCAGAGCGGGCTATGCAACAAGCTTGTCGTAGTACCTGTAGATGAGGCAGTAAATGTGTGAGTCCAGGCTAGCGGCAGACCACACGAACCGGGGTTAGTTGAACAACTCGTCGACGAGTCCGAATCTCTTACCACCAGAAAAGGAGCGTCCTCGGTCGTACCTGAGATGACAAAGCCCATTACCTGATTAATCCCGCCGGCAGCATAGTTGGAGGTCACCGTGACCTTGACCTGATTAGGGTCTGACAACGCCGGTGAACAGGTAGCACCGGTACAAATCTCATAGGTGGAGATAGCATCCATATCATGGTCAGCCCCCTGCTCACTGTCCTCAAAATTAATCCTGAATTTGGCGTAGATGATATTTGGCGCAGGATTTAAGGCGTTGTAGGGGGGGGCATTGGTATTGTCGTAGAGAATGGTATCGGCATAAAAATCCACAATCTGGTTTGAAGGACAGAACGATCCGGTTACCGTATCTGTTGCTGCCGCCGAACATCCCGATATTTCCAAGCTGCCAAGGGCATTGATGTTCAGGCTGCATTTGCTGCTACAGTTATTTACCCCGCCACCACTGGTTGACTTGCCGAACGGCACCAAGGTCACGTCCTTATTGTTAACCCGTATGTTCATCTTGGGTACGGGCGAAGAAAGCACTACCGAATATGTTGAAACATTGGGCTTGCCGGTAACCTTGACAGTATTATCAGGATTCAGCTGCTGGGTATTCTTGGTTAACAGCGTTTTCCCGTAATAGGCTACAGCTGCAGCATAATAACTGCCCTGCTTGGTAGGTTCCTCCGGACAAAGCCCTCGTATCTCACTAAACTTGGTGGCAACTTTAGAGGAGCACTCAAAATCGCTTACCGTCGTACCATCATTCACATCGCCGATAAACACATTGGAACCATCAATCCCCTCGCCACCATTGCTTTTCGGGCCACCGATGATATCAGACATGGCAGAGACATCAATATTCAACTTGGGCAAACCGGTATCCTCGGTATAGTTCGAGAACTTGCTACCTGGAACGCTATCCGAATCATAACTCAGGTTTTCATCGCTCAACACCAGCATCATCGGCTTGGAGCAGATGGGGAAGATAGGGAATTTATCATCCTTATCGCCGTAAGGGCGATACGTATTGCCACCACTCACAACCCCCCAGGGATGATTGAATAGTGGCAAGCCGCCATCTTGAACCACATTGGTAACAGTACCACTAGCAAAGGTGCTGGTGGGGGTGTCTTTTCCAGCTAAATAACGCAAGCCTTCATACATCATTTCACCGACCGGGTTACCCCACATATAGCATTCACCGTTTCCAACCGGGTTGGTCTCAACCCAGCCGCAGGCTCCGCCAGCATTAGCGCCAGAATTATCACCGTATGCATTGGTGGAATAACTGAACCCCACATCCCTGAGAGCTTCAAAGGTTGGGATGATGCCACCATGGGGGAAGGTGCTTGTAAAATCGGCTAGCGAGGAAGATGGAGGCACAATAAACTGTCCAGTAGACATATTGATTTCGTCGGATAGGCCCCAGATCTCCTTGCGAAGTACACCACCGTTCTGGTTATTGAGATTCGAGCCCGATAGCAGGCCGAAGTACATCGGCGCCTTATCGATGCAGAGCCCTTCAAAAACCGGAGGGACCGCTGAAGCATTATTTGTACAATCAGAATCTGTTGCACATACCTTTGAGGTTGTTCGTGAGCAAACCTTAGTGGTATCGCCCTCACCGTATTTTTGCAACAGCCCAGCAGGCTTATAGATAGTGGTCCCTCCAGACGTGTAAGCGCGGCAGTTAGTTTCTCTTCCGCTGGCCGCTGCATCCCTCTTATCAATTGGACGGATATCAGGAGAGATATTCTTACAGACCTCGTCCCTAATCGTATAATCCCAGATCTTGGTGGCATCGGATTTGGTTGCATCTACTGATAACGCAATATCCGCACTATCATCAATCTTGCGGATAACGTCAGCACAATCTGGCCGTTCCTTGGAGGCCCAGTTCCACTTGCGTTCTATGCGGTTTTTCAGAAGTCGCAGCACGGGTGGGCCAGTGAGAGAGCGATTCGTGCTACAGATGAGATGCTGCCTGTTCGCCCCTGTTGTCGTGTCTGCCGTATCGACAAAAGTCTGATAGCGAATACTACACTCATTTCCTGGGGCTATGGTAGGGGAGGAAAGGGTCAGGTTTGCATCTGCACCAAAGATAGTCCATGCCGTAGGACCATCCAGAGGCTTGCGATACCAGACCTTCACTCCACCCTGGCTGACACCGTTGGTCTGGCGCACGATCATGTAATACTTGGTATTTTTTGCCAGATAGATACCGCCGTTTACGCAATACCCATCTGAGGAGGTTCCACTAATTGTATCAATAGCTGCGGAGCAGCCAGTGAGTTTATGTGTCCAAACATTGCCGGTATAGGTTGAGTTAAAAAATCCATTGTTTAGTGATGATTGCGATATATTGCACAATGCCGTGTTATTGGGATTTGCCGTGGCCGAAGGTAGAAAACAGGCCCCATGACCGCCATAATAATTGGCAACTATCCAGTTTGCAGGATTAGTAGGCAACTTATTAGCAGGCAGAATCTCTACCTCCACACCATCATCGCCATCAACGGCAAATTGCCATAAGCCGGTCAAATTGGAGTTGTTTGCGGTCGTGAACGCGGTTACGGCCAATAGGTTTGTATAGGCTGTCTGGGCATTGGATGGATCAACCGCTGCATCATTAAAGTTGGTTATGTATTTGACCTGGGAAGAGGTTCCGGCAGGATTGCCCGAGGCAGCCATATTGATCAACGATAAGGGAGAAACTGTGTTGTTGGTAGCATCGGTGTAAAATGAATTCAACAAGTCGGCATGGGTGGGACCGTTGGCGGCACCTCCGGCCTGAGCCCAAAACTGGGAGACCATGATTTTACCATTGGTGGAACTACTCCAGGTTACTGCAGTGGCCGGACAGACCGAACTATCAGCCTTAGGCATCCCGATCAAGTTCACAGATTTGTCGATACAGGTATAGCCGGAATCACAATCGAGGCTGGTATTGCAAGAGTTTTTATATACGGACCCACTGGCACATAAGCCGCCTGGGATTTCTTTTGCCCAGGAATGAGCATCACCGGGGATATAGGCCCGCTCAAGGACGGTTGATGATGTGGTGTCAGTGCTGCGATGACCACCATACAGCACCTTGCGCAACACATCCATACGAGACATGGCCAGCCAGTTGAGAATATTTCCGCTCCATTGGCCGGTCGTACAAAATTTATCGGCGGTTGTCGAGACTGGCGTAAACCCAGCTGTATCACTGGTGTAGGTATAACATTTATACGAATCAAAATAGCCGTAATAGTCGATGTTGTGCATATAGCCAATATCGACACGACCATCTTCGTCCAAGTCCATGGCTTCGTTAAATGCTTCATAGTAAAGTTTGTGATCACGTCCGGCGGTCAGAAGTACCAGCGGCGGCACAGACTGGGATACAAACGAAGGTATATTGCAGTAGTCAGTCATCACCGCAGCTTCAGCACAATTCGCCGACAAGAAATAACCAAAAACCATGCATAGGAGAGACATGACAACCGTCTTTGTGTAAGTTTTCATGGTTCAGTACCTCTCCAAATAAATATCCGTTATCTCGTCATACAAAACAACGCCTGAGACCTTGTCCCCTACTCTGACGTCGGATCTTTGTCCGACACGCTCGTAGCGGCGATTTCCTTCTTTCTTGGCAATTACAACACGAAACTGTTTGCCTATTCGATAGGATTTGCCAGCAACGGTTATCTTTTGAGAATCAACGTGTTCCACAAAACCACCGATCCCCTCTCTTCTTGTTGCAAAAGCTGGCAACGCTAGAGCGGCAATTACCACAACAAGAATAAACATAACCCATATTTTTTTCATACAACCCTCCGTTTAGGCAAACCTTATATACATACAACAGGAATATTTCGTTCTACTTCCCTTCCAGCATCTTCTTTAATGTCTCCGCATCCCGCATGCCGACCTCGACCTTGCCATCCGGCATAACCATGGTGGGGGTTCCGGAAATGCCGTTGGCGTTACCGAATTTGATGATTTCGTCGATAGCCGCTTTGCTGCTTTCTTTGGCCGGCTTGGGAACCTCTTTACCTTCAAAGGCCTGGTTCAACAGCTCCAGACTCTTTGATTCATATATTGATCGGGCCTTATCATAGGCCCCGGGGTGCATCGGCAGGGGATACAACATGATGTAAATGGTAACATCCGGAGCGATTGCTGCCAGTTTTTTCAATTCACCATGTCCTTTTCGACAGTAGGGGCAATCCGGGTCAGTAAAAACATACAGTTTCTTGGTGCCGTGGGGATTGCCCATAATCACGGCTTTGTCCACCGGTATTTTTGTGACATCAATCGAGGTTACCTGCTTGGGTTGTACAAGATTCTGGGCGTGGGCCGATACCGGCTTGAGCGTGTCCAGATCGACGATCATGCCCTGGAGGAGATGTTTTTTCCCGTAATCTATATATATAATGCCCTGCTTGCCGTCTTTCTCCGCCAGCACCTCAAAAAGACCTTTGGCTGGGGCTTGTTTGACCGATTTGGCGGTTGCTCCGATTTTCGAGAGAAGCGCGGACGCATCCTTTTCGGTGAGCGTGTGGCAAGCGGAACATAAACCACCACACGCTTCCTTGGCCATGGCATATGATGGTGAAGCAATGACGAGTGAAACGATAATGGTAATAATCAGTTCTTTAAGCATGGTGATTCCTTTCAGGTGTGGTGTCCGGTGCATTTTTATGCACAAAATATGCCCAGAGGCTGGTGACATTAACATCTTGAATTTACAGCTGTTAGCCCTACGGCAAACCGGCAGCTCCGCAATATTTTCATAGTTATAATCGTTTTACCGAGTAAACCCTGCATTTTTTGCCTAGCCCGAAAACGGGACCGGCACATAGCCCTTGTTCTCACTGATCGATCCCGAATTCTTTCAGCTTGTACAGCAGTGAACGGTGACTTATCTCCAGAATCTTGGCGGCCTGTGTCCGGTTGCCACCTGTTTTGACCAAAGCCTTGCGGATCAGGTCACGCTCCATGGCATCTTCGGCTTTCTTGATGGAAAGGTTTTCATCAGGAGCTGCAACCAGGCTCACGCAATCAGCAGTATGCAGCGAGGGGGGCAGGCAGCCGGCCGTTATCAGGGATCCCTCACACAGGATCATGCCACGTTCGACAGCGTTTTCCAGTTCCCGGATATTGCCGGGCCAGTCATATCCAAGCAGCAGACGCATGGCATCGGGTGCGCAACGGACGGGAGCACAAGCACTACCGGCCGCATACCTGGCAGCAAAATGGCCGAACAGCTGCGGTATATCCTCGACCCGATCCCGGAGCGGCGGCAAATGAATACAGAAGACGTTGAGACGGAAGAAGAGATCCTCACGAAAACGCCCGGCCTTTACATCGCTCTCCAGGTTCCGGGACGTCGCCGATACAACCCGCACATTGATCTTGCGTGTCACAGCCGCACCAACCCGGCGGATCTCCTCTTCCTGCAATACCCTCAGCAGCTTAACCTGCAGGGCCAATGGCATTTCACCGATCTCGTCCAGAAACAGAGTGCCGCCGTCAGCCTGCTCAAAAAGCCCGATTTTGTCGACGGCGGCATCGGTGAAAGCCCCGCGCACGTGGCCAAACAATTCACTTTCCAGCAGGTTTTCAGGGATGGCGCCACAATTTACCGCTACAAAGGGTTTATGAGCCCGGATACCACTCATATGGATGGCGCGGGCCACCAGCTCCTTGCCGGTTCCCGATTCCCCCAGAATAAGAACCGTTGTCTTGAGGTCAGTCACCTTGCGGATTTGGGCAAATATTTCCTGCATAACCGCGTTACGACTGATAATGCCGCAAAAGCCCTCACTTCCGGAGATCACACCCCGTAACCGGTTGTTTTCCGATTTGAGCCGTTCCCGCTCTTCGGCCTTTTTAAGCACCATCACGATCTCATCTTTTTTGAACGGCTTGGAGATGAAATCATAGGCGCCCAGTTTCATGCATTCAATGGCGGTGTCTATCGAGCCGTAGGCCGACATCATGATGACCGCGGACGGAACCTGTTCTTCCAACGCTCTGGCAAGAAATTTCTTGCCGTCCATCTCCGGCATACGAATATCGCAAAGAATGAAGTCATATACCTTCTCTCTCAGAAGCCGAAGACCTTCAGCGCCGTTTTCGGCTGTATCCACCCGGTAGCCCTGACGGGACAGCATGGCTGAAAGCATATGACGGAGATTCTCTTCATCATCAATGATCAGGATATGAGAGCTGTATTCCGTCACGATGCGCTACCCTGCCTGACAACAGCCGGCAACCAGATCGAAAAACAGGTTCCCGTTCCCAGCTTGCTCCGTACAGCGATTTTTCCTCCAAATCCCTCAATTATTCGAGCTGAAATGGCCAGTCCCAGCCCGGTCCCCTTGCCGGGAGGCTTGGTGGTAAAAAACGGGTCAAAAATTCGACCAAGATGTTCCTCGGATATACCGCTGCCATTATCCAAAACCTCTATGCGGATTCCTTCAGGCTGCCCGAAACCGGAAGCATTGACCACGCCCTTAAGTCTGATCAGGATTTTTCCTTCAGTTGGCACAGCGTCTCGACTATTGAGGATCAGATTAATCAGCACCTGCTGCAACTGATGAGGATCGACACAGGCATCCAGCCAGCATTCATCACAGCTGGTCGTTATGCGGACGCCCTTGAAGGCGCCCTGCTGTGAAAGCATCTCGATCGTTGACATAACCAGTTCTTGAATATTACAGGGCTCGACAATAGTGTTGCGAGGTCGTGAGTAATCGAGCAATCCCCGTACGATTCGGTCGATGCGTCCGCAATCGTTCGATATCCGGCGGGCATAGTCCTGGATGGTGCAGTTGTCCAGCGGTTCGCCGGCTACCAGCTCGGCATACCCCATGATGGAAGCCAGCGGAGTGCCGATCTCATGCGCCATACCGGCAGCCAGCAGACCGACGGAGGCCATTTTCTCCGTACGAAGAGTCTCCTCGCGGGCCTGTCGCAAATCGGAGTTGGCCTTCTCCAGCGCAGCAACATGGCCGGTGACCTCCTGGTCCTTCTGGAACAGGGTTGATGACATATCGTTGAATGACTCCGCCAGACGGGCTATTTCGGCGCTACCCGACACACGAATCTGTTGTCCATAATGCCCGCCGGTGATTTTCTCGGTAGCGCTTAATAAACGGCTGATGGGCGTCACCACAATACGCGACAGAATAAAAGAACCAAAACCGAGCAACAGGATAAAGTCAATGGCAAAATAGGCCATGAATAATTTGTGGGAACGCTCAAGTCGTGCCTTTTCAGCGGAAAGAGAGAGGACCAGGCCGGCGTTTCCGACAACCGTGCCGTTGCGGACCACCTGATTCACACGCAGGATAGCGGCACCATCAGCTGAAATGCTCCCACCCTCTCGAATGTGTGCAGATCCTGAAAATGGCTGAAAAACATCGGTCCCTTCCTTGCCAACGGTAAAAACAGGCTTATCATTAACATCCAGCAATGTTAAACGTATAAAGGAGACCTCTTCGGCCAGCTTCTGGGCAAAAATGGCGGCCGGCGAATTTGAGTCGATCATACCATCCGGATACGACGGGATCTTGTCCGGCAGCTGACTGACAAACGTAGCCAGAAGCATACGGGCGTGCTCGCCCTTTTGGGAGTACAGGTCATTGGCGGCGGTTTTGAAAGCCAGCAGGCTGAAGAGCAGCCAGGTCAATAACAGCAGGCAACTGAGAAAGGCAAGGATCGAGGCGGTGAGGCTTAAGCGAAGAGAACGCATGAGCTATCCCCGGGAGGGGCCACTCAGGTTGAGATACCAGTTGATGAGTTGCCTGCCATAAAAGATGTACAGCACTGCTGCGGACGCCAGATAGGGACCGAACGGAATAGCCAGCTTTGAGTCCTTATTCTGGACCAACATCATGGTTATACCGACTACCGAACCAATCAGCGAACTGGCAAAGAGAATGAAGAGTACCGATTTCCACCCCAGGAAGGCACCCATCATTGCCAGCAACTTGATATCCCCGCCTCCCATTCCCTCCTTGCCGGTCAGCCACTGGTAGCTGGAGGCCACCAGAAGCAGGATGCCACCGCCCAATAGTATTCCCAGCAGAGAATTGAGCCAGGAATGACCCTGCAGAAAGAAAGAGAAGAAAAACCCGGCAACAATGCCTGAAAGCGAGATTTCATCGGGAATAATCTGGTGTTCCAGATCAATAAAGGTAATCACAACCAAGGCTGAGCAGAACAGGAATAACACCAAAAACGAGAGTGTCGGACCGAAACGGAGAAACAGCGCCAGGGTTAGCACTCCATTAAGCAGCTCAACCAAGGGATACTGCAGCGAGATATGCGTGCCGCAACCCCGGCATTTTCCACGCAGAAGCAGGTAACTGCACAGGGGTATATTATCGTACCAACGGATACGGTAATCACAGTTGGGGCAGTGGGAAGGCGGGGACACAACCGATTCACCCTTGGGCATGCGGTAGATACACACGTTTAAAAACGATCCAACGACCGCACCGAAGATAAAGGAAACTATTGAGAAATAGAGCTGGATCGTCATAGAGGTCCTGTCAGTCGAAACTCTCGGCAAAATGGCTGGTAATCTGGCTTTTGAGGTACGTTTCAACCTCGCCGGCAGTGGCGAAGGCCATGCAGGCCGCAGCAATATCCGAAGCCTGCTGACGGGTACAGCGTCGCAGGATCTGTTTTACGCGCGGTATGGCGGCAGCCGACATGGAAAGTTCATCAAACCCAAGCCCTAGAAGAATCGGTAGATATAGCGGGTCACCGGCCATTTCGCCACAAATACTGGCGTCGATACCAGCCCCACGAGCCACCTCCACAACCCGTGATAACGAGCGGAGAATAGCGGGGTGCAGGGGTTGATATAGTTCTGTGAGTTGTTCATTGGAGCGATCAATCGCCAACGTGTACTGAATAAGGTCGTTGGTACCGATACTGAAGAAATCCGCTTCAGGCGCCAGCAAATCAGCCATGGCCACAGCAGCAGGGATCTCGATCATGATGCCTACCTTGATAGCCCGGTCAAAAGGAATACCGGCCTGAGACAGTTCCGACATGCATTCTTTCAGTAGAACCTTGGCCCGACGCAATTCATCAAGACCCGAGATCATCGGAAACATGATGCGAACCGTACCCAAGGCACTGATCCGCAGGATCGCACGCATCTGCTTTTTGAACTCATCCGGCATATTCAGCGAGAGCCTGATAGCCCTCATGCCCAGCGCCGGGTTCTGTTCGGTCATGTGCGGCATGCCATCCAGCAATTTATCACCACCCGCATCCAGGGTTCTGATGGTGAGCGGATGGGGCGCAACCGCCTGCTGCATGGCTGCATACTCACGGAATTGCTCTTCCTCATCCGGCATCTCCTGGCGATTCATAAAAAGCATTTCCGTTCGATACAGGCCGATACCTGCCCCGCCATGATTAAGAACGGACGCCCCCTCTTCCGGAATCTCGACATTCCCTTTCAAAGAAATCAGACATCCATCAACAGTTTGCGCAGGCAAATCTCTGAGCTTGTGCAATTCGAGCTCGATATATTCGTACCTGCGTTTCCGTTGAAGAGCGTCCAGAAAGGTTTCTCGGTCCGGCTTGATGATAACACGTCCACTCAGGCCATCTACAATTACTGCCGATCCATTCAGCCCAAGGTCGGCAATCCCTTCCACTCCGGTCACGGACGGAAGTTCAAAGGCCCGCGCCAGAATGGATGCGTGAGACGTCCTGCCGCCAATCTCCGTTATCAGACCAACTATCTGTGTGCGATCCATCTGGAGAATATCGGATGGGGTGATTTCATGTGCGGCAATGATCGTCAGCCCATCGTTGGGAGCGATTACATCCTGCGCTTCACCAGTCATGGTGCGAAGTATTTTTTCGATAACGGTTTCAACATCGCTGATACGTTCACGCAGATAAACGTCTTCAATGGCCTCGAAGGTGGTACGGTATTTCTGGAGGGTTCGGCGCAAAGCCCCTTCGGCATTGATCAGCCCGATTTCAATGGTGGCAGCCGTCTCGACGAGCAGGCGCTCATCAGCCAGAATCAGGAGGTGGGTATCGATGAAAAAGAGGTGCTCATCACCGGTAGTGCACTCCAGGTTGAGCTTAAGGACTTCGAGTTCGGCGCGAGTAGAGGATATGGCCTTTTTGAGGCGTTCTATCTCTGCTGCAACATCCTCTGTCACTATGGCATGTTCGTGTACCACGACACGTTGACGGTTAACGACCTTGAGTTTGCCCACGACAATCCCGGGCGAAGCCGCGATCCCCGTGAAAACACGCATGTCACTCCTCACCGAATCCATTATTGATCAGATCTCCAATGGTCTGCATTGCTTCGACTTCGTCAGCTCCATCAATTGAGAGGTTAACGGTAGTGCCTTTCGAAGCGGCCAGCATCATGATTCCCATGATACTCTTGCCATTTACCTCGACCCCTTCTTTAGCTAGCTTAACATCTGCAGTGAAACGACTGGCAGTTTTCACAAAGAGTGCTGACGCCCGAGCATGCAGCCCCAATTTATTGATGATAAGAAATTCGTTTCGAAGCATGTGTCTTTGTATACCTCTCGCATTCAAGTGAATCTTCTATAGGATACCAACGATTTATTTCAAGAATTCTCCAGCGATGATAATTCCTTCACGGCCGCACCGCTGAAGCTCGGCAGCCAAATCGGCCAACGGCAAACGTTCCCGTTTTGAGCAGAACTCGATAACCATCGGCAGGTTGACGCCGGTCAGCACTTCAATCCTGCCATCCTTGAGAAATGACATGGCCATATTGGATGGTGTCCCGCCGAAAAGGTCGGTCATGATGACAGCCCCATCAGTGCTTACCGCTTCTACGGCGGCAACAACCCGTGACATAATCGCGTCGGCTCGTTCATCGGGTGCGACTTCCACTGTTGCGCAGACATCAAGACGGCCTACAATCATCTCTGCCGATGCCCGCAAGGCTCCAGCCAATCCGACATGTGTTACCAGTACCAATCCTATCATTTTGAGTCCTTTTCAATATCCCTATGGGTTATTCGAACTGTCGGCCACAACGTTTGCAAATGCATTGCCGTTGCCTCGGCAATTGCGACGGATCGATGCCGCCCCCCGGTACAACCGATTGATATGGTCAGGTAAGCTTTGCCCTCTTTGCAATGAGCCGGAACGAGCATATCAAGAAGCGGGAAGAAGTTTTCCAAAAAAGCCGCGGCCTGGATGTTATCCAGAACGTAGTCACGAACCGCTTCATCAAGTCCGGATGCAGATTTGAGCTCGGACACAAAAAACGGATTGGGAAGAAAACGGACATCCATGACCAGACTTGATTCCAGGGGAATTCCATAGCGAAAACCAAAAGACTGCACCTCAATGACAAAAGGGTTATCCCGATCTTCACCGCGGACAATCCGCAGGATGTAATCCCTGAGTTGGTGGACATTGAACTCGGAGGTATCGATATACCTGGTTGCAATCTGATGCAGACCGGATAGACGTTCGCGTTCAATGCGGATCCCTTCAATAACCGAACACTGTTCATCGATAGGATGCCGGCGACGCGTTTCTGAAAATCGCCGGACAAGGATTTCATCCAGCGCATCGAAGAAAAGGATCTCAACTGTGTGGCCCGCTGTCCGGATTTTTTTAAAAGCGGTCTCGTAACCCTTGATAAATTCACGGCCACGAATATCAGCTACCAGCACGACACCCTTGAACGCCTCTCCCGATTTTCCGATCAGATCGACAAACACCTTGAAAAGCCGTACCGGCAGGTTGTCAATACAGTAAAAACCTTCATCCTCAAGTGCCCGAACTGCCGTGGACTTGCCGGACCCGGACATGCCGGTGACAACAATGATACGCACAGTCATTCCACCTCGTCACCCAGCGGCCGGACTTCCATCCGTGCCAGCAGGCGCTCTTGAAAATCGCGGGCCGAATGATAACCCATCCCCTTGAGCAGAAAGTTACGGGCCGCAACCTCGATAATCGATCCCAGGTTGCGCCCAGGGCGCACGGGAATGCAGAGATGCGGTATTTCAACACCCAGTATGGTTATCCGCCGGTCATCGACCCCCAGACGGTCATACTCATGTTCAGGATCCCACTCCACTAACTCAAGCTGCATGTCGATAATCTTTTTCTCACGGATAGATGAGACTCCGTACAGGTCTTTGATGTTGATAATCCCCAGTCCGCGAATCTCCATCAGATGTTGGATTGCCTCTTCAGATTGTCCCACCAGGGCCGCCGGCATCTTTTTTTTAATAAAAATCATGTCGTCTGCTACCAGGCGATGCCCTCGAATTACCAGATCCAAGGCGCACTCGCTCTTTCCGATACCGCTTTTGCCGGACAGAAGTATGCCGACCCCAAGCACATCCATCAAGACACCGTGCAAATGGGTGGTTGGAAGCAGGCGTTCCTCAAGAAATTTGGTAATCAGCGAGATAAACGTCGATGACTGGTGATGGGTATTCATGACCGGAATGCCGGATGCCTCGGCCTGGTCAAGCAGGAACTGCGGTGGGAGTAAACCTTTGGTAATAATGAAGCAGGATATCGGAAAGGAACAAAGTTTCCGGATACTGTCGGCAGCAACCAGATCATCGATCTGTTCCAGATACGATATTTCCGTATTGCCGAGCACCTGGATCCGGCTCGGATGCAGGTGCTCGGTATAACCGGCCAGCGCCAGGCCAGGTTTCTGGATGCGCGAACTCGACACACGATGTTTCAGACCGCGCTCTCCGGCAAGCAGTGCCAAACCGAGGCCATATTCCGAATCATTCAGTATTTCCTGCAGGGAAAGGCTGATTACTTCCACGGGTGCCTCACGCATACAGCATGTAATCAGCCAACTTGCGGTTCAATCAGACCGAAATTACCGTCTTTACGACGATACATGACGCTGATATCGTTGTTAACAGAATCGGTGAACACAATAAAATCCTTGTGTAACAGGTCCATCTGCATAACTGCCTCTTCAACCGACATCGGCTTGGCCGTTTCTGTCTGGGTCCTGATGACCACCGGTTCGGAACTTGACTCGATGCTTTCAGCCTCGAATATTTTCTTGGAAAACTGACGGCCACGTTCATCACCATTGGGCTTATGGGCCTTGATTTTTTCCTTGTAGCGTTTAAGCTGGCGTTCAATTTTGTCGATAACGGCATCAATAGCGGCATACATGTCGTTAGTTGCTTCGGAAGCCTTGGTATTGATGCCTTTGGCGGTGATCACAATCTCAACGATATGCCGGATCTTTTTTTCAACGGCAAAGTAGACCTGAACATTGATCGGCTCGTCAATATATTTTGCCACCCGATCAAGTTTTTCCTCGGCATATGATTTGAGGGCGTCACTTTGTTCCATGTGCCTGAATGTTGTAGTTACCTGCATACCTTCCTCCTGTAAGTTCCTGCGGAATTCGCCTCTTGTGGATCAAGAGGCGCTAAAAATGTCGTTTACGTTCTGATGAAGACCCAAGTTTGAGGATTTCCCGGTATTTTGTAACTGTCCGGCGGGCTATGTTGACCGTCTGCACCGACAGCATATCGGCAATCTTCTGGTCTGAAAGCGGTTTTCTGGTATCTTCCTTTTCGATGATTTCCCGGATACGGTTTTTAACACTCTCGGATGCGACAAAATCACCTTCGCTGGTGGAGAGCCCACTATTAAAGAAGTACTTAAGTTCGAACAACCCCTGGGGCGTCTGCATGTATTTGTTGGTAGTTACACGACTGATGGTTGACTCATGCATGCCAATGTCATCGGCAACATCGCGCAGCACCAATGGTCGCAGAAATTCGATTCCCTGATCGAGAAATTCCCGCTGGAACCTGATGATACTTTTAGCCACTTTGTAGATGGTGCGCTGGCGCTGCTGGATGCTTTTGATCAACCAGAGCGCGGAGCGAACCTTTTCGTTGATGTAGTCATCGGCCCGCGCATCAACCAAACCGTTACTCTTCGCTTCTGCGTAGTAAGGGCTCACCTTGAGATTTGGCAGACCCTCATCGTTCAGCATCACCAGATATTCGTCGCCGACCTTATAAACAAAGATGTCGGCCGAGATATAGTGTACATCCTCGGAACTGTACATGCTCCCCGGTTTAGGGTCAAAACCTCCAATTATCTTTGCAGCCATAAGGATCTGGTTGATATCGACACCCAGATCACGAGCGATCTGCTTATATTTTCGAGTTTCCAGATCCTTGAGATTGTGCTGCAGTATCATCTCTACCACGCTGCCTTGCATCCCAAGGAATCGGGCCTGAATCAGCAGGCATTCCTGCACGCTGCGAGCAGCTATTCCGCAGGGATCAAACTCCTGAATACGCATCAGTACGGGGGTAACACTGTTTTCGTCTATCGAACAGACTGCGGCGATCTCCTCCAGCGAGGCCCGCAAATAACCATCTTCATCGATATTCCCAATGATCTCTTCCCCAATTCGAACCTCTTCATTAGTGAAAGGTCCCATGTGAAGCTGCCAGAGCAGATGGTCCGTCAGGGTACCTCGCCGCGTCAGCAGGTTCTCAAAGGAAGGACGATCCTCATCCTCCCTGTATTGCTCGCCCGAGCTGTAGGTGTACCCATCCAGGTAACTGTCCCAATCACGGAGGGAATCATCACCGGTTTCAACCTCTTTAAATTCCTCACCGGCAACATCCGGTGCACTTTCGCTCTCGGAAAGCTCGGACTGTTCTGTTTCACGGATTTCGTCAGCCTCGAGCGTTTCCTCCAAGAGCGGGTTTTCCTCAAGCTCCTGACGCACAACATCCTGAAGCTCCAGGCGTGTCAACTGGAGGAGCTTGATGGCCTGCTGCAACTGTGGGGTCATAACCAGTTGTTGCGACATCTTCAATTGTTGGCGCATCTCCATAGCCATGGAGCATCCTACCTCGTGTTAAAAATTTGAGCGTCCTACGCTTGTACCTTATCGCACATTCAATTTGCCCGTCTACTGGCCGTTCTACAGGGGGCTAGAGGTGAAAGTCATCTCCCAGATACACTGCGCGCGCCTTGCTGCTGGAGGCAATTTCATCGGGCGTCCCGTACTCCAGCACCTCACCATTACATAAAATATAGGCCCTGTCACAAACTCCCAAGGTTTCACGCACATTGTGGTCAGAAATAAGCACCCCGATATTTCGTTCCTTGAGAGAAACGATCAGGTTCTGAATATCTGCCACCGCAATAGGATCAATACCGGCAAATGGCTCATCCAGCAGAATGAAGGCCGGTTTCGTAATCAGAGCCCTGGCAATCTCAACCCGCCGCCGTTCCCCACCGGAAAGCGAGTAACCTTTGGCACCGGCAATATGAGTGATGCCGAATTCTTCGAGCAGCTGTTCCATGCGATGCTGTCGCAAACCTCGCTCGGGCTCAACGGTTTCAAGAATCGCGAGCAGGTTGTCGGCCACGGTCAGCTTGCGAAAGACCGAAGCTTCCTGGGGCAGATAACTGATTCCCCGGCGCGCCCTTTGATACATTGGCAGTCCGGTGATTTCGTCCTCATCAATAAACACCTGTCCGCCATCAGGTAACGCCAGACCAACCACCATGTAGAAGGTTGTCGTCTTGCCGGCGCCGTTAGGTCCCAGTAGACCAATCACGCTGCCAGCCTCAATGGAAAGATCAACCCCCCTGACAACCTGACGGTCTCCAAAACTCTTTTGCAGATTCCTGGTCCAGAGGCGAGGCCTCTCAACGCTGTTCTGCATTGCCTTTTTGGGAACGAGCGCCATTCTTGGAATTCGTGTGGATTTCCGCTGTTACACGGCCACCGCTAACATTGCTCCTGTTGTCATCTATGAAATACGTAATAACCTCGCCGGAAACCGTATCTTTCCCCTGCATAACCTTGGGGCCGCCACCTGTCAGGGTGATTTTAGCCTCCCTGCTGTCATAAACGGCATGAGCGGCAAGCCCGGTCCGGTTTCCCTGTACGATGCGCACATTGCCATCAGCCTCTATTTTTTCGACATCCCCATGAACAGTGCCATAGTGTACCGTCATCTTGTCACAGAAGATCGTAACATCCCCCTGCTTGGCAACAACCTTTCCGCTAAAGACGGCCGTTTTACCCTTATTGTCCGCGGACAGTTCATTTGACTTGATAGTGATGGGCTGATTCGAGGTGGCATTGCGCACTGCAGGAGCGGCAAAGGTTCCTGTGATCGCCACTACCCATGTCATCAGGATCGTTACCAGGATGGTCAGAAATCGTCTCATAACTAAACACTCAACCTTCATTCAAATGAATCGTTTTTTGCTGCGTTTTTTTTTGCAGAGAATAATTCTGCCAGCGTATGTACCCTATTTAATAACAGGCTCGAAATTATTCAGTGAGTTGCCACACCTTTTACAACCGCATCGATCGATCTGAAAAACCGTGAGGTTTCTGACTTCACATTCAGTTCCATTCCAATAGCGGACAACGAAAGGCGCGCCTGCTTGAAATCTATGTGTTCAGACGTTCGAAACAACGCAGGCTCAGCCAGATAGTCCAAGGATTCAGTGTCAAAAACCATGCCCGATTCAGTCACCACATGAACCTTGCCCCGCAAACGGACGTTTCTGGTTGCAGTAGAATATTCACCCTTGGCAGCGGTTGCCGTTATTGCTCCACTGGTACGCGTTTTTGTAAAAACCATGTGAACATCTGAAAGATACGCAACATCACCGGTTTTATCGTACTCGGCCCGGTCGGCAACCAGCTCCCAGACAGTTGTACCCTCACGCATTTCAGTGAAACGGGCATGGTGCAAGGCAACATCAATGTTCTGGGGAAGCTGCTGAGAAACCGGCTCCGGCAAGGTTGTATGCAAGCCTTTCATGGAGATGGCTGCCACGATGCCGACGATCGCCGTCGTGACGAGCAGGGCCAGTGCAAACCTGATGTTCCGAGGCGATACCATATGGAGGGTACTATATCATTGAGGGGCAGGAGTGTCCAGCGAAACGTGATCGTTCTCGCGACCTTGGCATAGAGATTGAATAACCTCACGGGATAAATTTGCTACCATAGATATTCTCAGCGACAACTACACAGAAAACATCCTTTCACCTGCTAAAGTTCATACCGGGCAACAACCTCGTCCCAGGCGCCACGGGCCTTGAGAATATGATCGCAGACCTCTCGCACGGCGCCGCATCCGCCAGCCCGGGTGGCCACAAAATCAACTACGCCCAGTACTTCGGAAAGTCCATCCAGCGGGGCGGCAGAAAAACCAACCCTTCGCAATACCGGGACATCAATGATATCGTCCCCCATGTAAGCGATCTGCTCATCCTCAAGTCCGGTTTTTGCTTTGACTTCTTCGTAACTCTCCATTTTTTTTAGCGAGCCCTGATAGACCAGACTGATACCAAGCTCCCTGGCACGATTATCTACGACGATCGAGGTGCGGCCGGTAATAATGCCGACTTCAACGCCAAAGCGCTGCAGCATCTTGATACCGTGACCATCCTTCACATTAAAACGTTTGGATTCGAGACCGTTGGCATCGTAGATAATCCCGCCGTCGGTCATGACGCCATCCACATCGAGCAGTAACAGGCGAATGTTTTTCAGTTTGTTGTGCATCAGGCGATTCCGGCGCGGAGGATATCATGCAGATGCACAATGCCGCAAGGGGCGGGGCAACGGTCATCTTCAAAGACAAACAGCGAGGTAATTGAATAATGTTCCATGATCTGCAAGGCCGCTGCCGCCAACTCGTGGCGCTTGATCCGGCGCGGATTAAGCTTCATGAGTTTTGCGGCCTGTTGGCCGAGAATATCGTAACCCTTCTCCAGCGCCCGTCGCAAATCGCCATCGGTGATCACGCCGAGCAGAGCGCCATCATCACCAACTACGCCGGTAACCCCCAACCCTTTGGCGGTAATAACGAACAAGGCTTCCTTCATCAATGTGTTTTCGGACACAAGCGGCACCGCATCGCCGGCATGCATCAAATCTTCCACCCGCAAAAGCAGTTTTTTACCCAGCGATCCACCGGGGTGGAAGATGGCAAAGTCCTCGGCCCGAAATCCGCGCTGAACCAACAGCGCTACGGCCAGGGCATCACCCATGGCCAAGGCAGCGGTAGTTGAGGCGGTCGGGGCCAATCCCAGCGGACAGGCCTCTTCCTTGACGGAAACATCGAGGTGCACATCACTGCTACGGGCAAGCGTTGATGTCGAGCATCCCGTCATGGCAATGATGTGGGCACCAATGCGTTTTATAGCCGGCAGTATGCGCAGCATCTCTTCGGTTTCGCCGCTATTGGAAATAGCGATAACCACATCGCCGACCATGATCATACCCAGGTCGCCATGGATACCTTCAGCCGGATGCAGGAACAGGGCCGGTGTACCGGTAGAGGCCATGGTGGAGGCGATCTTTTGGCCGACCAGACCCGACTTGCCCATGCCACAAACGACCACCCTGCCCTTGCTGCCCAGGACGAGCTCCACGGCGCGTTCAAAGGAGGCGTCGATTCGTCCGGCCATGGCCTGAAGGGCCTCGGCTTCAACCTGTATCACCCGCCTGGCTTCTGCGACAGCACTCATTGGACGACCTGTTTCGCGACCGCATCGAGCGCCCGGAGAGTTTTGAGCAGTGCCGCCAATTCGCTCAGCGGAATCGAGTTGGGGCCATCGCACAGCGCCCGGTCAGGATCTTCATGCACCTCCATGAAAACACCATCAATACCGGTGGCCACTGCTGCTCTGGACAGGTATTCAACGAACTCACGCTGGCCGCCCGAACTATCGCCCTGTCCACCGGGAAGTTGCACACTGTGGGTGGCATCGAACACCACCGGGTAGCCGGTCGCACGCATGACCGGGAAACTGCGCATATCCACTACCAGATTATTGTAGCCGAAGGATACACCCCGTTCAGTAAGAATGATGTTCTCGTTGCCTGAGGCGGCCAACTTGCCGGCCACATTTTTCATATCCCAAGGCGCCAGAAACTGCCCCTTTTTGACATTGATTACCCGTCCACTATGAGCCGCCGCAATGAGGAGATCGGTCTGACGGCACAGGAAGGCCGGAATCTGCAGCACATCCAGCACCTCGGCAGCCGGAGTAATCTGTTCGATGGAATGAATATCGGACAGGACCGGCAGTCCCAGTGACTCTTTGACCTTTGCCAGGATCTTCAGTCCTTCCTTCATACCCGGTCCACGGAACGAGCCGATCGAGGTACGATTTGCCTTATCATACGATGCCTTGAAGATCAAAGGCATGGAAAGACCGTTGCATATGGTCATCAAGCGCTCGGCATGACGCAGGGTGGCACCCTCCGACTCAATGACACACGGCCCAGCAATCAGCACCAACGGCCGATCTGCGCCAATCTTGATACTTCCAATGGAGATTTCTTTTGTCATGAATTACCTCGTGTTGCGATGAGCCAACGCAGCGCCGATGAAGGCACGAAAGAGCGGATGGGGAACCAGCGGTTTCGATTTGAACTCGGGATGGAACTGACAGCCCAGAAACCAGGGGTGATCAGGAATTTCTACAACCTCCACCAGATCCTTGTCCCGGTACACGCCCGACAACACCATACCTTTTGAGATGAGAGCATCGCGATAGCTGTTATTGAACTCGAACCGGTGACGATGACGTTCGGAAATATCGGTCTGGTTGTATGCATCATAGGCCAGGGTACCCTTGGTAAGGGTGCAGGGATAAGCCCCCAGACGCATGGTGCCCCCTTTTTTGCTGACGGACTTCTGTTCCTCCATCAGATGGATGACCGGTTCCCCACCATCCTTGCGGAACTCGCTGGAGCAGGCATTCGTAATGCCACACACATTGCGGGCAAACTCGATAGCGGCCATCTGCATCCCCAGACAGATACCAAAGAAGGGGATCCTGCGGGTCCGGGCCCACTCGATGGCCTGGACCTTACCTTCAGTCCCGCGCTCACCGAAGCCGCCCGGTACCAGGATACCATCCGCATCATCCAGGTGGCCGTCGATACCATCTTGCTCAATTTTCTCGGAATCGACGTATTTGAGGTAAACCCGGCAGTCGTTTGCAATCCCGCCATGGGTCAGGGCCTCGGCCAAGGATTTATAGGATTCTGTCAGGTTGACGTACTTGCCGACCACGGCGATACGTACCTCACCGTGGCTTGGGTGACGCAGCGTTTCCACTACGTTGTGCCAGGGGGTCAGGTCTGGAGCCTTGGTCCAGATATTGAGCTTTTCCACGACCTGATCGTCCAGCTTTTCCTTATTAAGCGCTTGCGGGACAGCATAGATATGTTCGGAATCGACCACCTGGATAACGTCTTTCTCCTCGACGTTACAGAACAGGCCGATCTTTTTCTTCATATCCTGGGGCAGTTCACGGTCACAGCGGCACAGCAGGATATCGGGCTGGATGCCGATCTTGCGCAGCTCCATAACCGAATGCTGGGTCGGCTTGGTCTTGAGTTCACCGGCGGTACGGATATATGGTACCAGGGTCACATGGATATAGAGGGCGTTGCCATGACCGCGATCGAAACGGAATTGGCGGATAGCCTCAAGAAAGGGGAGCGACTCTATATCGCCCACGGTTCCGCCAACCTCAACGATAGCCACATCAGCACCTTTGGCATTTTCTATGATCTTGGATTTGATCTCGTCGGTGATGTGGGGGATTACCTGAACGGTCCCGCCCAGGTAATCACCGTGGCGCTCCTTGTTGATGACGGAAAAATAGACCTGCCCGGTAGTAAAGTTACTTTTTTTGGAGAGCACGGCGCTGGTATAGCGCTCATAATGCCCCAGATCCAGATCGGTTTCAGCGCCATCATCGGTCACAAACACCTCGCCGTGCTGAAAAGGCGACATGGTGCCAGGATCAACATTGATATAAGGATCCAGCTTCTGCAACGTTACCCGCAGGCCGCGAGCTTCCAGCAATGCGCCCAGAGACGCGGCCGCCAGACCTTTGCCGATGGACGAGACGACCCCGCCGGTAATAAAGATAAACTTGGTTTTCATTTCGTCTGCTCCTATGGCTGAAAGAGTTGTTTTCATGACAGATGTTGCCGAAAGCGTTCCTGGGCCTTGATCAGGTCATCCGGCGTGTCCACCCCAATCGATGAGAACTCGGTCTCCACCACCCGGATGCGTACACCGTTCTCGATAGCACGCAATTGTTCGAGTTTTTCCGATATTTCCAGGAAGGTCGGCGGCATGGCGGCAAACCGCAGCAGAAATTCGCGACGGTAGACATACAGCCCGACATGCTTGTAACAGAGCAGCTTGCCACTGGCAAAAGACTCATCTTTGAGGTCCTGCCATTTGTCGCGAAAAAATGGCAGGGGTGATCGTGAAAAATAAAGGGCATTACCGCTGGTATCGGTGACGACCTTGACCACGTTGGGTGAGAGAAAGTCGTGGAGGCAGCGTACACGGGTTTTTACAGTCCCCATCTGAAGCCCTGTATCACCCAAAAACGGCTCGATAGCCTGGTCGATCATGGCAGGGTCAATCAACGGCTCGTCACCCTGGACATTGACGATCAGATCCGAATCCAGGCTATGAGCAACCTCGGCCAGACGGTCGGTGCCGGTCTCGTGAGCGGTGGATGTCATGACCGTTTCACCGCCGATCTGGCAAATAACATCAGCGATACGCTGGTCATCGGTGGCCACGATAACCCGTGAAACCAGAGACGCTTTACAGGTCCGCTCGTAAACGTGCTGGATCATCGGCTTTCCGCCGATATCGGCCAGCGCCTTGCCCGGGAAACGCGTCGAAGCGTAACGGGCGGGGATAACTGCGGTGATCTTCATGTGGAGAGTGACCTTGAAAAAGAGGTGCCGTAGCAACAACGCCGGGCTGTCCTGTGGTAGGACGTGTCAAGCTACATCAAAAGCCGTGGGGTGTCAAGAATGGAAAGGTTTGTTCACTGGGCAACGATACTGGCTCGCCAGTTAAATGCCTCCAACTGTGCGGTCAGGAGTTGATCCAGGGAGACGCGGCATTCGGACAGCAGGGGAGTGACGGCATCAAAATCGGTGACTTCAAGTTTTTCCGCCAGGGTTAACATGCTGCCAAGCGGACCGTTGCGGTATAACAGGGCATTGCTGACATCGTCCGTCAGGTTGAGCTTGGAGATGATCTCGCTCATGGGGGTTTCAAAAAGAACTTCCAGCAGAGAAAGGATACCGGTCATAAAGGCGGCCTCACTCTGCTCATCATTCACCACAGAACCATTACGCTGTTTGACGAGAATCTCCATCAAGCGCCCGCGAACTGCAGCCATCTCCAGCAGAGGATTATTAAGACCACGGCTGTCGTTTCCAGCAAAAAGGGACAGCTGTGTCCAGCGCCGCAGATGTTCGGTACCCAGCATTAAAATCGCATGCCGCAGGGTCTTGATCTTTTCGCGCATACCCATGGCAACGGAATTGACCAGGCGCAGCAGATTATAGGAAAGGCTGGGATTTTCCTTGAAGGTCTGTTCAATCTCGTTGAGGGAGGCATCCATCGTGAGCTGCTGCAGCAACTTGAGCATGGCCATGCCGGAAACGTCGATTCGGCGCTTATTGAGTACCACCGGCCGTTCGAAGAAATAGCCCTGAAACAGGTCAAATCCCATGCGATAACAGATATCGAACTGCTCGACCGTTTCAACCTTCTCGGCCAGAATTTTAACCGGCGTACGCCGCAACCCTTGGACGATCTCGGGCAGCGCCTCCATTCCGGTTTGAAGGATATCTATCTTAACGATATCAACAACATTATATATTTCAGTATATTTCGTACTGTATTCATGGTCATCAAGGGCCAGCTTGAAGCCGATTTCCTTGAGTTCACGGCAACGTTCGAGTACCTGATCATCCAGCTCGATGAACTCGAGCAGTTCCAGGACCGTCTGTTCGATCGGCAAAACCTCCAGCATTTCCGAAAGGAGCAGGCCGAGATGAACGTTGATGAAACCGAATTTGCCCCCCAATACCTCATCGATTCCGAAACTTGCCAGGGCGCTGGTAATAACACTGGCGCTGGCCTGGGAATAGCTCTCGAATTCAGCCACATTACGTTCAGCGGCCCTGAAGAGAAGTTCGTAGCCGATGATTTCCTGATTCCGATCAAGGATTGGCTGGCGTCCCAGAAAAAATTTTTCGTGAGTAGTCCCCATACCGGATTGTCCTTAATCCTTTAAAAGCGCAGGTGGTTCAGGCAGCAGCATAGAGCACAGCCTGCGCAGGGCACTGTTGGCAACCGGCTTGGAAAGGTACCCGTTCATACCGGCGCTTCTACATTTTTCATTGACGGCCATCAGCGAATAGGCCGTGAGCGCAATGATCGGAATATGACCACCGGATGTTTTTTCATGTTCCCTGATGTCCTCGGCAACCTCAAAACCATCCTTTTCCGGCATGAGTATATCCAGCAGAACCAGGTCAAACGCTCCGCTTTCATACATATCCAACGCCTGGCGGCCATCTCCGGCCACGGACACCTCGATACCCTGTTTTTCCAGAAGTCGTCGAATACTGATCTGGTCGATCGGGCTGTCTTCCGCCAGCAGCACCCGAAGCGGCCCTGCCACCTGACCTGGTACCCGGCAGGGCTTCATGGCATCCGGAGAATTCCACAGCATCAGACCATCAGCCGCGTCCGCAAATTCCGGTTGAAAATGTTCACTCGCGTTTAATGAACTATCCGCTTCAACCACTGTGGCAACCCCGTGTCCTCATCTGATATACCTGGCTACAACCTCGAGCTTATGGCATATATCATATCAGAGCGTTAATTTAAAGCATCAAAAGGGCATGCGCCTCACCGTTTATTTACATTTCTTTGACCAGCGTCATAAGAAATATTCGTGACAGGTGTATACGTTGAACCGTAATCCAACAGTGGATACAGCAACTGAACAACAGTCGGGACAGAAGGAGAGAACCGTGAACTCAGCTCATACACACCGTCAACTCTGCCAAAAAATTGTTGAGGATTCCAGCGACGCCATCATGTTTACCGATCGTCAGGGGCTCATCCGCCTCTGGAACCGCGGAGCCGAACGGATGTTTGGCTATACCGCAGCAGAGGTGATGGGACGATCACTGGATCTGATCATCCCCGAAAACCTGCGCGGACGCCACTGGGACGGATATTTCAGGGTAATAAAGGATGGCACCAGCCGCTACAGCACCGAGATGCTCACTGCTCCAGCCCTGCGCAAGGACGGTACCCGTATCTCAACCGAGTTCGCCATGGTGTTGGTACCAGGCGAGGACGATACCATACTCGGCGTGGCGGCCGTTATCCGTGATGTCAGCGCACGCTGGCAGCGGGAAAAGGATCTGAAAGAGCGCATCAGGGAATTGGAGGCACAACTGGTCGGCTGAGGCATCCAGCCTTTACATTCCCTCCTCGCCTGTGCTAGCCTGTATGAAAATTCGGTCCTGTGGCATGGCGCCTCTCCTGACAAGATCGGCCATACCATGGAGCCCCAGGAGTTCTTTGAATGAAACGTAAAGCCCTCGCACTCCTCTCAGGAGGACTCGATTCCACCCTGGCCGTCAAAATGATGCTCGACATGGGTCTGGACGTCGAGGCACTCAACTTCACCTCTCCCTTCTGTACCTGTACCGGCAAGAACTCCGGCTGTAAATCCGAAGCGGTCCGCGTTGCCCAGGAATTCAACATCCCGATCAAGGTCATCCACAAAGGACTCGACTATCTTGAGATCGTCCGCAACCCCAAGCACGGTTACGGCAAGGGGGTCAATCCCTGCGTAGACTGCCGCATCTACTTGCTGCGCAAGGCCAAGGAGTACATGGCCGAATGCGGCGCCGATTTCGTCATTACCGGCGAGGTACTCGGCCAGCGACCTATGAGCCAGCGCCGGGATTCCCTGCGGGTGATTGAGCGGGAGAGCGGCTTGGAGGGACTGCTGCTGCGCCCGCTCTCGGCACAGCACTTCGAGCCGACGGTTCCGGAAAAAGAAGGCTGGGTCGATCGCGACAAACTGCTGGCCATCAAGGGGCGCTCCCGCAAAGAGCTGTTTGAACTGGCAGATGAAATCGATGTCAAAAACTACCCCTGCCCGGCCGGAGGCTGCCTGTTGACAGAACTGTCCTTCGTACCGAAGGTGCGGGATATCTTTGATCACTGCGACGAACTTAACCTGCGAGATTTCAGGATGCTCAAGATTGGCCGCCACTTCCGTATCGGCGAACGCACCAAGCTCATCATCGGACGTGACGAATCGGACAACAAGCTGCTGGAAGCGGCCATACAGCCTGGCGAGACGTCCATATTCTGGATGGATGGCAACACCCCGGCCGGTGTCGTCATGGACAAACAGGACGAAACCTGTCTGGATCTGGCTATGCGGATCCTGTTGCGCTATACCAGGGCGGAAGCAGGCGTAGCCTGCCGGATGCGGGTCGTTGTCAACGGCGAGGAGTCCTGCAGAAACGTAATCAACACGATCAGCGAAGCCGAGATCGAGCAGTTCCGGATCGATCTGAAATAAATCTCTTCATAAAAAGGGGGCGATTCTACATCGCCCCCCGTCCGGCCCTGTCAGATCAACTCAACATGACACCAACTGCCTACCCCAGCTTCAATTCATCCAGCGAAAGCCGGTACCCCGGCAGGAACTTCTCCATAAAGTAACGCACCTCGGGTAACGGACTGGCATTAAGATGCTCCTCATGTTCTGACCGCGCCCGGCGGAACTCCAGGTTGCCGGATTTTTCCTCTTCGATGCACTTGGCCAGCGCCGCGATCTTGTCGGCCGCCTTGACCAGTACGACATACTCCTGCTGATCGTCGAAGAAAAAGAGCCGCTCGTATTCCTGCGCCATCTCCGGCGGCAGCATGTCCAGCAGTTTGCGACGAGCCCTGTCCTCCAGCTGATGAAAGGAGCGTTTGAAATTGGGATTGAAATGTTTGACCGGTGTCGGCATGTCACCGGTGAAGATCTCGCTGGCGTCGTGAAAGATACCCAGGAGAGCCGCTTGACCGGCATCCACCTGGCCATTGAAGTACGTATTGCGGATGGTAGCCAGGGCGTGGGAGATCACGGCCACGTCCAGGCTGTGCTCCTGGATGTTTTCAGGCACGGTGTTACGCATCAGTCCCCAGCGGCTGATGTAGCGCATCCTCGAAAGAAAGGCGAAAAAGTCGTATTGTTCGGTCGGTGGTGATGTTTCGTTCATGGGCCCTCGTACATCCTTGTTTACTACGCCAGCGTACCATGCGCAGCATACACCATCTTGGCGCGCACATCCTTTCCTTCAACCAATCCCTCAAAACGCATCTCAACGACTTCCCCTTCGGCAGGAATCCTGAGCGCTACGTCAAGTGGCAGTGACAGGAGCTCCAACAAGGGCAGCCGGTCATTGGTCACAACCAGCAGGGTGAAGGCACTGTTCGGTTTTTTTGCCAGTTCTACGAAGGTCTTGATAATACTGGCCCGTGCTTTCTCGACCGCCATATCGCAATACGCTCCGGCCACGTCCTTCCAGACATCGACATTCACCGGCGTATCCTTGACAAAGTTGGTCACCCGTTGTTGCAGCAGCGCCATCTCGCCCGGCGCAATCAGATTGATACAGCTGAACCGGCTGGTAGCGATGATATTCTGATCGTCTTCTATCTCCAGGGTTTTGAAGATCTCCGAGACCGTATTCAAGCACATGGCATACGGAAGTGTGTAGATAAGATCGAAATGCAGCCCGATCAGCTTTTTCATACAGCATTTTTGGATCACATCAAGCTCGGCGGCCTTGACCAGCCAGATAATGACGTTGATTTTTTTTACCGGCATTGTCGCCTCCACTACGCTCACGTAAGAGTCCATCTTTTGAGCCTACACCCGTTCATACGGCTCGAACAAGCGTTTATACTCATCCAGCGCAAATCGGTCGGTCATCCCGGCGATGTAATCGCACACCGTTCGCTCCAGGCCGAAGCGTTCAATACGCGAACGGTATTTGGGAGGCAACAGGTTGGGATAGCGCAGGTAGGTTTCGAACAGGCGGGTGATGAAGATCTCGGCCTTGACCCGCATCTTGTCGACCTTGTAGTGGCGGTAGAGATTATCGAACAGGAAGCGCTTCAGCTCCATGTTCAGAACGGTTATATCGTCACTGAAGTGGGCAACCGGCCGGTTGACGCGGCGCAAGTCGTCCAGGGTAGTAATTGACAGCTGTCCCAGGTTGGCGCCAATGGTACTGCAGATATCGCCGATCAGAAGACCGATCAAGGCGCTGATCGTTTGGTAGACGAGACGTTTATCGTCGATGGCGGGGTATTTCTCGCGCACACCAGCGCTGACCCGCTGCCAGAGCGTGATGCGTTCCAGCATGTCCAGTGAAATATACCCGGATTTCAGGCCATCGTCGATGTCGTGGTTGTTGTAGGCAATTTCGTCGGCATAGTTGATGATCTGTCCCTCGACAGAAGGCACCACTCCCGGCAGGAAGCCGCTCATAGCCTCTGTGGGAGCATCGTAGGGACTGGCATGTTTGATGATCCCTTCCCGCAGTTCCCAAGTCAGGTTGAGTCCGTTAAAACCCGGATAACGTTCTTCAAGCTCGTCCACAACCCGGAACGACTGCAGGTTGTGCTCAAAACCGCCCTTCCCTTTCATCAACCGGTTCAGGACCTCCTCTCCGGTATGCCCGAAGGGGGTATGCCCCAGGTCGTGTGCCAGGGCCAGGGCTTCGGTCAGTTCCTCATTCAGACGCAGTTTGCGGGCAATGGCGCGGCCGATCTGGGCCACCTCCAGCGAATGGGTCAGCCGAGTGCGGTAATAATCGCCTTCGTGGTTGACAAAGACCTGGGTCTTGTATTCCAGGCGCCGAAAGGCAGCGCAATGGATAATCCGGTCCCGGTCGCGCTCAAAGGCGGGACGCTGATCACGAAACTCCTCGGGATATTTCCGGCCGCGGGATGCGGCACTGCTGCAGGCATAACCGGCCAGGTCAGAACGTTCAGTGGATTCGGTCATAGTGGGATTCCTCAACCAAGCGAAATACAGGACGCGTGAAACGAAAAAGCGCCCCCTCGATGTCCTTGACCATCGACGAGGCGCCATGAGTCTGCGCTTACTTCATATACCCGTTACCACTGACAGCACACATTCTGTTCACGGGCGGCCTTGGTTTCATCCAGGCGGGAGATCGGCATGGTCAAGGGTGCATCGTGCAGCGCCTGGGGATTGGTCTCGGCGGTGCGGGCCGCCTCGATCATCACCTCGATAAAGGCATCCATGGTGGCCTTGCTCTCCGTTTCGGTCGGCTCGATCATGATGGCTTCCTTGACGATCATCGGGAAGTACACCGTGGGGGGGTGGTAGCCGCGATCGATCAGGAATTTGGATATATCGATGGCATGGACACCATGGGCCAGCTGCTTGGAGGCCGAGAAGACGCATTCGTGCATGCAGGTCATATCGTAGGGCAGATCGTAATAGGGCTTCAGCCGTTCCTTGATGTAGTTGGCATTCAGCACCGCCTGCTCGGACACCCGGATCAACCCGACGCGCCCCAGCATGATGATATAGGCGTAGGCCTTGACCATGACCCCGAAGTTGCCGTAGAAATTGGCCGTACGGCCGATGGAGGCCGTACGAGGCGCATCAAAGAGGAACTGGCCGTCGTCATCCATGACGATGCGCGGTTGCGGCAGAAACGGGATCAGGGCCTTCTTGACGCCGACCGGGCCGGAACCGGGGCCGCCGCCGCCGTGGGGCGTGCCGAAGGTCTTGTGCAGGTTGACATGCACCACGTCAAAGCCCACATCGCCCGGCTTGACCTTGCCCATGATGGCATTCAGATTGGCGCCGTCATAGTACATCAGGGCATCGTGGGAATGGGCGATGTCGCTGATCTCCTTGATGTGCGGGTTGAACAGCCCCAGCGTATTGGGGCAGGTTATCATGACCGCCGCGACCTCATCGGTCATGGCCTTTTTGAACAGCTCCAGATCCATATCGCCGTAGGGGGCGGTCGGAACGGTAATGATCTCGTACCCGGCAATGGCTGCCGAGGCGGGATTGGTGCCGTGCGACGAATCAGGGACCACCACGTACTTCTTCTTGGCTTTATTGCCCCTGGCGGCATGGTAGGCGGAAACCAGCAGAATCCCGGTCATCTCGCCATGGGCACCGGCCAGCGGCTGGGTGGTGACTTCATCCATGCCGGTGATGTCGGCCAGCATCTGCCCCAGATCGTACAGCATGCCCAGGCTGCCCTGGCAGGCCTCCACACCACCCGGCAGCAGCGCAGTCATGGGGTGAAACGGCGCAAACAGGACGGCGGCGTTCTCCAGGACCTTGGCGTTGTACTTCATGGTACAGGAACCGAGCGGATAGAAGTTGGTATCCACCGAAAAATTGCGGCGCGACAGGTTGGTGAAGTGGCGCACCAGATCAAGCTCGGACACCTCGGCCAGACCGGCCGCTTCGGTGCGCAGCAGAGCTGCGGGAAGCGCCGCAGCAACGGGCACATCGGAAGCCGGCAGTTTTACTCCGCGACGGCCGGGAACAGATTTTTCATAGATCAGTTGCATAGCGCCGCCTCCAGCAGTTTGGCAAAGTGGTCGATCTCCTTCTTGCTCCGTTTTTCAGTGACCGTCACAATCAGGGCCTGTTCCGAGCCAGCGTAGTAGCTTCCCAAGGGGACACCGGCCGCAATGCCTTCCTTGAGCAGGCCCGCAACAACGGCATCCGCAGGCTTGGACAGGAACAGGGTAAATTCGTTAAAGGTCGGCGCCGATTGCAACACCGTTACGCCCGGTATCGCGGCCAGACGCGCCTTGGCATACTCCGCCTTGTCCCGGTTGAGACAGGCCAGATCGGCCAGTCCCTGTTTTCCGACCGATGACAGGAAGATCAGTCCCCGCAACGCGCACAAGCCCTGATTGCTGCAGATGTTGGAGGTAGCCTTCTGGCGTTTGATATGTTGTTCGCGGGCCTGCAGGGTCAGGACATAACCGCGCTTGCCGCTCTTATCAACCGTTTCGCCGACGATGCGCCCCGGCATGTTGCGGATGTAGGCCTTCCTGGCAGAGATGAAACCGAACGACGGGCCGCCGAAACAGAGCGGGTTGCCCAGGCTCTGTCCGTCACCCACGGCAATGTCCACCCCCATCTCGCCCGGTGATTTGAGAATTCCCAGTGAGATCGGATAGACCGATGCGACCACCAGCGCGCCGGCAGCATGGATCTGATCGGCCAGGGCGGTGAAATCGTCGATACAGCCGAAGAAGTTGGGGTTCTGCACCAGTAGCGCCGCTATGCTGCTGTCCAGTACGCGGCTCAACTCGGCCCGATTCAGCATCCCGTCCAACGGCGCAATCTCGATGACCTCCACATCCAGATTATAGAGGTACGTCTTGAGTACCTGGCGCGAAAAGGGGTTGAGGCAACCATCGACGATTATCCTGTTACGGCCGGTGACGCGCAGGGCCATCATGGCCGCCTCGGCGCAGGCCGTAGCCCCATCGTAGAGCGAGGCGTTGGAGACATCCAGGCCGGTCAGACGGCAGATGGCGGTCTGATACTCGAACAGGGCCTGCAAGGTCCCCTGGGAGCACTCGGGCTGATAGGGGGTGTAGGCGGTGTAGAACTCGGCGCGGCCGGAGAGGTGATCGATAACGGACGGGATCAGGTGGTCGTAAAAACCTCCACCGATAAAGTTGGTCAAACCTTGCACATTGTCGCCGGCAATAGCCTGCATGCGGGCGAAGGTCTCGAATTCGGACTGGCCGGGCGGAAGGTTGAAGGTTTTGGCGCGCAGCGCGGCCGGGATCGGAGCAAAAAGTTCCTCGACGCTGGCCACGCCGATAACGGAGAGCATTTCGCTGATCTCTTCCGGCGTATGGGGACAGTAATGGCTGTCATTCATGGTAGGTACCCTTGATCATGTCTGTGATTGAGGCCGGTCTTGGCCGGTCCGGTCATGCGTGTCAAACAGGTCAGGTGCGGCCACAAGGTCCTGCACCTGACGAATATTTACAGAGTCTTCAGGAATGCGTCGTACTGTTGTTTGGTCATCAGGTTTTTCAACTCAGAGGCGTCCGCGATCTCGATCCAGGCCATCCAACCGGCATCCTCGGCACTTTCGTTGACGATCTCGGGGGCGGTATCGAGCGCCTCGTTGACCTTGACCACCTTGCCGGAAAGCGGTGCATAGATGTCGCTGGCAGCCTTGACCGACTCGATCGAAGCCAGAATCCCGAACTGCTTGACAACCGTACCCATCTTGGGAAGTTCCACGAAGGTGACGTCACCGAGTTCATGGGCCGCATGCTCACTGATGCCGACAGCGCCGATCCCTTCCGTGACCTTGACCCACTCGTGTTCCTTTGTGTAAAAGATGTCTGCCATGATGTCGTATACCTCCCCGAGTGATTTCAAAATTGAATGGGACACTTTACTGGATTTCAGCTGCAAAGTAAACAGCCCGTCAAAGAACGGGCATTTTTTATATATTCATACGTAGGGTCGTTACCAGATAAGGATTATGGCATCGGGTAGGAGGCGGGATTACTCCCGCCGTCCTCCCACACCACCGTGCGTACGGTTCCGTACACGGCGGTTCACGTTGAATGTTGAAAGTGGTGAAACTGGTTGAGTAGTGAAAGAAGTCCCAGTTTCGTGAAGTAGG
>DAHZCG010000009.1 GCA_027404165.1 Geobacteraceae bacterium
GCGGTTCACGTTGTCTGTTGAAAGCGGTGAAACTGGTTGAGTAGTGAGAGGAGTCCCAGTTTCGTGAAGTAGGATGTGTCAAAGGCTTGATTCATATGCGAGGCTCCAGAATTCCACCAGGGGCCTCGTTTATTTAGGACACTTCTCCATGCCCTCGCCTCCGATAACCCGCGTTGCATCAGTTTCTTCGCCCTTGTGAATGGTCGCTTCCACTGCCGCCACAATATGCTCCGCAGTTTCCGGCGTATCCATCCATCAAGTTCCTCAAAGGGTTTCTTTACTTCGGATAGCTTGAAGTAGTTTGACCATCCACGCAGTATCGGAGAAATTTCTTCGATGACTCGCTTCAGGTTTCGCCCTCTCCCTTTACGACTGATTTCCCGGATTTTGGATTTGATACGATTCAACGCCTTTTCCCCTACTTTGAGTTTGGGGGTACGGTGGTACGTCATGCCATAGCCGAGAAAGATACGCTTCCAGGGACGGTCAACTGCACTTTTGTCCTGATTGACCGTGAGCTTCAGCCGTGTTTCAAGGAATGCGGTGATGGAGGTCATGACCCGTTCTGCTGATCGCCGTGTCCGGACGTAGATATTACTATCGTCGGCATAGCGGCAGAAGGTATGATTCCGTCTTTCCAGTTCCTTGTCCAGTTCGTCGAGAAGGATATTCGACAACAGGGGAGATAACGGCCCTCCCTGTGGTGTCCCTTCCGTTCTCGGGGAGATGATGCCTCCCTCGAACAGGCCCGCTTGCAGGTAACTGCGAATGAGATGCAATACCCGCTTGTCTTTGACTTTCCGGGCTACCCGCGACATAAGGATGTCGTGATTGACTCGGTCAAAGAATTGAGCAAGGTCGATGTCTACCACCCACCTCAGACCGCTTGTTACTGCTTCGCGGGCGGCCTGTACTGCCTGATGGGCGCTCTTGCCGGGGCGAAACCCATAAGAGCTTGCGCTAAAGCCGGATTCAAACAACGGCCCCAATTCCTGATGCACTGCCTGCTGGATAAGACGGTCAAGGACAGTGGGAATTCCCAGCATCCGTGTTCCTCCTCCCGGTTTGGGTATTTCTACTTTCCGTACCGGTTGTGGTTTATACGTCCCGTTCAGCAATTCTTCTTTGATGCGCGGCCAGTCTGTTTGCAGGTATCCTTTGAGGTGACCGGTAGACATGTTGTCCACGCCTGCAGCTCCTTTGTTGGATACTACCCGGTTGTAGGCCTTTTGCATGTTGCCGCGGCTGATTATTTCTTCCATCAGCCGTGTCTCCGCTTCCGCCCAGTAAGTTTCTCTCGTTACCGTGACGCCTGATGCACCGTTGTCATGCTCTCGGGACTTCCGGACCCTACCATCCAACACGGCCCCCACCTTCTCATGTGAGGCTTCTGCCTTTGCTCGCGCCATCGAAATTCAAGGCTCCTGTTCGTTCCAACGTGTTCAGCCCTTTGTCGGGTGGTTAGTCCAACTCGTATGGCCTCTGCTGACTTCTGCCGAACGTAAAGGTTATCTGTTCCCAGATTACCCCGCCCCGGATTTCGCCCAGTGCTGGACGGCAGATCTCCCCGGGTAATGCGCGTGACCTTCACCCCATATACCCGCCGCATATACAGACACACCCTCCTGGATGGTTATCGGGTTTTGAAGAACATTGCCTTCTCGCCCGGACATGTCTGCCTCGTATGCGATTTCTGTTCGTCGGGCCAGAGTTTTGCCTGCGGCTTCCTTCAGATTCCGGGTCACCCCGGACACCCTTGCCGTTCGGCTAACGGTTCCCACCATCAGGGTCCGTAGAGGACTTGCACCTCCAAGTCACGAATCAGCCACCACAGCTGATTCGATGGCGCTTGCGCGCCACGCGCCCTGCCGGGCGCACAACAAACAGCGCCCCGCCGGAATTATTCCGGCGGGGCGTTTTGATCAGTCTGCACTTTGTTGGTTGATTATCTATTTGACCAGACAACGAATCATCTTCAAGTACATCTAAACGGACCATGCCTGTATTACCTATACCACTACCAAGTCACAGATTGACATACCCGTCCCGAGATGTAATACTTTATAAAGTATTACATCTCTAAGGGAGTAATGGAATCATGCGGGTAACCAGCAAGGGGCAGGTAACGATACCCCGAAATGTTCGTCAGCAACTGGGAATATTCCCCCAGAGCGAGGTCGAATTTGTGGTGGAGGGCAGTACGGTTATTTTGCGTACCGTTACCGGAGATGCCGGCAGGGGAAAGCGGCTGATTGAATCTCTGCGCGGCCGCGCAACAGTGCGGATGTCAACCGACGAAATAATGGCGCTTACGAGGGGCGAGGGTTGAAAATGAGCGGCGTGCTCGTGGATAGCAACGTTCTGCTTGATGTGCTGGAAGAGGATGCACACTGGTACGAATGGTCATCTACGCAGCTGCAAAAAGCAGCCGACCACTGTGCGTTACTTATCAATCCGATCATCTACGCCGAGGTTTCTGTCGGCTTTCAACGTATCGAAGAACTGGAGGAAGCGCTTCCGTTGCATTTCTTCCAGAGAGCACCGCTTCCCTGGGAAGCAGCGTTTCTTGCCGGCAAGTGCTACATACGCTACCGCAAGCTTGGCGGCACAAAGACTTCGCCACTACCTGATTTCTTTATCGGCGCTCATGCAGCGGTTTCGAACCTGACTCTTTTAACTCGCGACGTTGCTCGTTACCGCACCTATTTCCCTTCGCTCAAATTGATCACTCCGTAGAGAATATGGATATTTTTGCCGAAAAGACAATCCTGACAGTCAGCCGCCTGACCGCCCTGTTACGCGGGGTTCTGGAAGAAAACTTCGAGCAGGTCTGGGTGCAGGGCGAGGTCTCCAATCTTTCGCTGCCGTCATCAGGCCACCTCTACTTCACCCTGAAGGACACCGGTGCCCAACTGCGCTGTGTCATGTTCAAGGGCGCCGTAAAGAATCTGAAGTTCCGGCCGGCTGACGGCATGGCACTGATCGCTCGTGGCCGCATATCGGTGTATGACCAGCGCGGCGAATACCAGTTGATCTGCGAATACCTCGAACCGGCCGGCGTCGGCGCCCTGCAGATGGCCTTTATGCAGCTCAAGGAGCGCTTGGCCAAAGAGGGGCTCTTTGACGAGGGTCACAAGCAACCGCTCCCCACCTTCCCGCGCCGTATCGGCGTAATCACCTCAGCCACCGGCGCGGCTATCCATGATATCCTCAACGTCCTGAAACGCCGCTTTGCCTCCCTGGAGATACTGCTCTACCCGGTACGGGTGCAGGGTGAAGGTGCTGCGCCGGAGATCGGCCGGGCGATTGACGACATGAACCGCCTGGGTCTGGTAGACGTGCTGATCGTTGGCCGGGGCGGGGGATCCCTGGAGGACTTGTGGGCCTTCAACGAGGAGGTTGTGGCCCGGGCGGTGTATCGCTCAAAGCTGCCGGTCATCTCGGCGGTCGGCCACGAAACCGACTGGACGATCTGTGACTTCGTAGCCGACCTGCGGGCACCGACCCCATCGGCGGCCGCAGAACTGGTTGTTGCCAGTTCCCTGGAATTGCGGGGACAACTGGATGCGCTGAGCCATCACCTGCGGATGGCGCTGGAATCCCGTCTGGCAGCTCTGAATGCGCGTGTTGATGCACTGCGCAGATCACTTCATGATCCAAGTACCATGCTGGGGCATCTTGCCCAGCGGGTAGATGACCTTTCGGAGCGCCTTGAAATGGCTCTGGAGAATACGACCCTGCATCGCCGGGAACGGTTCGAACGTTTGCGATCAGTTCTGTTGTTTCACAGCCCGGATCGCCAGACAGAACGTTTTCAGCAGCAGCTTGCGATGCTTTCGCACCAATTGGAACGGCAGCTGCGGGACAAGATACAGCAGGAAAAGCATGCCTTTGGGAGTGTAGCAGCTCGCCTGGAAGTCCTTTCGCCCTTGCGCACTCTCTCCCGCGGATATGCCATAGCAGCGGCCAGCGATGGAACGGTTGTAACGACCGTCGCCCAACTGACGGAAGGAGATCGTCTGAAACTGCAGTTATTTCATGGCACGGCGATCTGTCGTGTTGAAGAGTTGGAAAACCGTAACGCTTGACGAGGCAGAGTGATTCTGAAATAATACTGAACCTTTAAGGATCCACCTATGGCAACGGAAAAATTCGAAACATCCCTGAAAAAGCTGGAAGAAATCGTGCGGCGCCTGGAGAGTGGCTCACTCTCCCTGGAGGACTCTCTCAAGGCCTTTGAAGAAGGCGTCAAGCACTCCTCATTTTGCGCCAAAAAACTCGACGAGGCCGAACGACGGGTGGAGGTCCTGCTCAAGCGCAAGGACGGCACGTTTGCCCGCGAGCCATTTGAACCGGAAGAAGGATAATACCCCTCTGAAGAGGGGATTTTTAGAAAAGGAACACTCCCATGGATTTGAAGACGTACCTCACAGAACAGTGTGCCCGTATCGATGCGGCTTTGGATAGATTCCTCCCCAAAGAAACGGAACTGCCCCACAGCCTGCACAAGGCCATGCGTTACTCGATCTTTGCCGGCGGCAAACGGGTTCGGCCGATCCTGATGCTGGCGGCCTGTCAGGCGGTTGGCGGCAATACGGAACGCGCCATTCCGGCCGCCTGCGCCATGGAAATGATCCACACCTATTCCCTGATCCATGACGACCTGCCAGCCATGGACGATGACGACTTCCGCCGCGGCAACCCCACCAACCACAAGGTGTTCGGTGAAGCTATTGCCATTCTGGCTGGCGATGCACTCCTGACCGAAGCCTTCAAGCTGGTCAGCGACCCGCGCCATGCCATCGGCTGCGACCCGGCCGCACAACTGGCAGTGATCCACGAGATCGCTACCTGCGCCGGATCCTATGGCATGGTCGGTGGCCAGGTGGTGGATATGGAAAGCGAGGGCAAAGCGGATATTGATCTGCCTATCGTTCAATACATACACACCCACAAAACCGGCGCCCTGATCAAGGCCTCGGTCGTCGCCGGAGCCCTTCTGGGTGGCGCCGACCAACAGAAGCTGGCCGCCATCACACGCTATGGCGAGGCCGCCGGTCTGGCCTTTCAGATTGCCGACGACATCCTGGACATCGAGGGCACTACCGAGGAGATCGGCAAGGATGCGGGCAGCGACGAGGCCCGCGGCAAAGCTACCTACCCGGCGGTCATGGGGCTGGCGGCGGCCAAGGACGAGGCCCAGTCCATGATGGACGAGGCCTTCCGTGCGCTGGGGATATTCGGCGCCGAAGCGGATCCGCTACGGGAGATCGCCAGGTACATCGTCAAACGGAGAAACTAGAAGAAAAAAGGCATTTACCACAGAGGACACAGAGGCTCACGGAGGAAAAACAGAGGCAGAGGAATCCTTTTAACGTCCTGGTTATGAATTTCTCCTCGGATTTTTCTCCGCTTCTTCCGTGGTAATGCTTTTCAGTTATAAATGTATTCTGGAGATAAAGGGTTTCCATGTCCATACTCGAAACAATCAATTCCCCCGATGACCTGAAAAAGGTTTCTGCCGTAAAGCTGCCTGCTGTTGCCGCGGAACTGCGCCAGATGATCATTGAAACCTGTGCCAGAAACGGCGGCCATCTGGCCCCCTGCCTGGGCGTAGTTGAGCTGACCATCGCCCTGCACCGGGTGTTCAGTACGCCAGCCGACAAGATCGTCTGGGATGTAGGGCATCAGGCCTACGCCCACAAGATTCTGACCGGCCGTCGCGACCAATTCAGTACCCTGCGCACGCTGAACGGTATCAGCGGCTTCCCCAAACGGGGCGAATCACCCCACGACGCCTTTGACGTCGGCCACTCGTCCACATCCATTTCCGCTGCTACCGGCTTTGCAGCGGCCCGGGATCTGGACGGGCGAAAGAACAAGGTGCTGGCTATCATCGGTGATGGCTCCATGACCGGCGGCCTGGCCTACGAGGCAATGAATCACGCCGGGCATCTGGACAAGGATCTGATCGTCGTCCTCAACGACAACGAAATGTCCATCGCCGAGAATGTCGGCGCACTCTCCAACTTCCTTAGCCGCACCTCTTCCAGCGAGTTCGTGCATCGCTTTAAAAAGGACGTGGAATCGTTTCTGAAACGAGTGGATGTGGGCAAAGGGGTTCTGCATATTGCCCGTAAAATGGAAGATTCCTTTAAAGGCTGCTTCACGCCGGGCATGCTGTTCGAGGCCTTTGGCTTCAATTATATCGGCCCCATCGACGGCCACGACCTGCCCATGCTGATCGAAACCCTGGAAAGTGTCAAGAAGCTTAATGATGCCGTATTGATACATGTTCTAACCAAAAAAGGGAAAGGCTACAAACCGGCCGAGAATAATCCCTCCCTGTTTCACGGGGTCGGACCGTTCGACATCGGAACCGGCAAGGTGCTCAAGGGCAAGGGCGGGGCTGCGTCCTACACCGCCATCTTCGGTGCGGCGCTTTGTAAGCTGGCGGCAGAAGACGAGCGGATCACGGCTATCACGGCGGCCATGCCCGATGGAACCGGCTTATCGGGTTTCGCCAAAGAATTTCCGGGGCGTTTCTTCGATGTGGGAATCGCCGAGCAACACGGGGTAACCTTTGCAGCCGGCTTGGCTGCCGAGGGGATGCGGCCGGTATTTGCCGTATACTCAACCTTTTTGCAACGCGCCTATGACCAGGTTTTCCACGATGTCTGCCTGCAGAATCTGCCGGTGACCTTTGCCCTTGACCGGGGCGGGGTTGTGGGGAGTGACGGACCGACCCACCACGGCGCCTTCGACATTTCCTATCTGCGACATCTGCCCAATATGACCCTGATGGCGCCCAAGGACGAGAATGAGCTGCAGCACATGCTGGCCACCGCCATCGAACTCGGGCAACCGGCGGCCATTCGCTATCCACGCGGCAACGGCTATGGGGTGCCGCTTGACCAGACGCTCACCCCCCTGCCCGCTGGTAAGGCAGAGGTGCTGCGCGATGGCTCCGATGGCGTCATCCTGGCCCTGGGCAGCATGGTCATGCCGGCACTGGAGGCAGCAGCACTACTTGAAGAGCAGCATGGTGTCCGCCTGACGGTCGTCAACGCCCGCTTCGTAAAACCGCTGGATGCGGGATTGATTCTCGATCTGGCCAGGAAACAGCGCGCGCTGATCACCATAGAGGAAAATGCCCGGCAGGGCGGATTCGGTACAGCCGTACTGGAACTGCTGGAAGAACACGACCTCGGAGGAATACCGGTGCTGCGTCTCGGCTACCCCGACAGCTACATCCCGCAGGGTGAACAACACGAACTGCGGGCCATACTCGGGCTGGATCCGGCAGGGATTGCCGCTTCAGCGCTCGATTTCCATTCCCGCGCATGACCCGCGCCAACCGGAAAACCGCCCTTGCGGTATTCAGCCACTTTGACCATCCCGTGATTCGCCTGCTGTCATTCTCCGTACTGTTATTTTGCCTCTACTCCCCCTCAACCGCCAGAGGCGAGAACGACCCGTCCCGGCAAGGCAACTACGCCCGCGAACTGATCCGCCAGGGCGACTTCGAAAAAGGGCTGGAGCAGTTGCGTAGTACCTATCGGATCTTCCCTCTCAATGAACCTCTCAAACGCAACCTGGCCGAGGGCTATGCCGCCTACGGCCATACGCTGCTCAAACAACGCCGCTATGAACAGGCCGATGAAAACTTTGCCAAAGCGATCGAGCTCTATCCGGACGATCCGTCCTTCGCTTTCATGCGCGGTGTCTGCAATTATCTTCTCAAAAAATACGACGTCGCACGCTATGAACTGGAGCGCGCGCGCGGCATCACGCCTGACAATGTTGATACGCTCTACTACCTTGGCCTGGTAGTGTATGAAACTGACGACCGCCCGCAGGCCATCGAACTGTGGGAACAGGCCTTGAAGCTGGCGCCGGGTCGCAAGGACATCAGCGATCAGCTGGCACGTGCCCACAAGGAAATGGCCGTTGAAGACCGTATGGATCAGGGACACAGCTCGCGCTTCAACCTCACCTACGATCCCGATGTAAGCTCAACCCTCGCGCAGGCGGTCCTGGATGTCCTGGAAGAGGCCTACAATCAGGTTGGAGCAGACATGGGGAGCTTTCCTGATGCACGCATTCCGGTTGTTATCTACAAGCGAAGCGACTTCCAGTCAGTCACCGACTCCCCGGATTGGTCGGGCGGACTGTACGACGGCACTATCCGATTACCCTTCGGAACCATGGAGAACATCAGCGCTCCCATGCGCGGCATTCTTTTTCACGAATATGCCCACGTAGTGGTTTTCGAACTGACCCACGGCAATTGCCCGACCTGGCTGAACGAGGGTATCGCCGAGATGTTCGGCCGCTCGCAGTACGCCCGTTCGATGCCGGAGAATCATGCCGCGCGTTTTGCCGCAACAACTGATGTCCGTAAACTGGAAAAAGGGTTTGGCGGGTTTGCATCCAAGGATGCCTTGATGGCCTACCAGCAAAGCTATTCCCTGGTCAACTACCTGGTGAATACCTATGGCTGGCCCAGGGTCACCCAGATATTGACCGATCTAGGCAACGGCATGAACATGGACGAAGCCGTGTCAGCAACACTGAAAAGCTATGACGTTGATTATAACGGACTGGTCAAGGAATGGCGGCAATCGGTCGCACGGAGCACGACAGGCGAATAGCCGTATGGTGGCAGTGTGTTGCCAGATCTGAGTCTGCAAGGAACTGGATAGCTTTATTTTACAGGGTAACTGCCCTGAATTCGACAAAAGGAGAGACAAACATGAAAAAACTCTGGATCAGTATCTTGCTGGTACTATCGCTCGGAACCATCTGCCTGGCCGCAACCAAGGTTGAGGCACCGGATAGCTGTAAACAGTGTGGTATGAATCGTACCATGTTTGCCCAGAGCCGCATGATTGTTACCTATACCGACGGAAGCAGCGCCGGGACCTGCAGCCTCAACTGCGTCGTCACTGACTTGAAAGCAGCCAGGGGTAAAAAAGTCAAATCATTCCAGGTTGCTGACTACAACAGCAAAAAACTGATTAATGCGAAAACGGCAACCTGGGTAATCGGCGGATCCAAACCTGGCGTCATGACCAGGGTGGCCAAGTGGGCCTTCGCCGACAAGCTGGCTGCCGAGGCCTTCATCAAACTATATGGCGGCAAAAAGGCATCCTTTAAGGAAGCGCTTAAGGCTTCCGAAGACGAGCAGGCCGAAAATGCTGCCACACAAAAACAACCGGTGCATAAAGGTCACGGCGAACACAAGATGTAGGAACGACAAAAATCAGAATGGCACGACCTGGCAGGCGTTTTGTCTGCCAGGTCGTGCGGTCGACAGAATCTTCAAAACCACTCAAGGAACAGATATGAAACGACTCAGACGCTTGATACCGGCAGTATTCTTTTGCCTGTCGCTGTCCCTCTCAACAGCCTTCGCAGCACCAGTGCCCGTTCCTTCTCCGAGCGCCAAAGACAAGTGCCCGGTCTGCGGCATGTTCGTGGCCAAATACCCGGACTGGACCACAACGATGACATTCAAAGACGGCTCCACGCTCTTTTTCGACGGGGTCAAGGATTTTTTCACCTTCTTCCATAACATGAATAAGTACGCTCCGGGCAGAAACCAGACATCGGTAGCGAGTGCGACCCTGAAAGACTACTATTCACTCAAGCACATCGATGCCCGCAAGGCTCTGTTCGTGCTTGGCAGTAATGTGTACGGCCCCATGGGAAAGGAGCTGGTGCCGTTTGAAAAAGCATCCGATGCCCGGGCCTTTTTGAGAGATCACCGGGGTAAAAAGGTCTTGCGGTTCGAAGAGATTACACCTGCTCTCCTGAAATCTCTGGAATAAACCACGAAATGGTTACCACCTGATGCGTAAATCAGCAGTATTCATCAGTTTTACTGCAATAGAGCTTGTGTGTGTCATGGTCATGGCGCTGCACAGCCGTCTCAGCCAACGCGCACATGCCCCGGAACTGCTGGAACGTGCCAACCTGGTAAAAACGCTGCAATTGACCGATCTCTGTCTGTTTACCGAAGCCCGCTATACCCGCAATCCGGCCATGGCCGATTGTTTTGCCCCATTCCAGGACCACCCCACGGCGTTGGAACACTTCCCTTCCGGATCATTTGTAACGCCACCAACCATGAGGGTTCATGAACACTCCCCTTAACCGGCACGGCAATATCCTCGACTTTGCCATCTCATCACTGTTGCGGAGACGATCAAAGAACTTCTCCCTGCTGGTCGTATACACTCTGATCGTATTTGTGATCGCATCGCTGATCTTTTTCGTGCAGGCCATGAAACGGGAAGCGGGCCTGCTCCTCAAGGAGGCGCCGGACCTGGTCGTGCAGCGCATGATCGCCGGACGGCACGACCTGATACCGGACCGCTACAAAGAGCAGATCGGCGCGATCCGCGGGGTGACCGCGGTAACGCCGCGCCTGTGGGGCTATTATTACGACCAGGTCTTTGGCGCCAACTACACCCTGCTGGTGCCTGAACAGAAACTGGTCGAGCCGGGCAGTATCCTGATTGGTCCCGGGGTGGCACGCAATCAGCGGATTCAGGTCAGCGACATGCTGACCCTTAAAACTTCCAGCAACGCCCCCCTGCTGTTGACAGTGCAGGGCATCTATCCCAGCAGCTCGGAACTGATTTCCTCGGACCTGATCGTATTATCGGCCGAGGATTTTCAGGCCATGTTCAACCTGCCGGCCGGCTATGCCACCGATCTGGCCGTGACCGTTGCCAACCCCCAGGAGCAGACCACGATTGCCGCCAAGATCGCCGAACAGTTTCCGGACACACGTCCGATCCTTAAAAGCGAGATCCTGAGGACCTATGATGCGCTCTTCGAGTGGCGCGGCGGCATGATGGTGGTCATCCTGTTCGTGGCAGTACTGTCGTTCATCATCTTTGCCTGGGACAAGGCCACCGGTCTGTCAGCCGAGGAACGCAAGGAGATCGGTATCCTCAAGTCCATCGGCTGGGAGACATCCGATGTGCTGCTGCTCAAATTCTGGGAAGGGATCGTCATATCGCTGACGGCATTTCTGGTGGGGGTGGTCCTGGCCTACGGCCATGTATTCCTGTTTTCGGCCACGCTGTTCGAACCTGCCCTCAAGGGGTGGTCGGTCATGTATCCGCACTTCAAACTGACCCCGGTCATCGACGTGTACCAGTTGACCATTCTTTTTGCCCTGACGGTACTGCCCTATACCGCGGCATCCATCATACCGGCCTGGCTGGCCGCCACCGTACCACCCGACGCCGCCATGAGGTCATAACCATGATCGAACTCAGCAGCGTGACCAAAACCTTCAATAGCGGCAAACACAACCAGTTTACCGCTGTGGACGGTGTGAACCTGACCATCCGGCCTGGACAACTGACCATCCTGAAGGGCCCCAGCGGCTCGGGCAAGACAACGCTCATGGCCCTGATCGGCTGCATGTCCCGCCCCAGCTCCGGCCGCATCTGTCTGCACGGTATCCGCACCTCATTTTTTACGGAAACCGACCGCGAAGCCGCCCTGGACATTACCAGCCTGCCGGAACGTTTTTTGACCGAGATCCGACGGTCGACCTTTGGTTTCATCTTCCAGCAGTTCAACCTGATGAAAGGTATAACCGCGCTGGAAAACATCATGCTGCCGGCCTACCCGACCGGCGAGAGTCAGGCGGTCTTCCGCCGGCGCGCCCTGGAGCTGATGGAGCTGTTTGCAGTCGCACGCCACTCGTCGTCACCGGTAGACTGGCTGTCGGGTGGCGAGCAGCAACGGGTGGCGATTGCCCGCGCCCTGATCAACAACCCGGCCATCATCATTGCCGATGAACCGACTGCCCATCTCGACAGCAAGCTTTCCCGGGAATTCATGGAGATGGTCGGCACCCTGAAAGCTCAGGGCAAGACCATTCTGATTGCCAGCCACGATCCGCTGGTGTTCGATTCCGAGCTGGCCGACTGCGTAGTCGGCATGCGTGACGGTCGTATCACCGATATCGCGGGCTCACCATGATCCAGCATCCGGCCATCCTGGCACTGACCATCGCATCGCTGTTGACGGCTCTGATGCTGATCTACGCCGGCTGGTACGGGACACGGATCCTGGACAAATGGGACCTGCACAGCGGCAGCGAGCTGCAACTGGAACTAGAGCGGCGCACCTACCTGATCTCTGTCATCCTCAGCTATGTCCTGCTATTCCAGATTGTGTCGCTGTTCCTGTACATATTTACCGCGGACAATCTGCACAGCCAGTTCACCGGCGCCATGTGTGCGGCCGGTGTCCTGGCCGTGAACAGTTACGGCTATCCGGTCCTGATCCTGAAGATCGTCAACTGCCTGCTGGCGGGTGTCTGGCTGATCATCAACCACGTCGATACCCGCGGCTACGACTACCCGCTGATCAAGGCCAAATACGGGCTGCTCAACATCCTGGTACCGCTGGTGATACTGGAAGTGATCTTCCAGTTTGTCTACTTCTATAACCTGAAGCCCGACGTGATCACCTCCTGCTGCGGCAGCCTCTTCAGCAGTGACAAGCACAGCATGGGCGGCCAGATTGCCGGTCTGCCGAACGGTCCCATGCAGCTGGCGTTCTTTGGATCAATGGCGGCTACCATGTTGAGCGGCTGTTATTTTTACTTCAAGGGGCGTGGCAGCTACCTCTTTTCGATCCTCAGCGGCCTGACCTTCATCATAGCGGCTGCGTCCCTGGTTTCGTTCATCTGCCTCTATTTTTATGAACTGCCCAGCCATCACTGCCCCTTCTGTATCCTGCAGAAGGAGTATGGTTATGTCGGCTATCCCCTCTACGCCACTCTGCTGGGCGGCGCAATCAGCGGCCTGGGCACGGGTGCTCTGACACCGTTTACGAACCGTGCAAGCCTGGCCAGGGTCCTTCCGGCTATCCAGCGCAGACTTACAGCCGTGACCCTGATCCTGTATCTGTTATTCACCCTGATCGTATCCTGGCGCATGCTGTCCACATCGTTTCGGCTCACGGGCTGAGACATTTCTTCATAACAATACTGTAACCTTATCACGTGGCAACCCAAGCAACGAGAGTGAGGACATACCCGATGAAATGCCTGATTGTTGAAGACGTCGAATTCGTGCGGGAAATGATGGTATTCTATCTGACCGGCTACGCGGAGATAGATACGGCGGCGGATGGTGTCGAAGCGCTTGAACTCTTCTCGCAGGCCATAAAGGAAAACAAGCCCTACCAACTCGTCTGCCTAGATATCCAGATGCCCAACATGGACGGCCAGGAAGCCCTAAAACGGATGCGGCGGATAGAACAGGAAACAGCGCTCCCGGATAACAAGGCGGTCATAATCATGACGACCGCTTCGACAGATACCAAGGATATCGAGAAGGCCATCTGGGAGGGTGACAGCACCGATTATCTTGTCAAGCCGGTCAAGCCTGAAGATTTGATGGCGGTGTTGAAAAAGTATCGGCTCATTGAACTGTAACGAGGCTGCGTGCAGACTGTTTGCATCTCTGCACCACACGACCGCACAATCGGTCGATACAAACCGTGAGCTCATTCGTGGTCTGAAGACGCCTCGCTCTAAGCCGCCGGTGGCCGGTCGCAGACCGTTCCGATCCGTTACGGCGGACGGAAGGACTGCACCGGCTCAACCTTGCCACGCTGCATCCTCAGCCCTGTTCAGCCCAGTCCTATAAAAACATTCAGCTTTACCCCCATAAAAAAGAGTCCATCTGGGCTGTTGTATATGATATCATCCGCGGCGAAGAGCTAACCGAAATATTCATAATTTCAAAACAGGGTTGATCGCACACATATGAAAATACCAAAATGCTTTGACACACTCGTCGTCAACGGTTTCGTGGATGAGGTTATCCGCCAGCTGATGAGCGGCAAGGAAGCTGATGTCTATGTCGTTCAGTCGCACGGAGAGATTCGCTGCGCCAAGGTGTACAAAGAAGCCGGCAAACGGAGCTTCAGCCAGCAGGCCCAGTACCAGGAAGGACGCAAGGTACGGAACAGCCGCCAGGCCCGTGCCATGGAGAAGAATTCACGCTACGGGCGTAAAGAGCAGGAGGAAGCCTGGCAGAACACCGAGGTTACGACACTGAGCCGCTTGGCAGAGGCGGGCGTACGCGTTCCCAAAATATTCAGTTACATTGAGGGGATCCTGTTGATGGAGCTGGTGGTCGATGAACACGGCAATCCCGCGCCCCGGCTGAACGATCTGAGACTAACGGCGGAACAGGCCCGTGACTACCATCGCGGAATCATCGCGCAGATCGTCCTCATGCTCTGCGCCGGGATCGTTCACGGCGACCTGTCCGAGTACAACGTACTGGTCGGGACTGACGGCCTGGTCATCATCGACCTGCCCCAGGCCATTGATGCCGCGGGCAACAACAATGCCGGCAAGATGCTTGAGCGGGACGTCGGCAACATGACCGCCTACTTTGGGCGTTTCGCCCCCGAACTGCTGGCCAGCGACTACGGCAAGGAGATCTGGAAACTCTACGCCAGCGGTCAACTCACTCCCGCGACCAAACTCACCGGCCAGTTTACACCCTGCGCAAAACCGGCCGACGTGCGCGGAGTCATGCGTGAAATAGACTCGGAACGGATCTCACACGAGCGTCGGCAGGGAAGTGCATCCGGGACCAAGTGATGGCGATTTCCGCTACCCCCTCAGTGGTCACCCTGCCGGCTGCAAAGCGGCCCTACCCTTCGATTCTGGAGTTCCTGAGCCGGCGCTTCCCGAACATCGGCAGCAGTTGCTGGCAGCAGCGCATCGCTGAAGGCAAGGTACTCGCTGCAGACCGCACCCCGATTAGTGAGCATACTGCGTATCACCCCCACCAGCGCCTGTTCTACTACCGAGAGGTTGAGCAGGAGCGCTTGATCCCCTTTAGCGAAACGATCCTCTTCCAGAACGAGCACCTGCTGGTCGCCTGCAAACCCCATTTCCTCCCGGTTATTCCGGGGGGCGGCTATGTCAACGAATGCCTGCTGAATCGCTTGCGGACAACTACGAACAACATTGACCTGGTGCCGTTGCACCGCATCGACCGGGAAACAGCGGGCATCGTCATGTTTTCCGTCAACCGCACAACCAGGGGGCTGTACGGCAGGCTGTTCGCGGACGGCATGATGGATAAATCATACCAGGCCCTGGCCGAATGCGGCCATGTCCCGGACGTGAACGAGTGGACCGTCGAGAACCGGATCGTCAAGGGCGATCCCTGGTTCAGGATGCAGACCGTTCCCGGCCGACCGAATGCCCGCTCGCAGATCCGGATGAGGGAGAGGAAGGGGGACATCGCCCGCTTCGACCTGTTTCCCATCACGGGCAAGACCCATCAGCTCAGGATCCACCTGAGCGGCCTGGGCTTCAGGATCCTCAACGACCGGTACTATCCCGAGCTGCAGCCGGAACAGGCCGACGACTTCGAGAAACCGCTCGGTCTCATTGCCAAGACGGTTCGGTTCCGCGATCCGGTCAGCGGCACAGACATGGAATTCAATTCTGAACGTGAACTGCCGCTTCTGGCGACGTAATTCACATCACAGCCAATCACAAGCATACGACAGGAACATGCCATGCAACTTACCAAGAAGAATATCCTCGCAGCGCTGAAAGAACAGGATGGCGCAATCCCGTTTGCCGGACTGCTGCGCGAGTTCGGCGGGCGCCACATCAAACACGAACTGAAGCGCATGCTGGACGACATGGCCGCTGATGGCGAGATCACCAGGTTCAAGGGCAACAGCTATTCATTGGCAACGGCCGTCAAGAGCGTCAGGGGGACACTGTCCACCCACCGCGACGGCTACGGCTTTGTCACACCCGAGGGGGGCGGCGAAGACATCTTCATCCCCCAGCGCTACATGAAAAGCGCCCTGCATGGCGATACGGTCGAGGTGCAGGCCGGGCGCAGCCGCATGGGCGGCGGCAAGCAGGAGGGACGCATCACGGCCATCACCAGTCGGGCCAGCAGCAAGATTGTGGGACGCTATGAAGAGACCAGCCGGGGTGCGATCGTTGTCCCCGAGGAAAGCCGCCTCAACATGGTGGTCGCCATACCGGCCAAGGGTCGCGGCAAGGCCGAGGACGGACATCAGGTGGTGGTTGAAATGACCGCCTACCCGATCGGCGGCCGCCCGGCCGAAGGACGTATTGTGGAGGTTCTGGGCTGGCCGGATGATCCCGAGGTGGAGGTGCAGTCAGCCATCCGCCGCTTCGACCTGCCGCACGTCTTCGGTCCGGATGCCCTGGCTGAAGCCGAGGCAATCACTGAAACCGTGTCAGCGGCGGATCTGAAGGGTCGGGTGGACCTGCGCAGCATGACGACCGTCACCATCGACGGCGAGACGGCCCGCGACTTCGACGACGCCGTTTCCCTGCGCCGTGAAGGGGGAAACTGCCGTTTGTGGGTCTCCATCGCCGATGTATCCAACTACGTCAGGCCGGGCAGTGCCCTGGACCGCGACGCCTACCTGCGCGGCACCTCGGTCTATTTCCCGGACCGCTGCCTGCCCATGCTGCCCGAGCGCCTCTCCAACGGCATCTGCTCGCTCAATCCCAATGTGGATCGTCTGACCATGACGGCCGAGATGCTCTTCGACGCCCAGGGCACAATGCTGGAATCCCGATTTTACCCCAGTGTCATCAAAAGTACGGCCCGCCTGACCTACACGATTGTCAAACAGATCATTGTGGATAGCGACCCGGAGGTAATGGACAAGCATCGTCCGCTGACGCCCATGCTGATGGCAATGAAGGGCTTGGCCCTGGCCCTGATGGCGATGCGCAAACAGCGCGGCAGCATCGACTTCGACCTGCCGGAACCGGAGATCATCCTCGGCCTGACCGGCCAGACCGAAGGGATCGTCCGCGCCGAACGCAACCTGGCCCACCAGTTGATCGAGCAGTTCATGCTGGCGGCCAATGAGGCGGTGGCCGCCTACGTCACCGGCCGGGGCATCCCCTTCCTGTACCGGATCCACGAGAACCCCGATCCGGCCAAGCTGATCAATTTCCAGGAATTCGTCTACGGCTTCGGCTATGAATTTGCCCTGGTCGAGGACCGCGTAAACCCGGCCGACCTGCAGCGCCTGCTGGCCCAGGCCGAGGGGAAACCGGAAGAGCGCATGCTCAACTACGCCCTGCTGCGCTGCATGAAACAGGCCCGCTACGCGGCCGAAAACCTGGGGCATTTCGGCCTGGCCTCCCGCTGTTACTGCCACTTCACCTCCCCGATCCGGCGCTACCCGGATCTGGTGGTGCACCGCATCCTCATGGCGGCACTGGCGGTTGGCTTCGACTCCGCTCAGCCAACGGACTTTGCTCAGCCAACGGACTTTGCTCAGCCAACGGACTTTGCTCAGCCAACGGACTCCGCTCAGCCAACGGACTCCGCTCAGCCAACGGACTCCGCTCAGCCAACGGACTCCGCTCAGCCAACGGATCGTTCCCTGAGCGGAGCCGAAGGGAAGCGCGCCGAAAAGCAGCTCGCCATGGCCACCGAGCGCCTGGGAGAGATCGGCGAACACACCAGCAAGCGCGAACGGGTCGCCATGGAGGCCGAGCGGGATGTGGTCGAACTCAAGAAGGTTCAGTTCATGCAGCAACATCTGGGCGAGGAGTTCGACGGTTTCATCAACGGCGTGACCGCCTTCGGCTTCTTCGTGGAGCTGGAGGAGTTGTTCGTGGAGGGGCTGGTGCACATCACCACCCTGGATGACGACCTGTACACCTTCGTGGAGAAACAGCACGCCCTGATCGGCCGGCGTACCAAGCGGGTCTTCCGCATCGGCGACAAGGCCAGGGTGAAGGTAGCGGCGGTAATTCCGGCCACGCGCCGGATCGAATTCGTACTGGTTGTCCACACCGTCTCTGTGCCGCCAACCAGGGGTGCCATTGCAAGCGTGGATGAGTTCCCGCGCATTCCAATCAGGGGCAAACGCCTGCCGAGCATCGCACGAAAGAGCGGCGAAAAAGAGAGCGGCACACCGGACAAGGGTGCCCGGCGCGGCAGGCAGCAGGGTGGCGGGAAGAAGCGACCTCGCTGAAACAGTGCTGCGGGAACACGTCCACATCAACACTGTTTGTCAAATTTCATTTTCCACATAACACTACGTTGGCGCCAAAGAGCAAAAACTCCGTAGAAGTGCTGTTAGTGTAGGCTGTCGAACTGCACATAAGGGTTACAAAATGATGTGGTGGCTCTTGATTTTTGACGCTTCGTTATGATCGACACCTGTTTCGCGGGCGAATTCCATCCAGTTAGAAACCGCCTCAGCTACTTCATGGATTACCTTTTTGGCAGTCCCAATACCAAATCTGTTGGCAACGGCAAGCAAGTCCTCTCGGGTGATCCCCTTGAATTTACCGTTCACGGACATCAGATGCTGATGTGTCCACTCGCTTGTAGGGCTGTAGGCATGTGTCACATCATATGCCGGGGCAAGTTGCCATGATCCGAACTCTGCCATAATGAAGGAATGGTTTTTGGTGTGATCGTCACAGTTGGCAGCCATGACATTGAACGTCATACGACGGAATGCTTCCTCCATAGCTGGGTATCCAAGTCCCAGCTTGCTGAGCACCATAAAATACTGAGCATAATCATGTGTGGCCTTCTGTTTGTAGTCGAGATGGGCCATGGCGCAGAGGGTAGTCATGTGGATTTTCTTGTTGATGTCGCGGTCGAAGCGTTTGGTCATGAAGTGCGCCCGACCATTCTCCTCAATCAGCCTGCACGGTGACATGGTGATCCCTGCGGTTGTGGCCATAAGATAATAGGCCATCTCGATCCGACCATAGTCCTGTGAACTGCCCAGCGCGAGGTCTGTGCCCACACCATCGAATTTAAGCAGCCAGTGCTCAAAGCCCGGTGCAACGTCAAACTGGCCAGCACGTATTTCGTTGGTATCAGGATTCCACGCTATTGCTGCCTTGGCGCGAGCGCCTCCAGCTGACGTCCCTACCTGGATGATCTGGTTAAGAGCAGCTTCTGCCACGGCATCAGTTTGAAAATCACCGGATACAGATCGCCGAGCCACTTCAACAAGTTTAGACAGGTCAATGGCTGTGCGGCTGGAAGTCACTTTAGTTCTGGACGGTTTGAATTCCAGAGCGCCCATACTTCTTTTGCCCATATAGCCTAGACGGTCAAGGGCCGTGATTGACTCCTTGCTGACACCTTTTTGCGCCATCCAGGCATCAACCAGACTATTGCCGAAATCATCCGGCAACGCATCCGCCAGTAACGCTGGCAGGCGTTTAAAGGTAAGATTCGGCAGGAACGGGAACACATAGGGTTCATAACTGAGCGGCATCATGATCGGAGCGAGTTCGATGCCAAGCTTCACGAAATGCGGATAGTACGCGAAAACATAATAACCACTGCTCGGGTCGAGAACGGCCGCCCCTACCCGCTTGCCCCATATTTCCACTTCTATTTTATCAACCGGTATGTAAACGGCCACGGCTACCTCTATTCAGAATGATCCGGCAACAGCAGTTCTTTATTGAGTTTCAGCTTACGGGTTCTCGGCTTAAATACTCTTTGTCGTGGGGATTTCTGCGGAGTCATTTGCAGGGGGTTTACCGTGACTTTTGGCGCAAGTGTTTCCAGCCATTCCACCCGGTTCAAGACCCGTAAAATTTTGATCAAGGATTTGGTCGTGGACGTTTTACCGGATTCGATTCGCTTTATAACATTCAAGGCGACTCCGGCTTGTTCGGAAAGAGCTTGCTGATCCATAGTGCGAAGGATTCTGAGGTTGCGAATTTGCTGACCCAAAACCTCTTCCCATTCTTCGGGTGTTCTGTAATCAATCATAATAGCCTCTATATAATCTAATATAATAAAATACGCCTAATATGGTTCATATATGGTCTATATTACTTCGTTTGGCATGCAAAGTCCATAAAGAATGCAAACAAGTCATCACAACAGATCACATAAGGTCTATTTTAAGTATTTTTATGCATTTTATACCACATAAGGGCTATTTAATCTAAATGTCACTTCCAACTGGAGCATCAAGGTCTTGATGCGGGTCGAGTAGCGGCCAACGTCGTGGGGGCGCAGCGGCGGAGCGAAGCGAAGACCAGCTGCCGCCGCCTTGTTGGAGGCTTATTTCCTTGCTTCATACTCGTAATGTTTTCCGTCAAGCCAAGCATGTGCAAATCCAGGGTCCATTCGGATTTTAAAATCCTTGAGTTCAATTGAGGTATTGATTTCCCAATCTGGACCTGGCGCACCTATGAAGTTAACAGTACTCATTTTCCCATTGATGATCTTTATATGCGTGAACTTCTCACAAGCTGGACATTTGAAATAAATCCAGCACAATTCCGGCCATGAAATTGTCGATGCCTCAAGTATTTCTCTTGGGGTAAATTCCTCGCTGCATTTAGGACAGGGAAGTGTTGTTTTCATTCTTATCCTTAATTCCTCCAACTTATTATTGAGCGGTTCACGCGCGCACGCGTGAACCGGTGATCTACCAAAATGGAACATTTAGACCATGCTAATGAAACGAATCGGCCTCTTCAAGTACCAGCTGAACGCCCCTCAACCGCAGTTGTTCCAGTCTTTTCCACCAACTCAGGTATATCAACCCCCATACAGCTTCATCAACATTGCCGGCACTGCCGCCCTTACAACCAGAACATCCGGGACGATCAAATTCTCTGTACGCGCAGCTCTCTTCTACCTCATTATCACTATCCACACGCTTTAACCAGAAATAATAAGAAACATCACATTGTCATCCCCTACCACTCTGAAATATTTCAGGAAATTCCGGCGACACCTTCTTAATTCCCTGCCACCCCATACCTCTCACCCTGCTCCCGCACCACCATCTATTCGCTTTCACCGTATGGACCATCGGCAAAGATCTCCGCCCCCCCCCCCCCGGACTGTCGAAAAATCCACCTACCGTCTGCGGAGAAAAAATGCGACACGGGCATCAGCTTCTGAAACCGGTTGCACAACCCCGCACCCCTGTGGTAGGTAAGTGTCATGGCTGAAGAGAAAGTACTCCCCTTTATTGAACATCTGGTTGAACTGCGCAAACGTCTGATGATCATCGTCATCGCCGTGGTTATCGGTATGGGGGTCGCGTGGAACTACTCCAGCGACCTGCTTCATTTTATAGAAAAACCGCTCACCGGTAAAACCTACCTGACCGAGGTCAAGAAAAAGGTCTATGCCCAGGTCAAGCAGTGGTCACCGGACCTGTACTCCCGCTACAAACTTGAACAGGCAATCAGCGCTCCCGAGAAGAAACACCCCCTCAACTACAGCGCACCACTGGAACCATTCTTCATCCAGTGCAAACTATCCATGCTGGCCGGTTTTATCCTGGTTCTGCCGATCGTCTTCCACCAGCTCTGGCAGTTCATCGCCCCCGGCCTCACCCGCAAGGAACGGCGCCTGGTAATCCCCTTTGTTACCGCCGCCACGATCACCTTCTGCATCGGGGCCATGTTTTTCCTGATCGTCATCTGGCCGGTGATCATCAACTTCTCCCTGTCCTACGAAGCCGAAGGCCTGCAAAGCTGGTTCAACATCAGCGCCTACGTCAACTTCTGCATGCGGCTGATCCTTGTCTTTGGTCTGATCTTCGAATTACCCGTCATAACCCTGCTCCTGGCCCGCTTCGGCATCGTCAGTTATGCCCTCCTGGCGCCGAAACGGAAGTATGCCCTGTTGGCCAGTGCTGTCGTTGCCGCCTTTCACGCCGACCTGATCACCATGTTCGTTATCATGCTCCCGCTCTACATGATGTACGAGGTCAGCGTCTGGGTGGCCCTGATCTTCGGCAAAAAGAAGCAGGTCCTGGCTGAAACACCCCCCGTCTAGCCCCCGCTGAAGGTTCCCATGAAGAAAAAAATCGGCATTCTCACCGGTGGCGGCGACTGTCCCGGCCTGAACGCTGTTATCCGTGGCGTGCTGAAGTCCGCCGAGGACCTCGGCACCATGATGGGGCGTTGAACCGGAACCAGCAAAACGTTGTGTTAATTTTTATATTGACAGTCCCCGCAAAAACCTCTAAAAAAGATAAAAATAGTCTTATAGGGGTTTTGTATGATGGAGCTTACGCGCAAGGGTGAATATGCAATTCGCGGCATCGTGTATCTGGCCACACGTCCCGATGATCAGGTCTGCCTGCTGAGCGACATTGCCGCAGCAGTTGACGTCCCCCCTACCTTTCTGGCCAAAATCTTCCAACAGTTCAGCAAGATCGGGCTGGTAAAATCATATCGCGGCACGGGCGGGGGCTTTATTCTGGGCCGGACGGCCGATAAAATCACCCTGCTGGACGTCGTGGAAGCGGTCGAAGGCCCGATCATCCCCAACAGATGCGTTACGGGTGGCGACGACTGCGAACGTTCACATACCTGCAAGGTGCATCCGGTCTGGGTCAGCGTCCAGAAACAGGTACGGGATATCCTCGCCGCTGTCAGCCTGAAGGAATTGGCCGGCAAACAGGAAAAGCCGTAAGCGGGACGTATATCTCATCACCAGCCTCCCCCGGCTACCATTGAGTACTATCAGTATCAACTCCCGCACACATGCCGCTCCATGACTGATCAATCCGCAGAGTCTATCGATAATAACGCGCAGCCGGATACCGGCGCAGAGCAGTGGCTGATTGCAGAGGCCAGAACGATCCGCTGGCTCGTGTTGGGCGTTATTTGCCTGGCCGTTGCAATCGGTGTGCTGATTGTTTTTCAAGCCCGACTGCTGGCCTCGGCCTGTCAGCGGGTCGTTATGCAGGGTGAAGGTGTCGCATCGATTCTTCCGCTGGCAGCGATCCTGGTTATGCTGGCTACCGGTCGCTGCCTCTGCACCTGGCTGATGGAAAACAGGTCTGCAGCCGCCGCAGCCAGGGTCAAACAGGCGGTACGCAGCAGACTGTACCGGAAAATCCAGTCTCTGGGATCAGCCGGGCTAGCGGGAGCTGAAGCCGGACCTTTGATAGAAACCGTTACCAAAGGTGTCGATGAGCTGGAACCCTATCTCACGCGATTCCTTCCCCAACTATCCCTGGCGGCGATCCTGCCTTTCATGTTTCTGGCCGTAATCGTCCCTGCCGAATGGCGTGCCGGTCTGGTGCTCCTCTTTTCCGCCCCCTGTATCCCTCTGTTCATGATTCTCATCGGTCGCGGTTCCGAACAGCTCCATCGACGTCAGTGGCATCGCCTCTCCCGCATGGCCGGGCATCTGATGGATCTGGTTCAGGGTTTACCTGATCTCATTATCTTCGGCGCCGCAAAAACGGAAGCAATCGCGGTTGCCCGCGTATCGGAAGAGTACCGCTCGGCTACCATGGCTGTCTTGCGCGTCGCTTTCCTCTCCGCGTTCACCCTGGAGTTTTTTGCGACTGTCGGCACGGCGCTGGTTGCCGTTATCATCGGTTTCAGGCTGCTCTTGGGAGGCCTATCGCTTGGGGAAGGTCTCTTTGTATTGCTCATGGCCCCGGAATTCTACCTGCCGCTACGCAATCTCGGGCTGTCGTATCACGCCAGGATGCAGGGCGTGGCCGCTGCTGAGCGGATTGCACCACTCCTGGCACGACCATTACCTGAAGGATTTGCCGGAAGCTTGTTGCCACAAGCGGGCCCACCTTCTGTCGTATTTGAAGGCGTGACGTTCCGTTACGGCGGCACCCGGGGAGGGGTGAGCGGTCTTGATCTGGAATTGCCGGCAGGCAGCGCCACCGCCCTGGTGGGGGAGAGCGGCGCGGGCAAGACCACTCTGGCGCGGCTGTTGGTCGGTCTTGCCAGGCCTGCGGCAGGACGTATCCTGATCAATGGCCAGGACCTGAACCTGCTGGCACCGCATGCCTGGAGATCGCAACTGGCCTGGGTCCCCCAGACCCCTTATTTTTTTTCAGGCACAGTGCGCGAGAACCTGATTCTGGGCCGACCGGATGCCACCGGGAGTGAGATTGATGTCGCCCTCAAAACCGCGGCCGCCGACCTGTTTATCAGACATCTTCCCCAGGGACTGGATACTGTCCTGGGAGACCGCGGCGCCGGATTGTCGGGAGGCGAACTGCGGCGGCTGGCCCTGGCCCGGGCGTATTTGTGTCATGCGACCATGATCGTGCTGGACGAACCGACCGCCGGACTTGATCCCGAAAACGAGCAACTCGTATGCGCGGCTCTGGATAAACTGGCCCACGGGCGTACGGTCCTGATTATCAGCCATCGCGAGCAGACCCTGTCGTGTGCCGGAAGAGTGGCTGAAATGATCGATGGCCGCATCGACCGGGTCTGTTCGCCGCTTGATTTTCTGACGCCCGGTGAGGCTTCGCCATGAACCACATTGTGCGCTTGCTGAATATTTCCCGTCGTCAATGGATGTGGATGACCGCCGGAATTGTGCTGGGCGTGGTGGTGATCGCCGCAAATACCCTGTTGATGGCACTCTCCGGCTGGTTCATCGCATCCATGGCCGTTTCCGGCAGCAGCGGGGTTGCCTTCAATTATTTCTTTCCATCGGCAGGCATACGTTTTCTGGCCATCGCACGAACCGTGGGGCGCTACCTGGAGAGGCTGGTATCCCATGAGGCAACCTTCAGGATCCTTGCGGAACTGCGGGTGTGGTTGTTCAAGCGGTTTGTGCCGCTGGCCCCGGCCTGCCTGGAGCGTTTCGCAGGTGGCGATGTGGCCGGCAGGTTACGGGCCGATGTGGATGCCCTGGAAACGCTCTATCTTAAAATCGTTGCACCACTGGCAGTGGGGGCTATCTCTATTGCAGCCGCACTCCTGTTTCTCGTCTGGTTCAGCCCGCCATCCGCTGCGGTGCTGCTGCTGTTTCTCGTACTGGCAGGGGTGGGGCTTCCTCTACTGGTGCGCCGTTTTTCGGAAGAGCCGGGCAGACACTCCGCGGCCTTGGCCGCCGAACTCCGCAACAAGGTGACGGAAGGGCTGCAGGGCGTCGAAGAGCTCATTCTTCTGGGAGCGGTGGAACGTCAGGCCGCTACGGTCGATGGATTGTCAGCAGGATTGATTGCGGAGCAGGAGCGCCTGGGGCGTATCAACGGCCTTTTACTGGGCGGAATGTCGATCCTTGCCGGATCCGGCGTAGCAGCAGTACTCGTAACCGGCAGCATGCAGGTCGCCTCGCACCAGATACCTGCTCCGGACCTGGTAATGTTGCTGCTGTTCTCTGCTGCCGTTTTTGAAGCCGCCGGCCAGCTCCCTTCGGCCCTGCATCTGCTGCCGGCAGCACGCGAGTCGGCAGCCCGCATCTTTGAGCTGGCTGATGCCCCCTTGCCGGTCCCCGACACGCCTGTTCCAACCTTGGCGCCAACCGGCAATGAGATCTGCTTCAGACATGTTTCGGCAGCCTACCTCCCGGGCACACCGGTTTTACGCAACATCTCCCTGACGGTTCCCGCAGGCGGCAGTGTCGTGCTGACAGGCTCCAGTGGGGTCGGCAAAAGCCTCCTGATTGAAATACTGCTCCGTTTTCGCGCCTACGAGGGTAGTGTTACCGTAGGTGGGGTCGAGATCCGTGACCTGACCAGGGAGACGTTGATCGACATGATCGCAGCGGTGCCTCAACGTCCGCACCTGTTCAACGCCAGCATTCGAGATAATATCCTGCTGGGAAATGCGACCGCCGGCGAGGAGCAACTCCGCCAGGCCCTCAGGGACAGCGGCCTGGATTCATGGGTAGCGGGACTTCCGCTGGGCCTGGAGACACCGGTAGGCATCAATGGTTCGGCGGTTTCCGGCGGTGAGGCGCGCCGCATCGCTCTGGCGCGGGCTCTGCTCAAGGATGCGCCCATACTCCTGCTGGATGAACCGACCGAAGGCCTGGACAGCGCAACTGAGCGCGAGGTTGTGTCGCGCCTCAAAGAAAGGTTCGGCGGAGCGGCAGGTACGACCCTGCTGGTTGTCAGTCATCGTCCCGCCTGCCTTGCTCTCGGAGATTCAGTCACGCGCTTGGAATGTGCTTGATCTGCCGCTGCATGAACAATATTTTATGTTGACATTCTTGCTGCGCTCATTTAAAGATAAAAAGGCTCTTGTTTGTTCTTTGCCTTTGATGACATCAAACCGGATAAGAATCCAGCAAACTTTCCAATGAATTTCATATTGTTTTCAGCCACATGACGTGCCGAGAAACACAATGCCTTGCATCACCTTGATTGACATACATTAAAGTCAGGATAACCTTAATTAAACATCATACCGGGCGAATGCCCACAGATTAAACCAGGGAGGCAAGTATGAGTGTAGTAACCCTCAGTCAGCTGCAGTTTGCAGCAACCGGAATGTTTCACTGGATATTCGTCCCGCTCACACTCGGGTTGTCCATCATGACAGCCTGGATGGAGACCAAATACGTGACGACCGGGGACGAGACCTGGTTACGCATGACCAAGTTCTGGGGCAAGCTGTTCCTGATCAACTTCGCCTTGGGGGTTGTCACCGGCATCACCATGGAGTTCCAGTTCGGTATGAACTGGTCTGAGTACTCCCGCTACGTGGGGGATATCTTCGGCGCTCCTCTGGCCATTGAGGCGACCCTGGCCTTCTTTCTGGAATCGGTCTTTATCGGTGTCTGGATCTTTGGCTGGAACAAAATCTCCAAAAAAACGCATCTGGTGTCCATTTGGCTGGCGTCCGGCGCCACGAACGTATCTGCGCTCATCATCCTGCTGGCAAATGCCTGGATGCAGAAACCGGTCGGTTATGTGATACGTAACGGCCGGGCCGAAATGAATGATTTTATGGCCGTCCTTACGAACGACTATGGCTGGATCAAGTTTGTCCATACGCTGCTTTCCGGTTATGCCCTGGCCGCCTTTCTGATAATGGGCGTGTCCGCCTGGCACCTGTTGCGGAAAAACGAGAATGACTTCTTCGTACGATCTTTCAGAATGGCGGCGGTCTGGGCCTTTGTGGCATCTATCGGCGTTGGCATTACCGGTGACATGCATGCGGTTGAAATTGCCAGAGTTCAACCCACAAAATTTGCGGCCATGGAGTCGCAATGGGAAACCAAGCGCGGCGTTGGCATGAATTTGTTGCTATTTCCAAATGTCTCGCGCGAGTGCAACTCCATCGAAGAGATCTGTGTGCCCAACGCACTCAGCCTGCTGGCGTTTCATGATCCAAATGCTGAAATCAAGGGCCTGAAGTCTTTTCCGCCGGAACTTCGTCCGCCGGTTTTACCGGTTTACCTCAGTTTCAGGTCGATGGCCGGTCTGGGCACATTGATGATTCTGCTCAGTCTGGCAGGCATCATCCTGTCGCGAAGACAGAGATTCATCGAGTACCGTACCTTCCTGACCCTGATGGTATGCGCCATTCCGGCACCCTATCTGGCTGAACAGTTAGGCTGGCTTGTAGCCGAGTTGGGACGGCAGCCTTGGATTGTGTACGGAGTTTTGAAGACTTCCGACGCGGTCTCCAAATCGATTACGTCAACACAGGTTATTCTGTCACTGATCGGTTTTACCGTACTCTATGGCATGCTGGGGGCCATCGATATCTTCCTGCTGGTCAAGTATGCCAAAAAGGGGCCGGATACAGACGTCTCCAGTATAATCAACGTTCAAGGGAGGGGCTAACTCATGGATATATCCGTATTTCAGATAACGTGGTTCGTGCTGTGGGGGGTGTTGTGGGCGGTCTATTTCATGTTGGACGGTTTTGTGCTGGGAACCGGCTTCCTGGCAGGCTTCCTGGCCAGGAACGACACGGAAAAACGGGTGTTGATCAACGCGGTCGGCCCTGTCTGGGATGGTAATGAGGTTTGGCTGGTCACGGCCGGCGGCGCTACCTTCGCGGCCTTTCCGACCACCTATGCCCTGATGTTCAGTAATCTCTATTCGGCTCTGATACTTCTGCTGTTCGCCCTGATAGTACGCGGCGTCTCTTTCGAATTCAGAGGCAAGATCGACAACAGCACCTGGAAGAAAGCATGGGACAGCGCCATCATCGTCTCCAGCTTTCTACCGGCTCTGCTGTTCGGGGTCGCCTTTGGAAATATCTTCAAAGGCATACCGATGAGAAATGATTTTGCCGCCATCAACTTCAGTTATGACGGCACCCTGATCGGTCTGCTCAACCCTTACGGACTTCTGACCGGAATACTGTTCGTACTGCTCTTCGCTGTGCACGGCTCACTCTATGCCGCCATCAAAACCACCGGGGATCTCAGCAAACGTGGCGCAGACCTGGCCAACAAACTGTGGCTCCCGCTTCTGGTTGTAGCGGTCGCATTTCTGGGGTATACCTACCCGGCAACGAAACTGTACGGCAATTACCTTGAGACACCGGTCCTGCTGATCATCCCGCTGATCGCCGTCGGATCGCTCCTGCTGGTCAAGGTTTTTGTCAGCAGGGGATCCTGTCACAAGGCCTTCCTGTTCTCATGCCTGACCATACTGTTTGTCGTATTTACCGGCGTGACCGGCCTGTTTCCCAACCTGATCCCCTCGAACATCGATCCGGCCTCCAACCTGACGATTTTCAACTCCTCGTCCAGCTTGCTGACGCTCAAGATTATGACTGTCGTTGCGGCTATCTGCGTACCGACCGTCATCTGTTACAAGATCTGGGTATACCGGATCTTCCGGGCCAGGGTTACCAACGAGGACGTCCTGGGAGATTCCGAGGCGTATTAGCATCATAACACCCTTATTTTGTTGATTTTTTACCTGCTTTACTTGACAAGCGTCCATATCTGGTGTAAATACACAGCGTCTGTATAGGCTCCATCCAAAGTCTCGGCCCCCCGGGACTTTGGCATTTGAGGAGCATCCCTTACGAAAGGAGTATCCAGCCGGATTTCACTGTCCTCCATTCTGGCGCTCGCGCTGGTCCGGCAAAGCCCCCACAACCGTCCCCCACTCTTACTTATGCGAAAAAAACTCATCTACCTGTCATGCTTGCTTTTATTGTCAGCATGCGAAAACGCAACGGTCAAAAAAACGGAGCTGCCTCCCGCAGCCACCCTATCGACCGAAACCCCACTCGAACGTGAAATCAAGGGACTCTTGGAGAAAGGAATCTCCATGGGTGAACGCAAACGGCAGGTGGCAGCCATTGAAACCGCCTTTGCCCGCCGCACGACCCTCAAGCGCTCACGCAAACTGGCCGCTCTCTGTTTCACTAAAACCCTTGGTACGCCTTTCATGCCTTTCGACCTGGCTGAGATCGCCCTGGCGGAAACCGGCGGCAATCAACTGTCTGCTGCTTCAGTTTCCAACAAAGGGGCACTCGGAGTCTGGCAGCTCATGCCGCGACGCGCCAAAAGTCATGGCTACTCCCCAGCCGACATGGAAAATGACGAAAAATGCGCTGATGCGGCCGTACGAGAGCTCTACACAAAACTTAAGATGGCCCAAGGCAATCTGGAACGTGCAAAAAAGCTGTACTGCGGACAGGGGCCTCAGGCCGATGCCTACCTGAAAAAGATTCATATGGTTCGGGAGGAAATGCGGGGCGATCTTGGGCGCCAGACCGAACTGCTGGCCATGGATGAATCAGCGGCGCGAACGCGATGACATCTCGCGTTCGACGATTTGCAACAATCCTATTGATTCTTGTTCTGTTATCAGGGTGTGCATACATTGTTCAGGCCCCCCGTATTGCAATCAAGGAGGCCAGCCTGTCGGGATTGGATTCCTCCGGTGTCGATGTAGAATTTCACCTGGGCATCACCAACCCCAACAGATTCGACCTGGCGCTTCTGGGTTACAGCTACGATCTGCGTGTCATGACAATGCCGCTTTCAAGTGGTGAAACAAAGGGGGCTGTTGTCTTTCCCGCCCGGACAGAGTCAGATATGCGTCTGCCGGTTCATCTTAATTTCAATGAACTGCTGGAGATCTTCAAGCACCAACCCAACCTGGACAACCTGCCCTACCGGATGAACGCCAGGCTTCGTCTGCAGCATCCTCTGGGGGAGTTAGTCATCCCCATCGAAAAGGCCGGCACCCTGAATATCCCGGAACGATACCGGCCCGGCGCCACGCTAGACCGCTTGCGTGATGTATTGCGCAACATCCGTTGAGACACATCTGACAGGGTCTTTTTGCTTGATATGAAAGCTGCTGCTCTGGTATAGTTTTGCGCGTTTACCAGCGTACATTCACGTTTCACAAGGAGTTGTTCAGTGAAGACATCCTCGTCTCAGAACGGCACCAGCGGTCTCACGCTGCGCACAAAAATGATACTACTCTTCACTGCGGCATTCACCTGCATCCTGCTTGTGGCCGTCGTGAGCATGATACTCCTGAACGAGTCCCGTATCGGCGGCCCCTCCTACACCCTCATCAAAAACAACAAGGATGCCCTTGAAAGCATCGCCCTGTTAAAATCCGACCTCTTTCAGATCAACAGCGAAATGCAGGATTTCATGCTTGAAGGTGACGTAACAGTTGCTAACAAGAGTGAAGCTACCATCAAAAAGCTGACGACCAACATCGATATGAATTTCAATAACGCCATAGCATCGATTGAATCCCCTCAGAACCGGGATTCGATTAATAAAACGAGACGTATCTGGCAGGATTACAAAAAGACATTGCTGGACGAGGTACTGCCTGCGGTAGCAAAGGGCGACATACTCAAAGCCAGTTATCTGATGACCGGTGTGCAGACCCAGCGCTTCAACACGTTCAGCTCATCCGTTGCGTCAATGGTCACGATCATGCACAGTAACGTCAGTAAGACCGAGGAGCAGGTTGCCTCAAGCATCCAGGCCAAGATGATGCTGGCGGGTTTTGTTACTCTGATTGCTATCGCGGTGATTGCAATTTTTTCTTTTTTTATCACCACATCCATTACCCACCCGCTTCGCGCCTGTGTCGATTTTGCCCGCGCTGTTGCCGATGGCAAGCTTGACGCCCGACTCAGCGTGACAGGCGGTGGAGAAGCAGCCGATCTGGCCGCTGCAATGAATACCATGGCCGAAAACCTGCACAGCATGGTATCACGAATCAGTTCTGCCTCCGAAGTGCTTACCGTCATTGATAACAACATCGGCAAATCCGCCCGGAAGGTTGTCAATTCCGCTCATCTTCAGGAGGCGGCCGTTCTTGAAACATCCCAAGCCGTTGACCACATCAACAGATCGGTCAGTGAAGTATCCGGAGGCATCGAACGGCTTGCCACGTCGGCCTCGGAAACCTCCGCATCCATCCTTGAAATGGCCGCCAGCGTTGAGGAGGTTGCTATTAGCGCTGAAAAGCTGGGGGATTCGGTGGATGAAGTCAGCTCATCGATCATCGAGATGACCGCCTCTATCAAGGAGATCAGCACCAGCATCGTCAACCTGCTGGACGCTTCCAGCACCACGGCGTCGTCCATTGCCGAGATGGATGCAACCATCAAACAGGTTGAAAAAAACGCCATGGATACCTCCGTCATTACGGAAGGGGTCAAAAAGGATGCCGAGACGGGTAAATTAGCCGTAGAAGAGGCGATTGCCGGCATGCAGGCCATTCGCAGCTCATCGCGTATCACTGCAGAGGTTGTTGAAAACCTGTCTCTACGGGCTAACGACATCGGCGCCATTCTATCGGTAATCGATGAAGTCGCCGAACAGACCAATCTCCTGGCTCTGAATGCGGCCATAATTGCCGCGCAGGCCGGAGAACATGGCAAGGGCTTCGCCGTAGTTGCCGACGAGATCAGAGAACTGGCCGAGCGCACCAGCAGCTCAACCCGTGAGATCGCCGCAGTTATCACAGGTGTGCAGGAAGAGACCCGCCGGGCGGTGGATGCCATCAGCCAGGCGGAACACAGTATTACCGAAGGTGAAAAACTATCCCAACACTCCGGTACAGCCCTGGCCAAAATCGTCAGCGGTGTGCAGAAAGCCAGCAATCAGGTACGCGAGATTGCCCGTACAACAGTCGAGCAGGCCCGCGGCAGCCAGAGCATTAAAGAGGCCATGGAAAGTGTCGAAGAAATGGTCGGGTACATTGCCAACTCGGCCCGAGAGCACTCACGGGGCAGCGAACTGATCACAACAGCAGTCGAACAGATGAAAGAGCTGACAAACCATGTGCGCACATCCACCCGTGAACAAAGCCGCACCAGCAATCTGATTGCGCATGCCACAGAGGATGTCACCACCTTGATCGACCGGATTCGGGTAGCCAGCGCTTCTCAATCCCAGAGCAGTGCCATGATTTCCAAGGCGGTCGTAAACATCAAGACATCGACAGCATCCAATACTGAGACGGCCACGGTGATGGAAAGTTCCATCACCGGTCTTTCCAAACAGATCGATCTGCTCGAAAAAGAGATGTCCGGCTTCACAATCTGAAGTCCACGATACGGAGACACATGACATGAGCAGGCTTACCCAGCGACTTGCGGCGCTTAAAGCATCGAATGAAAAAGCCTTGGTGACGTTTATTACGGCCGGGGATCCGAACCTGACGATAACAGAGGAGATGATTCATCTGCTGGAAGAATCAGGGGCCGATATCATTGAGCTTGGTGTGCCTTTTTCGGACCCCATGGCCGACGGGCCAACGATTCAGCTTTCCTCGGAGCGGGCATTAGCCGCGGGCACGACCCTGACAGCCATCCTTGATACAGTCCAAAATGTCCGCAGATCGACAAACATCCCCATTATTCTGATGGGGTATCTCAATCCGATCCATGCCTACGGTTACGAACGTTTCTGCCATGATGCCACTCAGGCCGGGGTTGACGGAGTTCTGCTGGTTGACATGCCGCCCGAGGAGGCCGATGATTTTCTACGGACCGCAAACAGGCACGGTCTGAACGTCATATTCCTTCTCACTCCCACCTCTGACAGACCCCGCATTGACACCGTCAACAAACTGGGCCGCGGCTTTATTTACTATGTCACCGTTACCGGGGTTACCGGGGCACGGCAAGCGATATCAGACTCCCTTGCAAGCGAGCTGGCGAAGGTCAAGAACACGGTTACACTGCCGATCATGGCAGGCTTTGGCATCTCGACCCCCGAGCAGGCCGCCAGCGTGGCCGCCCTGGCAGACGGGGTTGTCGTGGGGAGCGCCATCGTCAAACTCTTCCAGCAACATTCCGGAAATCAACTTCGTCATGAACTGATGAGCCTTGTCAAGAGACTCAAGCAGGCCATCTCGGTAACGGCAATCTGACTTGACAGCACGAGGCATTTCTGTTACCAAGCAACTTCACTTCCATTAAATTTTTTGAGCTAAACTAAATATCACGAGGTTCACCAATGAGCTGGTTCACTAAGGAAAAAGCGGGCATAGACAAATCCGAAGGAAAGAAGATAAAGGTTCCCGAGGGGATGTGGATCAAGTGCGCGGGATGCTCGGAAACCATCCTCAGCAAGGAGATAGACATCAACCTGAACGTGTGTCCCAAGTGCGGCCATCACTACCGCATTTCTGCCCGTCGTCGGCTTGAGGTACTGCTGGACGGAGGTACCTGGCAGGAATTCGACGCCGGAATAACGTCGGTTGATTTTCTGGAGTTCAAAGATGCCAAGAGCTATCAGGAGCGCATCGATGTCGCCCTGGCCAAGGGCGGTTCCAAGGATGCGGTCATCTGTGTCGAGGGAACGATAGACGGAACCGCGGTCCAGGTTGCCTGCTTTGATTTTTCCTTTATGGGCGGCAGTATGGGCAGTGTCGTGGGCGAAAAGATTACCCGTTCCATTGAGCGCGGACTTGCACGAAACCAGCCGGTAATCATCATCTCGGCCTCGGGCGGCGCCCGCATGCAGGAAAGCATCCTGTCCCTGATGCAGATGGCCAAAACCTCCGCTGCGCTTGCCAAACTCAAAAAGGCTGGGCTGCCCTATATATCCATCCTGACCGATCCGACGACAGGGGGGGTAACCGCCAGTTTCGCCATGCTTGGCGATCTCAACATCTCCGAGCCCAAAGCGCTGATCGGATTTGCCGGCCCTCGCGTCATCGAACAAACCATTCGCCAGAAACTGCCCGAGGGCTTTCAGAGGGCCGAATATCTGCTTGACCACGGCATGGTTGATGTCATCATCCCCCGCACGGAAATGCGTTCCCAAATAGGCTCGATTTTGAAAATGCTCCATCGCCCAGCGGCCTGAGATGTCGTTGGATGAGGTCCTGGAGAAGCTCTATGCTCGACGCCGTTTCGGCATTCGCCCCGGTCTCGACAGGGTCCGGCTGCTTCTCGAACTTCTCGGACATCCTGAGAGCTCCTTCCGCAGCATCCATGTTGTCGGCACCAACGGCAAAGGCTCAACATCGGCCTTCCTGGCGAGTATTCTTGCCGCTGCAGGCCTGCGTACGGCACTGTTCACCTCCCCACATCTGGTCAGTTTTACGGAGCGTCTCCGGATTAACGGCACTGAAATATCGCCGGATCGACTGAAACCTCTCCTCACGACGGTTCTGGATATAGCCCCCGGAGATGCTACTTTTTTTGAGATCGTTACGGCCCTGGCCGCGCTGTATTTTTCAGAAGAGTCGGTCGATATCGCTATCATGGAAGCCGGTATGGGTGGCCGATCCGATGCCACTGCGGCTCTGGCTGGCGTCATGACGGTTGTAACCCCTCTATCCCTTGACCACTGCGACTATCTAGGAACAACACTGAAGCTGATCGCCGAAGAAAAGTGCGGAATCGCGGAGCCTGACACACCGGTCATTATCGGCCACCAGACAGCGGATGCTCGTGAGGCCATCAGTTCCAGTTTCCGTGCTGGCAAAAACCGGCTGGTATGGACCGACACAGCTGTTTCTGCTGACTGGAATCAGGATAGAACCCTCCGGTACCACGGCATCCGTTCCACGCTCAACAATCTCACATCCGGAATCCCCGGGCGATACCAGGCGGATAACGCCTCGCTGGCCCTTGCCGCTGCCGAGTCAATTGCTGCTATGGGCATCAATGTTTCAGTTGAAGCACTACGAAGCGGCGTTTCACAGGCATGTTGGCCGGGGCGTATGGAAACCATTCCAGGCTCCCCCCGCCTGCTGCTGGACGGAGCGCATAACCCGGCCGGTGCTGCTGTCCTGGCCGAGGCATTAAAGGATTTTCGCTATCAGAGGTTGTTGCTGGTGCTTGGGATAATGGCCGACAAGGACGTGCACGAGATTATATCCGCGCTGGCGCCGCTCATTGACACATGCTATTGTGTCAGCCCCGCGGTAGACCGGTCCATGGACGATACGAAATTGGCAGCCATCCTGACAGCGATGGACATTCCCTCCCGGGCATGCGGCAGTGTCAGAACAGGAATAGAGTGCGCGCAGCGGGATGCCGAAAACGATGATCTGGTTCTCGTGTGCGGTTCGCTATTTACCGTGGGTGAAGCAAAGGCTTGGCTGGCGGGGAGATCATTTGAGGGAATACGTGGCTAAGACATCATTGCCGATAACCATCCTCAGAACTGTTATAACCACCCTCTGCGTGGTTTATTTGTCAACAGCTCTGGCCTGGGGAGAGACGCCCGGTGAGGTCGGCAATGACATGCGCATCAATGCCGATAGCATGGACCACAACCAGGTATCTGACGTTATTACGGCCAAAGGCAATGTTGTGCTGCAGTGGCACGGCGCAACCCTCACCTGTGACAACGCAACGTATGACCGATCAAAAAGGATTCTCATGGCCACAGGTCATGTCGTTATTATCAAAGGGAAAGATACGATCAAAGGCGAATCGGTCACTATCGATCTGGAAAGCGCACGCGGAGAACTGTCCGGGGCGAATATTTTTGTAAAACAGAATAATGTCCATATCACCAGCGACAAGATTACCCGCACTGCTGACAATGATTACTCTGCCAGTCATGGCAGTTATACGACCTGCGACGCCCAGATCCCCTCCTGGAAATTCGGGGCCAGCGATCTTGACGTGACAATCGATGGATATGGAACCGCAAAAAATATTGTCTTCTACATCAAGGATATTCCGGTATTGTATCTTCCCTACCTCGTTTTTCCGGCCAAGCGAGAACGTCAATCCGGCTTTCTGTTCCCGCGATTTGGCTGGTCGGCGACCAAAGGATTTGAGACAGATCTATATTACTACTGGGCAATTTCACCAAGTCAAGAGGCCACTATTGACCTGGATATTCAAAGTAAACGTGGCGTCGGCACGGGCCTGGATTACCATTACCTGCGCAGGAAGGGTAGCGCCGGCAACCTGGGTGGTTACCTGATCTACGATCAGATAACCGACACCATGCGAGGTTTAGTCTCTCAAACTCACCAAGAGATTATTTCACCGGAGATGAACCTGCGCACATCGATTAACTGGACGAGCGACCGTTTATTTTTAAACGACTATGGCACCAAAAGCGGCGAGTACAACCGTCAATCCAATGACAGCACCGTCAATTTCCTCAAAACGTGGCAAAACTACGCTTTGACCGCCAACCTGCGTTACACTCAGGATTATTACGCATCCTCCAACAACAGTACCCTTCAAACCCTGCCGGAAATCGGCCTGGCTGCGGTACGCCAGCAGATCTTTTCCACCCCGGTCTACTTTGACCTCGATAGCATCGCAAGCAATTTTTACCGGGAAAGCGGTACCCGCGGGCAACGCTTCTACGGATTTCCCCGTCTTACTCTGGTGACTGGAATCCCGGGATATCTCAGCATGTCAGCCTATGCCGGCACCCATCTTCGAGCATACAATACAGACAACAACTCGTCCGGTAGTCCGGTAAATATGCGTGATGGTATTCTGCTGCCCGAAGCGGGCCTGCGCCTTTCCACCTCCTTCAGCAAGGTGTACGAAATAGGCGGTGCACAGCTGATGAAACTGCGGCACGAAATGATGCCGGAGATTAGCTATACTTACATACCACAACGGGACCAGTCACGTTTTCCGTTTTACGATTACAAGGACCTCATCATCCATCAGAACGTACTGTACTACTCACTGACAAGCTTTCTCGGCGGTAAGTTCCGCAGCGGTGAAACAACCGAATACCGCGATTTGATGCGCGTGAAACTCTCCCAAGGTTACAGTATCGGCGGCAACAGGCAGGACCTCCTCACGGTCGTTGATGCCCAGCGCCCCTGGTCGGATGTCATACTGGAATCGGACACGTGGGTGCACCCCCACGCCAGATTGACTTTTGATGCCCGTTACAATGTTTACGGCAACTACCTGTCCAGCGCCGCACCTGGCGTGCAATTTGATGACAATCGCGGCACAACCGCAGATGTCAGCTACCACATGGAGCATAACGAAGTTGAGTATTTGGAAGGACATCTCGCCACAAAGATATTCAAACCATGGGCCTTCGGCTACTCAACACGTTTCTCTTTTGACCGTCAGAACTTCCTTGAATCGGTCTATTCTGCCGAATATACCCACCAATGCTGGAGCATCAGCGTCTCAATCCGCGACCGGCGTGTCACCAATCCCGGGCTTTCCCCCTCATTCAATTTCAGCCTTACGGGTGCTTTCGGCTCCGGTTCACCTCCCAGCGCTTTGGCCGGAAAATAGGCGTAACCACGTATTCTCCGCAAATTAATGCAATCAAATGGGGGCACTCTCCACGAAGAGAGTGCCCCCATTTGATTGTTTCACGTAATGGCACATTACAGCTTTTCCAGCCATGAGCCACACAGACGCGAGTGTTATTTTCACCTGGTATACTGCAGCAAAAACATAGCCTTTTGGTATACGCGTACTGAATCGAGGAGTTCGGGACCAAGCGAGTGACGTGCTACCGGACTGCGAAAAGAGCGCAGAAAACTGCGCTCCCGCCAACCGAGAAGCGGGTTCTCAAAACCGAGACGCGGTGGCAGCTGAACTGTCCCGAACTGCAAAGGAGTGATAACTCTCCTCAGACAGGGATTGAGCAAGAGGTAATTCAAGGCGCTATCCAGGTTGTTCCTTTTGGTGGCATGACCCAGATAAAACAGGAAATTACCGCTGGATTGCCGATCCGATTCCATCCGCCTGATTCTCTTCAGCTCATCATCGACTTGTTCCAGAGCATCGCAATGAGCAAACTGGAGTAGTTCCAGACCTGTCTGGCGTATCAGCTCCAACACCTCATCAATGCGGAATGTCTTCACACAAGGGTGTAGCAGGGAGTCAGCCAGACCGGCATCGAATCCGGCTTCATCGGAACTATCAACGAATGCCCGTAACCGGGATCCCTTGGCCGAGCGCCTGATGATGTCTTTTGCACGAGCGGCATCGCGGACTCCCAACAAGCGGAAAACCCGCCGGATGGACTCCTCCTCGCGTCTGGCATAGCGGTTATATATCATTACCCGCACAATCCCCCCCGCCGCCAGACGCGCTTCAAGCGATCTCAGCCCCACCACGGGATCATCCAGATGATGGAGTACACCAAAGGCATCGATCAGACCGAAAGGACCCGGAGCAGCAGCGGCATCGAGCAGATCACCGGTTCGGTAACGAACATTGTGGCAACCGTGAAGCAGGCAGTGCAGGCGAGCCCTGCGGAGACTACTCGCCGAAAGATCCAGGGCGGTTATTTCAGATGCGGGATTCGCCACGGAAAACGGATAGGGAGAAAAACTTCCGCAACCGGCTATCAGGATCCGTTGAGCCTCTTTTGGCGGCAGTTCACCGTTAAATCTCGTCCAGAGGGCTATCAGATTGAGTGCATAGGTATCTCCGGTACGTACCGAAGCCAGCAGGGGGAATTGGGGATACGGGTATCGTTCGTAATGGCAGCGGACTGTTTCGGACATGTTTCACTCTATCAAGACATTACTGACGTATCAAATAATTTCCGGGAATGTTTTTTAAAAATAGTTTTTGGATGTTCATACCCCGATTATTGACACCACCCTTGAAACTTACTGTCAAGTATATCAGGCCCGGAGATCATTTCACATGAAACCGCACACCAGACAAAAAAAGCCCCTCCGAAGGGGAGAGGCTTTTCTACAGCAGCGGGCCAGGAGGCCATCTACTTGGTAATTTTGCTGTCTTCGATAATCACGGCATATTTGTAACCGGAACCAAAGTCTTTGTCTTTGTACAGCGTTCCCTTTATTGTGACTACGTCACCCACATCCGCTGTGTCAGTAACAGAAGTGCAGACCAGATCATGCGTTTTCTTCTTGGCTGACCCGGTACCATCCTGAATATGAATCCAGTTTTTACCCATGATCCCGCCGGACACCTTGACAACCTGCCCGCGTATAACAACCTGCTTCTTATTGAGCCTGGCACTGTGTTTGATGGCTCCTTCTACAGTGTAGGCATTTGCTCCGGTTGCCTTTTTAACGGAAATCTTCACAACTTTGACTGTGGCAGCCCCCGCACTACCGGGTGAGATCCCCTGCGACTTTCCCGGATCTGGTGCAGCAATTTTCGCAGCACCGGAAAGAACACCATTCGAGAAGACGATCGAATCAAAGGTGCGTTTCAGGGATTTACTCTCGAATCTTCCCATCTCCACACCCGGTTTGAAGCTCATCTCGGCTCCAACCCTGACGGGTGTTTCGGCTACAGCCACCCAGGTTTTCTTGCCATTGGACTGCTCAATAAGCACGTAACTGTAACCACCGGCGTTCATGGTCTGAAGCACCTTGCCAACCAATGGTTGCGGGGCCGCTGACTTATCGGATGGTGCAGAAGGTGCTGCTACGGGCATGGCAGCATGCCCGGAATGTTTGGCAGGTGCAGCCGATTCAACCGCAGCAGGGCCAGCCGCAGGCTTTGCAGGCGTTTCAGCAGCCATGGCAACAGCTGCGAGAGTACAGAATGTTACGGACAGGAACATGGTCTTTTTCATACAATCCCCTTTTTTGGATTTACCGACATCGTTTTTCTGATACTATCATGAAAATATTGGTTCTGAAACGTCAAAAACGGGGTACATATCATATGAAACAAAACGCAGTAGTTCTGTACAGCGGTGGGCTGGACTCCACCACCTGCCTGGCAATGGCCGCAGACGAAGGATTTGCGCCCTATGCTATCAGTTTTTCATATGGGCAGCGACACAGTTACGAACTTGACGTTGCCAAAGCCAATGCGAAGCGGATGGGAGCGCAGGAACATTTGGTAGTGGATTTTGACCTGCGGCTGATGGGCGGCAGCGCCTTGACGGCAGATATTGATGTCCCGAAAAAAGGGGTTGGAAACGAGATCCCGGTGACCTATGTACCGGCCCGCAACACTATTTTTCTTTCTTTTGCCCTGGGATGGGCAGAGGTACTGGGCGCCTTTGACATCTACATCGGTGTCAATGCCTTGGATTATTCCGGTTACCCCGACTGTCGCCCCGAATACATAACCGCCTACGAGAACATGGCCAACCTGGCTACAAAGGCCGGTATAGAGCACACAGGCCATTTTCGTATCCACACCCCGCTGATCAGCATGACCAAGGCCGAGATCATCAAGGCCGGCATCGCTCTGAATGTGGACTACGGCCTGACTCACTCCTGCTATGACCCTTCTCCCGCCGGACTATCCTGCGGACAGTGCGATTCGTGCAGACTGCGATTGAAAGGATTCAGCGAGGCCGGGTTGACTGACCCGCTGTTGTATCTCAACTAAAGGAAAAAGCTGGATAAATTTATCCACAATATTTAGCTTAAAGCGGAGCGTCTAGCGAAATCATTTAAAAGGGTTTAACCGTCATAAAGTTAAACCCTTTTTGCTCAGCCGTGAGACATATAGTCTTTGCTTTATATAAATGTGCAGCCATCCTCACTTCATCAAAAACTTCAACGCCTGTTTCAACAATTCTTCTACACCGGCTCCTCCGCTGGCATCCAGACCTGCCAGTGCCTTTCGGACCTGTGGCTCCTTATACCCCAGATTCAGCAGTGCCGAAATCACATCATCCAAGACATCTTCTTCCGGGATCCCGTGCACCTCTGTTTTGGGCAGCGCAGAGAGATCCAGTTTACCGACCTTGTCTTTCAATTCGAGTATCAGTCGCTCAGCGGTTTTCTTGCCAATACCCGGGATGGTGGAAAGCTTGTGAATATCATTGAGACTTAGGGCCTGGGCCAATGCGGCTGGTTGGATATTTGAGAGAATATCCCGGGCCAGCTTGGGGCCGACACCGGAAACGGAGATCAACAGCTGAAAGAAAGACTTTTCCAAGCGGGTCCGGAAGCCATACAGCTGGATAGCATCTTCACGGACACTGGTATGAATATGCAGACTGACAACGCCCTCTTCGGGCAGTTCATAATAGGTGGAAAATGGGATCATAACACGGTAGCCGACCCCATTTACGTCAAGGATGATATGATCGGGTGATTTGTGGGCTATCTTTCCGGTCAGCAATGCGATCATGGTGTATAGTTCCTCCAGGACGTCCGGCGTTTTGCAACTGCGGGACCTGCTTTTTGGCGAAGCTCACGGGAGTTGATATGACAAACCGCCACTGCCAGGGCGTCAGAGGCGTCTTCCTGCGCAATTTCAGGCAAGCCGAGCAAAACCTTGAGCATCTTCTGGACCTGACCCTTCTCAGCCCTGCCCTGCCCCACTACAGCCTGCTTGACCTGCAGTGCCGTGTACTCGGCGACCGGCAACCCGGCATGAACCGCGGCAACAATGGCGGCCCCTCTGGCCTGGCCCAACTTGAGGGCGCTCTGCACATTGGTAGAGAAAAATATATTTTCTATCGCAACCTCATCGGGATGGAACTCGGCTATCACCTCGGTAAGTCCATCGAAAATCAGTTTTAGCCGCCCGGCAAAGTCTGTAGCCTTATCGGTAAAGATTGCTCCGTTGTCAACGTGAACTAAAGCGTGGCCCTGCTGATCCACGATGCCGTAACCGGTTATACGTGAACCTGGGTCGATACCGAGTACGCGCATCAGAATCCGCAGCCAGCAGAATGTTTCTGATGATACTTCTGATGATAGTCCTCTGCTTCCCAGAAGGTTGAGTACGGGACGATCTCGGTGACAACGGGGCGCCGCAGGCGAGCAGAATGTCCGAGAAGTTCACGTGATTTCTCCGCCATCTGCTTCTGCGCGTCAGAGTGGTAAAAGATTGCTGAGCGATATTGGGTGCCCGTATCAGGTCCCTGACGGTTGAGCTGGCTCGGATCGTGGCATTGCCAGAAGACATCCAGCAGTTGGTCATATGATATGATCGACGGGTCGAAGGTGACCTCGACCGCCTCGGCATGACCGGACATATCCGAGCAGACGTCACGGTAGGTGGGATGTTCCATATGACCGCCGATGTAACCGACCCGTGTCGAGATAATTCCAGGGATTGTCGAGAATGCATCTTCAACACCCCAGAAGCAGCCTGCTGCAAAGGTGGCTTTTTCCATCAGGTTCTCCAAACGTAAAAAAGGGGGCCGAAGCCCCCCTGCATTACATCATGTTTTCCATCTCTTCCGCTGAAATATCGAAGTTTGAGTAGACGTTCTGGACGTCATCGCAATCCTCCATCTTATCCATCAGTCGCAACATACTTTCGGCCTGCTTTCCTTCAAGAACCGCCAACGTTTGCGGGATCATTGTGATCTCGGCGTTGACATGCTTAAAGCCCTTGGCAGCCAGCGCCTCGCGCACTTCAATAAAAGAACCTGGCTCAGTGGTAACCTCAAACTGCTCGTCCTGCTCAGCCACGTCATCTGCGCCGGCTTCCAAGGCAGCCTCAAAGAGTTGATCAAAATCTACGGAGCGATCGTAGAGGATCAAGCCTTTTTTACTAAACATCCAGGAAACACAGCCTGCCTCGCCCATATTGCCGTTGTTTTTGGAAAAAATGCTGCGCACCTCGGAAACAGAACGGTTACGATTGTCGGTCAACACTTCGACCAGCACGGCAGCGCCACCAGGACCATAGCCTTCGTAGATAATTTCCTCGTAGGTAACGCCCTCCATGCCTCCGGAGCCCTTTTTAATAGCCCGCTCGATATTATCCTTTGGCATATTTTCGGCTTTTGCCTTGTCGATTGCCGTCCTCAGGCGAGGATTGGCAACCGGATCAGCTCCGCCCAACTTGGCCGCTACGGAAATCTCCTTGATAATCTTGGTAAAGACCTTGCCACGCTTGGCATCAGCCGCGCCTTTTTTATGCTTGATCGTACTCCACTTGTTGTGACCTGACATCTTTCCCGCTCCTTTGAGAAAATGCTGTTACCATAGATTTTTGTTGCACTAAAAAATTATAAAAACTAGCATGTAGCTTTGAAGATGTCCAGCTAGAATTTGATCCAGGGGGTCAGCAGATCTATGCATCGAGACTCGTTAACCATTGCTGCAATACGTACTGCAGTACTTTTATTCGTTATCACCATCTTCTTGTCGTCTTGCGCCACAATCTACTTTGAAAGAGATGGTAAAGAGTTGCCTCCTATTCTGGCTCAGGATGAAATAATTCGTCCTTATGTAACACTAGGGAGAATACAGACCACCGCAGATATGAGCTTTGCCACTGTACCGAATTTGCAGGAATGGGGGTTTCGTACACTTCGTGAGGAGGCCTCCAAGATGGGAGCAGATGCCGTCATGCTACCTGAGGTCACATCATACCCAACAACCTATTTGTTCTTTCCCGGTAACGAATACCGTGCAACCGGTATGGCCATCAAGTTCAAATAGAGATTGACAACATGGGGGTTAATTCTATATAAATACCTTTCGCCATATACGGCGGCGTAGCCAAGTGGTAAGGCAGAGGTCTGCAAAACCTTTATTCAGCGGTTCAAATCCGCTCGCCGCCTCCAATTAATACAAGGACTTAGGAGATTTCTCTTAAGTCCTTTTTCTTTGTCTGACGCAGATATTGAACGCAGATACTAAACAGACCTCGTGCCTTAGGTTTGTGCAGTAGCTATCGCGATCAGGGTACCACTTGTCCTGTTGATTTCAATTTTAAACACAAAAAAGGAGCTACAGCGTAAACTGTAACTCCTTGTAATGTCTGGTCGGGGAGACAAGATTCGAACTTGCGACCCCCTGCTCCCAAGGCAGGTGCGCTCCCAGACTGCGCTACTCCCCGACGAAAGATAAATTATGTACCATGGTTCATGTGCTTTAGCAACAAGTAAGTTGCTTTGATGCAAAAATTAATCCTGATCCGGTATAACAAGTGCTGTCCTGCCAAGCTTCCCAGCCAGTTGCCTGGCTGCTTCCTGTTCCAGCTTTTTACCTACACGTACGCGATACCAGGTACCTTTATCGCCCTGTTTTGATTCCACGACAAACACGTTGTAACCTCTGCCAGCCAGCCTTTTTCTCTGTATCTCTGCATCGGACTTGAGAGGGTAAGAAGCAACCTGGACGGTAAATGTATTATTATCGGAGTGATTTGATGCTGCGTTATCCGCACTTGAAGATTTATCAGCAGTTTGTTTTGTAGAATCGGAAGGACGTGACCTATTCAGATTAGCTGGAATTGGGGCTTGAAGCGGTTGTTTAGGGCGGCCTTCTTTAGCATTGATGCCCGAACCGAGTACATTGTCTTTCTGTCCGCCGGGAAGGGTCTTGTAGAAACTGAGTGGAGGTTCAGCAGTGACCCCGCCTGGAGTTGCTGGTGTCTGTTGAGTTGTTGTTGAACCCGGCTGTGGCTGAGTAGCAGCCGCGGGCAAAGCGGGTTGCATCGGTTTTGGTATCAACGTTGGTTCTTTAAGGGGAGAACTCTCCAGGCTGTTCTGTTCGGTTGCAGCCTGAAACGATTTTTTAGCCGATTTTTGCGACATGAACCAACCGGTGCCAAAACCGGCAACAAAGGTAATTAGACCTGTAACAACAAGTACGATGGTAAAATAACCCGTCGATTCTTTACGGGGCCTGCCGGCACCTTGTGGAGTGACATAGGCTTTTTTGGGTTCACTGTAATCGATCCGCATGGGATACTCCGTTACATCCGTTCAGGTGCCGATATGCCCAGTATGGTTAAGGCATTTTTCAGGGTTTGAGCGGTACGCTTGAGTAGATACAAGCGAGCCGTCGTCAATGCCGAATCCTCGCTGATCACTCGGTTTTTGTTATAGAAGCTGTGGAAACAACAGGCCAGCTCAGTCAGATAGTAGGTCAGGCGATGCGGTTCAAAATGCAGCGCGCTGTCATCAACTGTATCGGGCAGAGCGGCCAGTAGCTTGATCAATTGCAGCTCCTCGGGCGTGTTCAGAATGGCAATATCAGACAGTGAGGGCTGAAGCGGCGCCATAAACCCTTTTTCGCCGGCGTTCTCGAAAATGCTGCAGATACGGGCGTGGGCATACTGGACATAGTATACCGGATTATCAGGCGACTGTTCTTTGGCCAGTTCGATATCAAAGACAAGTTGAGAATCCGGTTTTCGCATGATGAAGAAAAATCGGGTGGCGTCACGCCCAACTTCATCGATCAGGTCCCGCAATGTAACATAACTGCCGGCCCGCTTGGATATTTTGACCTCTTCGCCACCGCGCATGACCGTTACCATCTGATGCAGCACATACTCTGGCCAACCTTGAGGTATTCCGCAGTTCAGGGCCTGCAGACCAGCTCTTACCCGAGTAATGGTACTGTGGTGGTCCGAACCCTGTTCATTCACAACTCGGGTGAAGCCCCGCTCCCATTTGTTGCGGTGATAGGCAATATCAGGCACAAAATAGGTATATGCTCCGTCACTTTTGCGCATGACACGGTCCTTGTCATCGCCGAAAGTCGTAGTGCGCAGCCACAAGGCACCATCCTGCTCATAGGTGTGGCCATTGGCACCGAGCTGTTTTACAACCGCTTCAACATTGCCGTTCTCGTACAGACTGGATTCAAGCGTAAAAACATCGAAATGCACATCAAAAGCCTTGAGATCCAAGTCCTGTTCGCGGCGCAGATATGCCACGGCAAATTCCCGTATGGCATCCAGGTTGTTCGGGTCACCAAGCGCCAGCACATGCCGGTCATCTGAATCCACGGTTTCTTTGGCGAGGTAAGAGCTGGACACATCTTTGATGTACTCGCCCTGATAGCCATCAACCGGCCAACGCTCGTCGTCCGGCTCGATACCTAGGCAGCGGGCCTGCACCGAAAGGGCCAAGTTGGTGATCTGCTGTCCCGCGTCGTTGTAGTAGAACTCGCGCGTCACGTCCCAGCCGCTTGCACCCAACAGACGGCAGATCGTATCGCCAATAGCAGCTCCGCGTCCATGCCCGATATGCAGAGGACCGGTGGGGTTAGCGCTGACGAATTCAACCTGTACTTTTTGGCAAGCGCCGGTTGCAGTACGCCCGAAAGCACCACCCTGCGTCTCAATCTCAAGCAGAGCCTGGTGCCATGCGGACGGGGCAACAAAGAAATTTATGAAGCCCGGGCCGGCGATTTCGCAGGTGGATAGCAGGCCATTGCCATTGCCGATATGCCTGATGATAATCTCGGCGACTTGACGGGGTGCTTTGCGCTCAGCCTTGGCAGCCTGCATGGCGATATTGCAGGAGAAGTCACCATGATCTGGGTTGACTGGGGTACCGACAATGACAGCAGGAAAGGGTGAGGCAACGAGTTCTTCTGCGGCTGCAGCGGCAAGTAAAGCGGTTTCAACGAGGGCGGCTATTCTCTGACGCATCATATTAATCAGTATTCCTTAGTAACTTCATATAATGTACTTTTCCTGTTTACCAGGGCTACATTCTGACGATTATCGGTATCCTCGCCGGTGTCTCTAATGCTGACAGACGGGATAAACACGGGCAACGCGCCCTACTGTCGCTGGCGTAACAGCGCTTGCTACAGTTTCACACCAGACACTGACGGCTCAATTGTGTGGTGACATGGGCTACTTATCCTGTTTCTTTTCCTGGGGAAACTGATAAATGACCTCGTTGCTGCGAACCAGACCAAAGTCTTTACGGGCAATACTTTCAAGGTAGCGGCGGTCGGTTTTCAACGCGACGATTTCCAACTTCAGCTTTTCATTTTCAGCTTTTGTATCTGACAGGCGGGCATTAATTCTGCCCATATCATGCCTCAACTCGTAGATACGCAACAGACCTTTGTCACCGAACACAGTGAAAAACAAGATGAAGGCTATACACCCAGCCGGAATAACATACATCCTTTTCTGGAAAGGTAATTTCACGTGTTTACCCCTTGGCGAGGCGGTCAGTAAAATACTTGGCAGTACTCCGGAGGCCGTTTTCCAGATCAATAGCAGGCTTCCACCCCAGCTTCTGAGTTGCCAGCGTGATGTCGGGACGACGTTGTTTCGGATCGTCCTGCGGCAACGGATTGTAAATAATTCCAGATTTCGATCCGGTTATTGTAATTATTTTTTCGGCAAACTCAAGTATTGTGTTTTCCACCGGGTTGCCCAAATTAACCGGCCCGATAAAGGTCTGGTCATTCTCCATCATCCTGATCATTCCTTCCACCAAGTCGGAGACAAAACAGAAAGAACGTGTCTGCGAGCCGTCCCCGTAAACGGTGATATCCTGATTGTGCAAAGCCTGCAGGATGAAGTTGGAAACCACCCGACCGTCATTTTCTGCCATGCGCGGACCATAGGTATTGAAGATGCGAATGATGCGGATATCAACTTGATTCTGACGATGGTAGTCCATCATCAGAGTCTCGGCCACCCGCTTGCCTTCATCATAGCAGCTGCGGATGCCGATCGAGTTGACGTTGCCCCAGTAATCTTCTTTTTGGGGATGAACCTGAGGGTCGCCATAAACCTCCGAGGTTGAAGCCTGCAGGATACGGGCTTTAACACGCTTGGCCATACCCAGCATGTTTATGGTGCCCATCACACTGGTCTTGACGGTCTTGACCGGGTTGTACTGGTAGTGCACCGGCGAGGCCGGACAGGCCAGATTGTAGATGCGATCAACCTCCAGCAGAATCGGCTCGACGATGTCGTGACGGATGACCTCGAAGCGGTGATTGTCCATCAGATGGATAATATTGTCCTTGCTGCCGGTGAAGAAGTTGTCGAGGCAGATAACATCGTGACCTTCATGCAACAAGCGTTCGCACAGATGCGATCCGATGAAGCCGGCACCACCGGTAACCAGAATGCGCATACTATTTTACCCCTTCGCAGACACTACCACCGCAACGTCCCAGCGGGATGTAGCGAAAGCCCGCTGTTGCCATGCGATCCGGCTTGTACAGGTTGCGGCCATCCACGATCAGTGGATTTTTCATGGCTGACTTGATACGCTCGAAATCGGGGTTACGGTACTCGCTCCAATCGGTGATGACCACCAGGGCATCGGCATTGTCCAGGATATCATACTGGTTGTGGCTATACGCGATGCGGTCGCCAAATACTTTTTTGGCCTCTTCAATGGCTTCGGGATCGTGGGCGCGGACGGTGGCGCCTGCCGCCAGCAGCCGTTCGATGATGGTGATGGCTGGGGCTTCACGCATATCGTCGGTACGCGGTTTGAAGGAGAGCCCCCAGCAGGCGATCGTATGTCCGGCAAGCGGCGGTTCCGTACCCGGAGAACCGAGCGCTTTGACAAGTTTATCGGCCAGGACCTCTTTCTGGAGCTCGTTGACATCTTCGACCGCTTTGAGCAGCAGAAAATTGTAGTTGGATTCCTCCGCTGTCTTTATCAGGGCCTTGACATCCTTGGGAAAGCAGGAACCTCCGTAGCCGGGGCCGGGAAAGAGAAAGTCATAACCGATGCGGGAATCAGAGCCGATGCCTTCGCGCACGGCTGCCACGTCGGCACCCATACGCTCGCACAATCCGGCAATCTGGTTCATGAAAGAGATGCGTGTGGCCAGCATGGCATTGGCGGCGTACTTGGTCATCTCGGCACTGCGGATGTCCATGACAATCATGCGGTTTTGTTTGCGCATGAAGGGATCGTACAGCTCCTTCATAATCTCGGCGGTACGTACGTTATCGGTACCGATTACAACGCGGTCGGGTTTCATAAAATCATCAATGGCCGCGCCTTCCTTGAGAAATTCCGGGTTGGACACCACATCGAATTCCAGGCTAACGCCACGCAGGTCAAGTTCCTGCTGTACGGCGGCCCGGACCTTGTCGGCAGTGCCGACCGGAACAGTTGATTTATCGACGATGATTTTGTAACCAGTCATGGTACGACCGATCTCGCGGGCAACTCCAAGCACATATTTCAGATCTGCGGAACCATCCTCGCCAGGCGGGGTACCAACGGCGATAAAGCTGACCAGCGAGGACTGCACGGCAGAAACGGTATCGGTTGTAAATGCAAGACGCCCCTCGGCCTGGTTACGCAGTACCATCTCTTTCAGGCCCGGCTCATAAATCGGGATGATGCCCTGTTTAAGACCTTCGATCCTGTTTTCATTGATGTCGACGGTAATGACACTGTTGCCGCTTTCGGCAAAACAGGCGGCTGCTACCAGTCCAACGTATCCGGCACCAAAGATACAGATTTTCATTCAGACACTCCCAAGGCTGGAATAATGGTACTACATAGCACATTATCCACCTGTAATTCCAGCACTATTTATTCGTTTCCCACGCCATTTGTAAGCCGTAACGCTTCAGCGTAGGCCTCACTCCTTGAAGTACCTGTAATTAAAGACGCTTTTTTTGCGGCATCCTTAACAGAAAGCCCTTCCTCGTCCAGCAAACGTCGCAGCAAGCCGTCAAGTGGTTCAGCAACAGCCCGAGCAAGCTCTCCCGGAGCAATCAGAATCACCACCTCACCCCGCACCCTGCCCTGATCAATAGCCGCAGCAATAACTTCGGAGGCAGTCCCCCGAATGAATTCCTCGTAGATCTTGGTTAACTCGCGAGCCACCACAACCTGACGTTCTCCCATAACCTGGCGGATATCGCGCAAGGTATCCGCCAGCCTATGAGGAGCCTCGTACAGCAGCAGCGTTCCGGGTAACGCACTCAATTCAGTCAGAAAGGAGCAGCGTTTGCCTTGCCGGGAGGGAGGGAAACCGGCAAAGGTAAAGCTGTCACTGGGCATTCCCGAACCGGCAAGGGCGGCAATTGCCGCACAGGCACCCGGTATCGGGATAACAGTGATGCCAGCTGCCACGGCATCACGCACCAGATTGTAGCCTGGGTCTGAGATACAGGGTGTACCGGCATCAGAGATCAGCGCCACGTTTTTGCCCTGCCGCAGGGCATTCAGGATGCGCTCGCCCTTGAACTGCTGGTTGTGGTCAAAATATGAGGTCAGCGATTTTGAGATATTGAAGTGATTGAGCAATTTCAGCGAATGACGGGTATCCTCGGCCGCGATCAGATCCACTTCAGTCAGGATGCGGACAGCCCGGTAGGTCATGTCTTCCAGGTTACCGATGGGGGTGGCAACTATGTAGAGGGTGCCGCTCATCTATTTCAGGCTGGAGATGTACCCGCGCACTCCATCCAGGATGCCCTCGGCGGTCATCTCCAGATAAGCCGGGTCTCTCAGACGGGCCTCCTCCTGCGGATTGCTCACAAAGGCACTTTCCACCAGAATGCTGGGCATGGTGGCCCCCACCAGAACGTAAAAGGGGCCTTGCTTGACTCCCAGATTTTTAACATCAGCATGCTGCCTGCGGATTTTCTTGTGCAACGCCTTCTGCACCTCTTCCGCCAGGTGGGCCGAGTCATTCAGCTTGTAATTAGCCATCAGGTCGAAAAGGATGGCCTGTAACACGCTCACCTTCTCCAGTGATGTGCCATTCTCTTTGGCCGCCAACTGAGCCGTCTTCTCGTTCTTGGCCAGATTGAGGTAATAGGTCTCAATGCCCGCGGCGTTGCGGTTGGCTGCGGCATTGGCGTGAACCGACAGGAACAGGTCGGCGTTGACCTTATTGGCAATAGCGGTGCGTTCCTCCAGTGGTATGAAAACATCGCTGGATCGGGTCATGACCACATCCAGTCCCAGCTGATCCTTGAGCAGATCCCGCAATTTGAGGGCAATGGCCAGCACCACATCTTTCTCCTGCAAGCCAGTGGGACCAATAGCTCCCGGATCATGTCCTCCGTGACCAGGATCGATCACGATCCTGCGGATTTTGGAGATAGCAGACCGTTGCATTGCTCTGGTTTTCTGCTCGACAACAGCGGGTGTCTGGTGTTTTGGTTCACCAGCCGTTTCCGGGGAACTTGTGAGGGATGGTTCCAGACGGCTGATTTCAACGGGACGGTCTCCGCGTACATCGATAATCAGCCGGGTCGGCTCAGAAAGAGAAAACACCTTGAAATCCCTGACATTTTCTGTATCGAGCACCACACGCACTACGTCAGCCCTGTATTGCCCAACCCGTGCCCCTTTCAAAAGACCGTCACCGATCGTGATATTTCTGACATCTTTACCAAGCCTGGCATGGTTAATGTCTACGTAGACCCTGCCGGGACCGCCTTTACCGAGTTGATGAGCCTCCCAGGTGACGTCCCGGTCCAGCTCCAGCGAGATACGGGTGTAGTCGGGGTTGGACCAGTGTTTCATCCCGCTCAATAGAGCTGGTGGGCGTAGAAAGGCCGAGGTCTGATCCGCAAAAACCGGCTTTTTTTTAACATTTCTCTTCTTTCCTGCCTGAGCAGACAGGGGGAGCAACAGACAGATAAGCAGCAAACAGGTTAGCATGCGAAGGGGGCGGGTCATGGGTTCCTTATGGCGTAACATGTTACAGTCAGGCCATTTTTTTGAGTTCATCCAGCAAATTCAATGCTTCCAGTGGTGTCATAGCAGAAATGTTCAGTTTTTTCAAGCGTTGCCGCAACAGATCCTCGCTGGTCTCAAAAAGGGAAAACTGGGATGGCGATTCACGCAGCGGCTGTTTGCGGCCTTTGGCCAGTCGTGGTGCACCTTCCTCGAATTCACCGCTTTCCAGATTGTGTAATATTTCCTTGGCACGCTCGATTACGTCGGCCGGCATGCCGGCCAAACGGGCGACCTGGATACCGTAGGAGTGAGAGGCGCCACCGGGGATGATGGTGCGCAGGAAGATAACCTGGTCGTTCCATTCCCTGACCGCCACGGTAAAGTTTTTGATTCGCTCCCGCGTTGCCGATAGCTCGGTCAGCTCGTGGTAGTGGGTAGCAAACAGGGTCCGAGCCCGGCAGGTGGGGACGTCGTGAATGTATTCGGCCACGGCCCAGGCAATGGACACGCCGTCAAAGGTGGAGGTCCCCCGGCCGATCTCGTCCATGATGATCAGACTGCGGGGTGTGGCATTGCGCAGAATACTGGCCGCTTCCATCATCTCCAGCATGAAGGTGGATTGACCTCGGGCCAGGTTGTCTCCGGCGCCGACCCGGGTGAAGATACGGTCGACGATCCCGATCCGGGCCGTAGCAGCCGGGACGAAGCTGCCGACCTGGGACATCAGGGTGATCAGGGCCACCTGACGCATATAGGTAGATTTACCGGCCATATTGGGGCCGGTGATCATCAGGAGCTGGTTATCGGCAGCATCCAGGAGGGTGTCGTTGGGGACAAAGCGCTCACCCAATTTCATGCCTTCGATGACCGGGTGGCGGCCGTCTGTTATCTCGATAATGTCCGATTCATCCACCATGGGTTTGCAGTAGTTGCGTTCATCAGCCACGATTGCCAGCGCAATGAGCACATCCAGGGAGGCCAGCCCGTCGGCGGTGCGACAGATGCGCTCGGAACGGGAGGCAACCTGCTCGCGGATACCCTGGAACAGGCTGTACTCGAGCTCGCAGATACGATCCTCGGCCCCCAGAACCTTTTCCTCGTAATTTTTCAGTTCTTCGGTGATATACCGTTCGGCATTGGCCAGGGTCTGGCGGCGGACGTAATCGGCCGGAACGTTGGCCAGATTGCTTTTGGTGATCTCAATCGAGTAACCGAAGACCCGGTTGTATCGAATCTTGAGGGTAGAGATCCCGGTGCGGGCACGTTCCTGGGCCTCCAAGCGGGCGATGAACCCCTTGCCCTCGCTGCTGATAGCACGGAGTTCGTCCAACTCGGGGTTGTAACCAGGGGCGATGAGGCCCCCCTCGCGCAGCGAGAATGGCGGGGTTTCTACTACGCCGCGCCCGATCAGCTCGCGGATGTCGTCCAGCGGATCGATGGAGGTTGATAATCTTCGCAGCAGCGTACTTTGCAATGTCGTGAACTGCTCCAGTACGACCGGAAGCTGCTGCAGAGAGTCGTACAGAGCCCGCAGATCGCGTCCGGAGGCCGAGGCCATGCCGATACGGCTGTTGAGCCGTTCCAGATCGGCGACCCCTCTCAGTTGTTCGATGAGCCTGTCGCGGACAGCGGCTGCTTCCAGAAACTCCTGCACCGCATCCAGGCGCTGGCGGATCGCTTCCAGGTCAACCAGTGGGTAGTTGAGCCACTGCTTCAGGCGGCGGGCCCCCATGGCGGTAGAGGTTTTATCCAGGCAACCCAGCAAGGAACCGGCCTTTCTGCCCTCGGCCATGGTGGCGGTAATCTCCAGATTGCGGCGAGTGGCCGGATCAAGGGCCAGATGCTCAGAGCGCTGGTAGACGCGGATATCCCGGATGTGCGGAATAGCAGACTTGCGGTTTTCCCGCAGATAGTACAGGGCGGCGCCAGCCGCCATCAGACCGGCCGGCATGCCGTCCAGCCCCAATGCCTCCGCTGAGGCTGCGCCGAACTGGCCGCAGAGCAGTGACGTAGCATAATCGCGCTCATAGACCCATGCGGGTGCGCGGGATACCATTCGTTCCGCCAGCAGCCCCCGCAACTCAACGGCCACATTATCCAGCTCCAGACCATCGCTCAGCAGTATCTCCCGCGGGCTGACACAGACAAGCTCCGCAGCAGCAGCCCCGCTGCCGGTCAGCTCGGTGACGCGGAATTCACCGGTGGAGAGGTCCAGCCAGGCTACGCCCCATTGTTCACCGGTTCCCTGGCAGATGGCCAGCAGGTAATTGTTTTCGTCCGGTAGCAGGCTCTCAGCCTCGATCAGCAGACCGGGGGTGATGACCCTGACCACCTCGCGCCGCACGATGCCCTTGGCCTGCTTGGGGTCTTCGACCTGTTCACAGATGGCCACCTTGTGACCGGTCTCGATCAGTTTTGCTATGTAGGGGGTGACGGAATGGTAGGGCACCCCGCAGAAGGGGATTTCATCGCCGCTCCCCTTGTTGCGGGAGGTGAGGGTGATATCGAGGATGCGTGAGGCCAACAGGGCATCGTCCAGAAACATTTCGTAAAAGTCGCCCATGCGGAAAAAGAGGATCGCATCGGGATAACCCGCTTTGATCTCCAGGTATTGGCGCATCATGGGAGTCTGTTCAGCCATCGTGTGTGTACCTAGTCAGGGATAAATTTACTACGTGGTTGTAGCACAGGGATGCCAGCGTTTCAAGGTGTTGCGCGACACCCCCCTTCGAACATAGCGCAGCTGCTTGTGAAATCAACAATCCATGATATTATGAATGATTCGCAATCCGCGCTGGTTGGAGCGTGGTCATAACACCCGACAGGAACCGGCATGAACCTGAAGAGTAAAATTGTCAGCATAATCATTGTTGTTATCTTGATATTAACCGCCGTGTTCGGCTATTTCATGAAAACGGCCGTGTACGCATCCCTTGAAGAAGAGATTGACCGGCGAGCTCTCGCCATCGGCAAACACTTTGCCGAATTGTCAGCAGAGGCCGAGCTTACCGGCAGCACATCCGTCCTGAAGACCCACCTGGCTGACTACATTGCGACGGAAAGCTACCTTGCCTATATTGTCATTATTGACGGCAACGACCAGATTCAAGCCGACACCTTCCGTGAGTCCATCCCCCCAGAAATTCTGGCCGTCATCAAGATGAGCAACAGCTCCAAATCCATGCACATCTTCCGCCGTTCCGACGGCGTCGAACTGGAAGACTTCTCCGTTAGAATCGGAACCGGGCTAGAGGGAATCGTTCATATCGGGATCTATGAAACGAAAGTCACTGGCGCTATTAACCGCCTCATGCTCAGGCTGACACCGTACCTGCTGGCTGTGATTCTGGCCGGAATACTTATAGCGTTCCTGCTGGCCAGTGCGATTACCCGTCCGCTCCAGATATTGTCGGATGGTGTCAAACGGGTCACCCGCGGCGACCTGGATTTCCTGATCAATGTCAGGACGTACGACGAGATCGGACAACTGGCAGAAGCGTTTAACCTGATGACCGGCAACCTGCGGGAAAGCACCGTGTCGCGTGAATTCATGGAAAAGCTCGTCAATACCATGAATGACGTGGTGGTGGTGATCTCTTCGGAGGGTGTCGTCATGAGCGTCAACCGGGCCTATTACGAACTATTGGGCCCTGTTCAGTCCGAGGTTATCGGGCGGAGGATAGATGAGTTAGATCCGAACGAGACGCCGGCCAGGATGTTTGCCGCCTATGAGCGGTCGCTGATTGACGGTCACATGCAGGGGATCGAAAGTGTGTGCTTCTCGGTAACCGGAGAGCAGATTCCGCTGCTGCTGTCGCTTGCCGTCATGCGGGACGAAGCTGGCGCACCCCAGGCAATAATCTGCGCCGCCCAGGATATCAGTGCCATCAAAAAGGTTCAGCTGGAGCTGCACAACAAACAGGTGGAACTGGAAACTCTCAACCAGCAACTGGAGGACCAGGTCGCCTCGCGCACAGCCGAACTGGCCATCAACAACGAGGGCTTGCGGGCCGAGGTGGCAGAACGCATGCGCACCGCCGAGGAACTGGCAAAAGCCCTCGATACCGCGCAAGCGGCCAGCCGGGCAAAAACCGAATTCCTGGCCAATATGAGCCACGAAATGCGAACACCGCTGAATTCGATCATCGGTGGTGCAGAGTATCTCGAATTTGCCGGGCTCACACCGGACCAGCAGCGCTGTCTGGAGATGATCCGCCGGTCAGGCGACAGCCTGCTGCTGCTGGTAAATGACCTGATTGACCTTTCGCGGATTGAGGCTGGCCAGTTTGAATTACTCCATAATGAGTTCAACCTGGCCGATACACTGGAAACAGTCGCCCGCATGTTAAGCCTGGAGGCAAATCGAAAACAGCTTGATTTTTCGCTGCAAATGTCTCCAGACCTGCCTCAGGTTGTGATCGGCGACCAGGCCAGGCTGCAACAGATCCTGGTAAACCTGCTTGCAAATGCCATCAAATTTACCGGCAATGGCGGCACTGTTACCGTATCGGCTCAAACAGGCCACGTTGAGGATGGTTCCGTACAGGTTACGTTTGTGGTTCGCGATACGGGCATCGGCATCGAAGCCAACAAAATCGACATGATCTTCGAAACCTTTGCCCAGGCGGATTCTTCCATTACCAGACGCTTTGGCGGAAGTGGCCTTGGTCTTGCCATCAGCCGGCGGCTGGTGGAAACCATGGGGGGCGCTTTCCAGGTGGAGAGTGTGCCGGGTATCGGAAGCTCATTTGCTTTTTCGATCAGGTTTGCGCTGCCCGGATGCAGCCAGCTTGTGGCACCGCAGAGTACAACCGGAGCAGCAACCAGAGAAACAAGCGACTATTGTACCATCGAAGAACAGCCAGCGACTGGTCCACCGCACATACTCCTCGTGGATGATTCGCTTGAAAACCGGGAGCTCATGCGGCTTCTTCTGTCACGCCAGCCTCTGATACTAGATGAAGCCTATAACGGCCGCGAGGCTGTAGACCTGTTTGAACAGAATAACTATGCATTGATACTGATGGATATCCAGATGCCGATCATGGACGGGTATACCGCTACCCGAATGATGCGCAGGATCGAAGAACGCCGCTTGCGGCGCCGGACACCGATCGTGGCGCTGACCGCTCATGCCTATGAAGCGGACATTCGCCGATGCATAGAAGCCGGGTGTGATGATCACATTGCAAAGCCGTTCAAAAAAAAGGTTCTCTTGCAGTGCTTGGCCCGTCATATCCGGGGGATTGAGCATGGATAGGGCAGAAAACATGACTATTCGGATAGAAATCGACCAGGAACTGGCCCCGATCATACCGGAATACCTTGAGAATCGCCGTGTGGACTGTAGGTTGGTAGAGCAGTGGCTGACAGATGAAAACCGGGCTGGGATCAAGTTGCTGGCGCACCGGATGATAGGTTCCGGTGGAAGTTATGGGTTTGATGAAATCTCGGAAATCGGCGAGTCTCTGGAATATGCAGCACTCGTGTGTGATGACGATGGAATCAGGATCACCATCGAGCGTCTGAGGAGCTACCTGTCTCGCGTAACAGTGGTGTATATCTAACCGCTCTGGCGATATGCCCCGGCGATAAAAAGAGGGTGGGCCCTGACGGGCTCACCCTCTTTTCCGGTGATTACGGTACGAGGTCTATCCCTGTGCAGCCTGGACCGCCGTTATGGCGGTTACGTTGACGATGTCATCCACCGAGCAGCCACGGGAAAGGTCGTTAACCGGTTTGGCCAGCCCCTGGATGATTGGGCCGACCGCTTCGGCTCCAGCTACGCGCTCCACCAGCTTGTAAGCGATGTTGCCCGCATCCAGATCCGGAAAAATAAGGACATTTGCCTTGCCGGCCACCGGACTGCCGGGGGCCTTTTTCTCGCCGACCTTGGGCAACAGGGCCGCGTCGGCCTGAAGTTCCCCGTCGATCCGGATGTCCGGTTTGATCTGCTTGGCGATTTCCACGGCCTTGGTAACCTTATCGACGTCGGCATGGCTGGCACTGCCTTTGGTAGAGAAGGACAGCATGCCGACGCGGGCCTCTACATCCAGGAAGGCCGTGCAATTTCCGGCTGTTGCCACGGCAATCTCGGCCAGGGCCTGGGCATCTGGGTTCGGGTTGACGGCACAGTCGGCAAACAGGATGATGCCGTTCTCGCCGAAGGAGGGATTCTTGGTGATCATCAGAAAGAAGGAGGATACGGTTTTGATGCCCTTGGCCGGCCCGACGGTCTGAAAGGCAGCCTTGAGTACGTTGCCGGTCGTTCCGGTGGCGCCGGCTACCTCGCCACCCGCGTCGCCGTTACGCACCATCATACCGGCGTAATACAGGTTATCCTCAGCGGTCAGCAGGTTACGGGCCTCGGCAGCAGTCAGTCCTTTCGATTTGCGCAGCTCCACCAGGTCGGCCACATATTGGTCAAGTTTTGGCGATGCTGCCGGGTTGAGCAGCTCCACACCGGCCAGATTGATCCCTTTGGCCGTTGCCTCGGCCTGAATTTTGGCGGGGTCTCCCAGGATGACGATGTTGGCCAGTTTTTCTGAAACAATCTTCTCGGCGGCAAACAGCATGCGCTCGTCGTAGCATTCAGGCAACACCACCGTCTGCAGGTTTTTTCTGGCTTTTTCCTTGATCTGATCAACAAGATGCATGAAGTAACCTCCTCTGGCAAATAATAAAACAGGGGTGTATTTATAGTCGAATTGAAGTGATGGGTCAAATAAAAAAAGCCTGATATATCAAGCTTTAGCCATGCTAAAAATCTGCATCACTCTCGATTGTATCTGTTTTTTCAGTTCGAACGTGGAAGCAAAACAGCATGGTCAGATATGCCACCCATGCGACTCGTCCATCTGATTTCGGACCATCCGGGCAAGACGCTATCCAGCTTGACAACAACACAGCTAATAACGTACACAGTTAAAATCAATTTAAAGGAGGATTTAATTATGAAATCTTTTGTTGCCAGGCGCTTCATCCCGGTTGTCCGACTGGTAGTCATCCTGTCAGCGGTTGTAATCATGCTTCCATTGTCTGCTTTCTGTTCCCCCGACATGCTTGTAGACAGCAAAGAGTACGGAGAAAAGGATTTCAGGAAAGGCTGCATCACCGATTACAAAGACTTGGCCAAGGGAGATAATATCGACTGGGTATGGGTCAAGCCTGGAGTAACTCTTGCCGATTACGGACTGGCAATTACAACGTTTGAAAACAAGACGGATGACATTAGAAATTCTCAGGTGGATGACATAAAATCAGTTTTCAAGGAAATATTGGAGAAACATAAAGGCGACAAGGGGACCCTGTCGGCACGCATGTGTATCTATGAGGTTCAGAAATTTTCGCCCGGCAAGGCATGGATTCCGTTTGCGGGTGGCAACCTGATGCAAGCCGGCCTTGGAGTTGAAATGATTGTGAGCAATAAAGGGAAGGCGGTTGCCGCGTTCCGTCATTTTGCACGTGAGGGCGCACGCCTGGAAGATGCTGCCCAAGAAGTTGCCAGTGACATCAGGGAGTATCTATCCAAGCATTGATCGTTTGAATCTCCCCCGTTATCTATACACAGGCCCGTGGATCCTTCCCCGGGCCTGTGTATATCAGGTCTACTGTTTCACCAGCTCCGTATTAATCGTAATCAAGACCTCATCGGAAATTACCGCGCCCCAACTGACTCCAAAATCCTGGCGATTGACCGTTGCAGTGGCTGAGTACCCCCGTTTAAGATCACCCTGCAGGTTTTTAGGGCCTTCCACAAACAAGGTAACCGGCTTGGTCACCCCTTTTATTGTCAGGTTACCGGTCACGTTCAGCGTGTTTTTGTCTGTTCCGGTTTCAATCTTTGTCGATACAAACGTCATGTCGGGAAATTTTGCTGCGTCAAAGAAATCAGGGCTGCGAAGGTGTTTATCACGCATGTTGATGCCGGTATTGATCGATGCAGTTTCGATACTGACAGCTACTTTTGATTTAGAGATATCCGTTTGATCGATATCCACAGTTCCCTTGAATTTCTCGAAAGCCCCTGTCACATGCATGAACCCCATGTTTTTAACCTTGAACTCAATCGTAGTGTGCAAGGGGTCTATGGTATAGGTCTGTGCCGATACATTCAGCGGCACCAACAACGCCAGTGAGATGATTAGTGCGAATATGCCTTTCATGGTATCCCCCTTTGACATACGTAGTCACTATCCGTTGACTGTCAATCCTATCTGACATGAGAAAGTATACCATACACGGAATAATTTTACAGAATCGCTATTCCAGCGGACGCCTGGCGATAAATCCCACCCTGGGCAGCGGCGGATAATAATAGTAGGGGCCATGACCATAGGGCTCGAGGTCAGTGAAACCGGCTGATTCCAGACATTCCCTCAATTGTCCTTCCGTGCGCAAATAGGCGGTGGACACCCCCATTTTCAACAATTTCAGATTGAACACCTGCAAATAGAAATTGCGGGATGGAGCCGCCTCCCAGAGGCAAAAGCGGCCTCCCGGTTTCAGTACCCGCATGACTTCAGCGAGCATTTCCTGGGAGCTCCGATCGGATAGATGCTTGATGACATAGGTACTCAACACCACATCGAAGGTGCCGTCAGGATACGGTAATTTCGTTGCCAGGCCTTGCCTGATATGGATCCGTGAATCCAATCCGCGTTTCTGCATCTCCCTTTGAGCACGTTCAACCATCAGACCCGAGCAATCAAGCCCTTCCATAACCTGCGTAAAGCCAACTCTACGATTCAGGTAGATCAGAAGACCTCCGTACCCACAGCCAATATCCAGCACCTTGTTCTCAGTCGTAAGATCAAGCAATCCCGGCAGCTTACGGGCGGGTGTATTCAAGAAAATGGTCTGTTTCGGAGCAAACCAGAATCGCACCCAGCGCGCACCAAACGTATTTTGTGCAAGCCAGCGGTTGTAATCATTAGCCGTGGTGATCTGTTCATCAGTTCCTGCTTCGGGATATTCATTAATTTTCATCGTTTAATTTTTCCACTCGCGGTTTTGGGAAGACGGTCCACACTGAGAAATTCTTTCGGCACTTTATACTGTGCCAGTCTCTGATAGCAGAAACGCTTCAGATTATCCAGCACCGCCTCATCGACATGTTCGTCAACCAGCACTATTTTTGCAGCCGGCAGCTCTCCGTACTGGGAATGCGGCACACCATATACCAATGACTCCTTCACCTGGGGATGCTGGTTGATTACCGCCTCCACTTCCAAGGCAAAGACCTTCATCCCGGCAAAATTGATAACGTCTTTATCCCTGCCGACAATATACAGAAAGCCGTCCGAATCTATTTTTCCGAGATCGCCGGTCCCGAACCAGCCGTTTTGCAGGATCTCCCTCCTGCCCTGCCAGGGAGAAAAATAGGCCTCCAGCATCCCCTTGCCCTTGATGAAGATCGCTCCGATGCCATCCGCATCCATATCTTCGAGCCTGAGTTCAAAGTCCGGCAGCGCCCTTCCGACCGAACCACGCTTGTCCCTGCCGCCGGACAGTTTGATGAATGGCAGTCCCACCTCGATAATCCCGTAGGCTTCGGTCAACTCAAAACCAAACTTGCCATAGAATGCCTCGGCAACCTGTTCCGGCAGCTTCATGGCGGTTGAAATCGCCATTCTGACCTGCTGCAGGCTATCGGATGCCAGCAGATCGGTGCGCGCCAGCAGGTTGTAGTGAAACGGCGAGGCATAGATGAAGCTGCCACGATGGACGAGAATTCCCTCAATCAGCGCATCGGGAAAGCGCTGGCTGCAGAGTATGATCTTCGCCCCCCGTCGCAGGAACAGAAGGATCGTCACGACAAAATGATAGCTCATCGACAGGACCCACAGAACGGTGTCCTCAGGTGTAATCTGCATCCCCTTGTCGGCGGCATCCGTTCGCTCGATAATCGCTTCGTGTGACAGCACCACCCCTTTGCTCGTACCGGTAGTCCCTGAACTGAAGCGGATGAAGGCGGGGTTCGAACTGAAATATCCGGCCGGCGGGCTCGCGCTGACCGTTCGCCGGGTTATGAGGAATGCTTTATTGAGGAAGCCTGCGGATGGAAGCAGATCGTGCCGTTCCTGCTTGAGAAGCCGTGGTTCCGCGACAATACAATCGACATCGATCCTGTCGATGACAATCGCAATTTCATCGGCGGTCTGTTCCGGCGAAATCGGCACGATAGCCGCCGAAAGGGACAGAATGGCCAGGCTCGCGATGATATAGTCGATACTGTCATCGCAGAGCAGACCGACCCGGTGAAAACGGCACACCCCCGCACTTTTCAGCGATTCGGCCACCTGTTCCACGGCAGCGATCAGTTCACCGTAACTAATACGGTCCTGCCCCTCGACCACTGCGGTGCGATGCAGATGTATGCTTGTCTCTTCTTTAATTGTGTCGAAAATATTCATGGTTATCTCCCGCTGCAAACTGGAAATTTCCCGTCCTGATAAAACAGGCCCCCGCCCGACCGGCCTGTTCGCCGAGCGCCATGCAGGTACCCATGACGCGGGTGGAGCCGAGCGCCGCATGTGACACCGAAATGCACCGACCGGCGGTCAGGAGGTTTGTCATCCCCTTGACGGTAATGCAGCGGAACGGAATTTCATAATACTCCCCGCGCGGCACGTACTTGTAGAGCGTGCCCCTTGCTCGATCCCACAACTCGATGGGCCAGGCGTTCCTGGCAATGGCATCGGGAAACTTCCGTGCCGCAAGAATGTCATCTTCCGTGAGCAGATAATCACCGCCGATTCGCCGCCCTTCGCGGTCCATGACCTTTTGCGACGTGCCGGTGATTACGGCCTGCCTGAAAGACGGCAATACCTGCCCCAGATAGGCGAACAGGGCTTGCGCATCCGCAAGCGCACGTTCATCGCGATCGGGGGCATTTTTTCCCTCCCTGCTCATCTTGATGAAGCATTCATCAGGACTCTCACCAAAGCTGAACGTGGTAAATTTCATGAAAGCGGGCAGTATGTTCCGCTCCACGGCCTGAGTGCAATAATAGGGGACCTTGATCGCCAGGGAATCATCGCGAGATTCCAGACCGCTGACCCGGATTGAAAAGCCCGCCAGCTGCCGCTCGTCCACCGGGGAAAGCTCGAACGCAGCTCCCGCCATGGCCGCAACGTCGCCATCCCCCGTACAGTCCACGACCATGGTTGCTGCAATGTTCCGTGTTTCACCAGAAGCCTCCAGGGTCACATTCCAGGTATTCCCGTATCCTGCTACAATAGCGGTTGCAGCGGTGTTGCGCAGGATGGTTAGACTATTTTCGGCGTCCAGCAGGTCCTTGAAAACATTCTGAAGATCGCCGGCGCAATAGGGCAATACGTACACTTGGCCGATTTGCTGAACCGATTTCTTTGGTGCCTTGTTCTTGAGCAACCCGACGATCTCTTGCGTAAGGCCACCATTCAACGTTTCTACGGGAAATGACTCACCGTTCAGATAGAGTCCGCAGATGTGCTGCAACATACCGGCATATCCGGTCCCTGCGAGGTAGCCATAACGTTCGACCAAGATGGTCCGCACACCGCTCCGGGATGCGGCAATGGCCGCGCAGACACCAGCCACCCCGCCGCCGACTACCAGCAGATCACAGGATAGCTGTTTCATTTCGGCCCCCCCCCGAATTTCCTGCGGATGCCAACGTCAAGTCCTTCCAGCTCTTCATCAGTCATTATCCCGTCGAGATACGAGATAACAAGATTGAGCCGGCCATCGTACTGACTGCTGAAAAATCCAAGTCCGGGCGGCACCGGCACGCGCGGCATGTGGAAGATATTTTCAATCGGGCTGTCCATGAACTCTTGCGACTGGTATGAGCTTTTACCGAGATGGGAATATGCGAAGGTTGCTATCTTGCCGTTCATCGGAAAAGACATCAGCTTCCCGAAAAGGCCCCGTGGGACGATGCGGGTCAACAGGCTTGCGGCAGCCAGGTCCCGGGGAAATCCGGACTTTACCTGATCATACATCTGTTGCTTGAACAGGGCGGCAAGCCCCTTTAAATCGGCCGCCAGCTCGACCGGGATCTGGTAAAAGAGATACGACACATGATTAAAAAACACCTCTTGCAGAGGCTCTTTGCCCGGCCTGAGATCCATTGTTACCGGAATCAGATAGCACGAACCGGTGCCAGGCCGAGACGCACACAGTTCATGCATGGCCTGAGTGATTACCGCCAGAAAGAATGAAGATTCCATTAGATAGCCCGCATCGCGATAGGCCTTTTCGTAAATCGCCGCAGTCTCCTGCCGGCTGAAGGTCAGCAGGCGGTAGCGGTATCCTTTGTCAGGCGCGGGCTGGATGGGCAAAGTCCGGGGGATAGATTTTGAGAGAGCAATGATTGCCCGGTTGACATTCTTGCCGGCCAGGAATTTACTTTTCCATTCCGTCAGTTCCGCTGAAGAGGTAAAAGCCATATCTCCGGATAACGAGCTGTCATCCAGGCTACTCTGAAACAGATTCAGAAATGATTCCGCGCCACGGGCATCGAACAGGCGATGGTCGAACCTCATGGCCAGGACGCAACGCCCTCCGGAGGTGAAAAGGTGAAAATCGATATATTCGTCGCCATCCGGAAACGGGCTATTGGCGTGTCGCACCAGTTCCGAAAACAGGAACTCGGGAGGAGAGTTCTCACGAATATTCGAGACATCCAGCCGAACGTCCCGCTCCATCGTTGCGGGGATCTTCCAGTAGGGGGTGAGTTTGAAGTCGCGGGCAACCTTCCCTTGCAGTACGGGGAATTGCCTGACAAAGCGATTGAGAGCGGTTCTGAGTTGTTGTTCCGATAACGGGGATTTAAGCGTCAGGACAATCTGGCAGACATTTCCCGAAGAGGTGACCGCCTTCATCATGTAATCGAGCGTATTAAGCACCCAATCCGAGCCGGACAGGTAACGCTTGCGCTTTGATACCAGCATGCCCATCCGGAACTACAGGTTTCGGCTGATGAACAAAGCAAGGCTGTGAACGGTCTCAAAGTCCTGTTTGGTCAGATCTGATGCAATCAGCTCAAGCTTGAAGTTTTTTTCGATGAACACGAGAATTTCCACAAACCCGAGTGAGTCGATTCCCATGTCATGGAACGGTTTGTCCGGGGTGATTTCATTTGGTTCCAGGTTTTTAATGGACGAGATACCCTGAATCAATATGTTTTCTATCTCTTGAGCGGTCATGACTATAAGAACCTCGTATGGAGTATGGTTACGTCAACTTTGAAAGATACACGACACTCTTCTCTCCAAAACAGTTGCATCCGATGCTGCGAATCGATCCGATATGCGCAGGACCGGTTTCGCTAAGCAGGAGAAGTGCGTGCGGATTGTCCAGAACCGGTGCCGCGTAGTGTGTCTGCTGCTTCAGCATAAGAGCGGCGGTTGCAAGATTGAACGCTCCTCCGATCATCATGGAGCCGAAAATGGGGGCATACGCGGTTGTAAGGGTATCCGGCGAGAGAGCGGAAAGATAGGCCGACTCGTCCGGCAACATGCCGTCGGCGTCGATGAGATTGATATCGACCGGTTTGCCGCAATCGGGATCACCACTGGTAGATACGGAGTCAATCGAACAATAGGCGGAATCGGTCCGATCGTTGCCCAGGAGAAAAAACAACGCGCCCTCACCCGGCACCTGACAGGTCGGATTGAACACAAAGGGCTTGATCCTGCCATCCTGTGCGGCAGTAAGTTTCTGCTCCGCAATGTAGCCCAGAACATCACCGTATTGATCCACTGCACCGGCCAGCAGATAATCACACCGTCCCTGTTCAAGCCACGTCTGGGCAAGCTGCAACGCGGACTGAAACGAAAACCGGAATTGCGTTACCGTCAGTGTCGGCCCCCGGATGTTCAGCGATGAGGAGACATAGGAAGCAGCGGCATTATGAACGGAGTTGGAAAAGGTGGTCGGTGAGACCGCGGCGTCACCATAATCCAGAATACCGTCCAGGAAATCAAAGGTTGTCACCTGGGCACCAAAGGCAGTGGCAAGAATGATTCCGATCTTCTTCCGGGCAATATCAGCGATGCCACTGTCGGCAAGGGCGTCAGCCGCTGCAAGCACCGACATCTTGCTCAGCTTGTCGGCGCGGCGAAGCTTCTTGAGCAGGGACCGGTCCTGAACGGCATCCAGATCGACCTGATAGACCGGGCGCGTGTTCCCTTCCGTTCGGGGAACATCCATCTCGGCGGGCTTCACCCAGCCGGAGCGCAGAGAGTTTTCGAGAACACCGATCCCCTGCCCTCGTGTGAAGATAATGCCGGTTCCGAGAATCTTCATTCTGTTGCTCCCCGGCCGATGACGATTGCGGCGTTGTTACCACCAAAGGCCAGTGACGTCGAGACGGCATATCGGCCGCTGATGAGGGTCTTTTCCCTGATCGGCGCCAGGGGAATGGACTCGTCCTGATTGAGGAAACCGGCGCTGGCGGGTATCCACCCTTCCCTGAGGCCGGCGGCAGTGAAGACGGCCTCCAGCCCTCCGGCTGCGCCGAGCGTATGCCCCGTGTATCCTTTGGTCGACAGCATCTTCAGTTCCGATCCGAAGATCTCCTCCAGCACCTTGCCTTCCACCTGATCGTTGTCGAATGTTCCGGTACCGTGGGCATTGACAAAAGCGACATCCCGAGGGGCAATCCCCGCCTCGGCAAGGGCCGCACGCAGTGAGGCTTTTAGACCGGCGCCATCGGGACTGGGTGCGGTAAGATGATACGCGTCACTCAGCGAACCGTAGCCTCCCAGGAAGAGATCCGACGACACACCGCGCCGCTGTGCACTGTTTTTTTTCTCGATCACCATGATCCCGGCGCCTTCCCCCAGGTTCAAACCTTTACGATCCCGGTCAAAGGGGGCACACAGTCCGGGATTGACAATGCCGAGTGAGCCAAAACCGCAATAGGGGATATGGTTCAGTTCGTCTGCCCCGCCAGCGATGACGATATCGCACAGATCGCTTTTGAGCCACGACAAGGCGACGCCGATCGCATCGGTACCGGAAGAGCAGGCATTCACCACCGTCAGGACCGGACCGCGCGCCTTGATCCTGCGGGCAATGTATGCCGAGATATTCCCCTTCAGGTAGCGGTCCACCGCAAGCAGCGATGTGAAATCCTGCTGGCGGTAGGAGGTGTAAAACTGCAGATCGTTCAGCTGGCTCGCTACGGTCGTCCCCAGGCAGACGCCAACGCGGCACCCCGAAAGGTCATCGATACGGGCCTCTGCCAGCGCCTGATCCAGAGCGATCAACGCCAGACTGAGCGTACGTTGCCCTTCCAGGGCATACTCCTGAGGAACATGCTTCACCTCGAAGACAGGGCAATCCGTTACTGTCGGAAAAAGAGTCACCGATCCTGCATTCCGCTGAACGCGAGCAAACGAATCCAGTGTCTCCGCAAGGCCAATACCGGCGGCGGAGACAGCGCCCATTCCTGTTATGAGTATGTCGGCTCGATTCATTTCTTCGGCACCCCCAGCAGATCCAGCCCCTGATCGGTGGTCACTATTTTCATGTCCGGGTAGCGCGTGTGGATATAGCTGATCATATCACTCAACAGAGTCAGATCATTATACATTATGTAGTCAATACGGGCGGTTGCGCCGCTACTGACCCCGGTTATGGTCTCACCCGGCTGCGGGACCCCGGAAAACGGCACAATATACATATACGAACCGTACAACGGAAACCAGTGGGTGGTGGTGTACCTGGCGGTTATTCCGGAAGGCCTGAGTGTTACTGCTTCACCCTTGGTGAATATCCCGTGTGAGTCCGTTATTTTTACTTTGGCATCTATTTCGTGCGTGTAAAAGATCAGCCAGGATTTATCCCGGTAGGCCTGATCGATGTGGCTCTCCATCAGCGGAAGATCGTGCTTTAAGGCAAAAGACTTCAAAAAATAAGGGTCGAACTGCCCCAGATTGAATGAGTTTGTACCTCCTCTGCCGGACCGGTAATATTTTCTGACAATTGACCGGACAGTTTCATTGTTTTTGTTAAAAGGGTAGACGAGATTATTAACCGTAAGACCCATACCCTCCAATATTTTTTTGGATCGCAACAGCTCATCTTCAAGCCGGGGTGTTGTCAGGGAATTCAGGTTCGGATGGGACACCGTATGGTCCATAATCTCCCAGCCCGCTTTCTGAAGTGCTATAATCTGGGCGGGCGTCAGATGGTATGGCGTATTGATCCGATCGGTGGTAATGGCGGAGCAGGCAACGGCCCCCTGCGCCGCAAAAATCTTCTTTCCCACGAGATAGTCGGTATCATTGCCATCATCAAGAACAAACGTGACTAAGGGAATCGATCCGACTGTCGGGATATCCGGACGGTGACCAACAGCGCTGCAGGACATCAGGAGAAACGACACCAGAACAACCAGAGCAAATCGACACATGACATTTCCGATATTCGTCAGGATTTTTTCCCCTTATTGTCATAAATGAAGTTGGCGATGGTATTTATGGAGTAAAAGATCTCTTTCCCTTGATCCATATTTTTGATCTCCAGGCCAAAGTTCCGTTGTAACAGAACGACTATTTCGACGGCATCGAGAGAATCCAGCCCCAATCCCTCACCGAACAGAATCTCATCATCCCCTATTTCCTCGGGTTTGACATCCTCAAGCGCCAAGTCCCGCGCAATCATCTCTTTGAGATCCTTGCGGATTTTCTGTAATTCCAGTTCCTTATTCTCCATAACACTCTCCTTATCAGATTTTGATACCTTATTGATTGGATTGCCATACATCGCGAAATGCAAACCATTGAAAGGGATAGGCCTTCACGTACCCTTCCAGCACATCGGCAAACTCTTGCAGGGCAACCCTGATCTCTTCATCCTTCTTACCACGAATACCAGCCGGCGCCGGGATTATGTGGGAAACGTCGACAACATATTTATTCACGCCGGTTTTTGCCGACAGGAAAACAACTACAGGGCACTGCACCGCGGATGCAAGACTGAATGCACCATACGGGAAATGCACATTTTCTCCAAGAAACAAGGCTTCAGCAGCGCTAAAACCGTAAGTCCGATCCCCCATGATCGAAACGATATGACCCTTTTTGATGGCCTTCATCGCCTCGATAACCCCACTCAATGAGTCATCGGTAGAGATGATCCTGACGTTTTCCTCTTCCTTGTCAATATTCAACGCCTTTTTGACAGCGGCGTTATCTTCGGGCCGCATCATCAGGTAGACCGTCTTGCCGAACCGGCTGAGCGCCGTCATGGCAACCTGCCAGTTCCCTACATGAGCGGTCAACAGGATAAAACCTTTCCCTTCATCTGACAGGCGCTGTATCTTCTCGTAGCCACGTATATCTATGGCCATATCCTTATATCCGGCCGCTAGGGCATACCGGTCGATAAGGCTTTTGCCCTGGCTGACGAAGAGAAGATAGACATCGAACAGTTGTCTGATCGATCCGTGCTCCGGGAAACGTCGCCTGGTATAGGCCAGGGAGGCTGCAACCAGCGGCCGATCAATAATCAGATAGTACAGGCCGACGAAATAGAGCAGCCCATATGAGCCTCCCAGACCGAAAAATCTGACTGCGGTGCGGAAGAACCAGAAACCGAGCTGGTTGCCCCGCTTACGCTCAACACCCTTCTTTTGAGCCATGAGCAATCCGGACTTTTATTATTGCAGCAGCTGTCACATACATGGCGGTGCCGATCAGCAGGGCAGCAAGCGGGGCGATGATCAAAGAGCCTAAAAACCACTCAAACAATCGTGAAGAAAACTGCTGAAACACCGTCGCAAACGACAGGTTTGTCAACCAGCGGCCATGCCGCAGGTAATACCCCACCTCAATGCAGAGCGCCGGTATAAAGGGCGGGACCGCCAGATGCTGGACATTCAGCGCCACGATCTTGTTCAGGTTAAAGCGCATCGAAAAATAAAAAATAACGACCGAATGCATGAACAGGATCGGAAGCACGGCTATGAACATGCCGACAGCTGCCGACAGCGCCAATCCTTCGGGGGTCGCACTTTCCTTCAGGAGCATTTTAAGAACCTTGGCCGGATGACGCAATAACGAGACATCAAGGGTGTTCCGGGTTTCCACCAGCTTCTGGTGCCTGATCGGCAACAGACGTCTTCCGACCAGCATCGAATGAATCCCGGTCAGACGCAGATTGTCCAAAAAAGGTTTGAAACTTGAAACCCGCTCTTCCGGTCTCGGATACACAACGCCAATGTCGACAGTTGTCAGGGCGAGCCCTCCCCACGCTGCCTTGGCCAAGACCTCGGCCTCAAAATCGTAGTGGGCACCCTTGAAGGTCATCTGATTGAGATATTTCACAGGATAGGCACGAAATCCGCTCTGGCAATCTCCGACTATCTTGCCGGTTTCCACCAGCAGCCAGAAGTTGGCAAACGACCTGCCGAAACGGCTGGCAGCAGGAACGTTATCCGTGGTAAAGTCCCGGCAACCGATTATGATACCTGGTGTGTCCTCCTGTATCAACGGCAGGAATTTTCGTATATCCTGAGGAAGGTGCTGACCATCCGCATCGATGGTGATCATGTACTGACCACCCTGCGCTTCAATATAGCGCGCTGCCGTGAGTATGGCCTGTCCCTTTCCCAGGTTTGCGGCATGCGTCAACACCACAACGTCGAGCCCCGAGAGCAGTTCTCTCAGATCGCCATCCGTACAGCCATCGTCAACCACCACGACATGAGATACGATCTCACGGCACGCCGCCGCCACCTGTCGCACGGTTTTCCTGTTATTATAGACCGGCAGCGCGCACCAGACAGATTCCAGCGTGGCGGGACTATTCTGCTGCATGCTTTTTCCTCTTTCTGGTTCTTTCGCCAGAAATCAGCAGATCCCATAATGGACCGGTATAGCCAAGTTTATGAAGCATCTGCAGGCTTCCTTCCATTGCATCGGGCGGGAACACGCAATGGCGCACCCCGGCAAAGGCATGTGTCAAGGTTTCTTCCAGCCATTTTGTATCCACGGCCGGTGAAACATAATAGGTAGGCTGCAACAGCCCGTCGGCTGCAGAAATGATATGTTCCTTGATCGCAATCCGTTCAAGCGGAGTATTGGGCAGAATCCGGATCCCCATAAAAATAAATGATACGCATTTTTGTAATCCCAGAATATTTCTGATCCCCTCCTGCACCGTCTCTTCGGTCTCGCCCGGACCGCCAAACATGAAGAAGTGGGACGTTGCGATGCCATGCCGTGCAAGGAGTTCATTGCATTCCACCACATCCTGGAAGGTGAAGTTTTTACCCATGGCTCTCAAGGTCGTATCACAGGCAGCATCCGCCCCGACCTCGGCTGATGCAAACCCGGTCTTTTTCATGCGTTCAACGATATCGTCGGTCAAACCACCAGGCTTGATAAATCCGGTCCAGGGCATGCAGATGTCTCTGCGCTGCATCTCGTCAACCACTTCCAGATAAGCTCCTTCATCATCGTTAAATACCGAATCGACGAAGAAAATATATTTGGTCTTGTGCTTGTCGCGCAGCAGCTCAATGTCGTCAACGACTTCCCGCGCATCTCGCCTGCGAAGTTCCGTCCCTTCCAGCAGGGGATACGTACAGTACACACACTTGTAGGCACATCCACGTTTGGTCTGAATTGAAGCGATGTTGCCGCTATGCAGATAATACTCGACCAGCTGCTCATCGTAGAGCGCCGATTTGATCGATCCGCCCGGCAGTCGTGCAGCGGGCCCGATAAGCCGTTCCCGAGGATACACCCCCTGCTCGGCATTGTTGGCAAATTCAACCGCCAGCAGCTCCCCTTCCCCGATGATGCCGAAATCGGCACCGGTTTCCTGCAGTATCAGATCAGGAATAAGTGAAAAGCCGGCGCCGCCAAGCAACACCTTTGCATCGGTATGTTTCCTGATAGTGGAAACAATATTCCGGACGTTCCGGATATAATACTGCTCGTTCATCAGATTCACATTATCGATGTTACGAATCGATATCCCGATCAGGTCGGGTTTGAACAGTCCCACCTCATCGCCGATCGCTTCGAGGGAAGAATTTTGCAGTAAGAAATCCGTCTGTTGAACCGTATGCCCCGACTTTACCAGAGCAGCTGCAACCATGCTCACCCCAAGCGGATAGATCGGATATGGTGAAAGTGTTACATTGGCTGATATCAGCAGAACCTTCATTCAGGGCTCACAATATCTTTATTAACATCCCATTTTCTTCGTACGGGACTGGTATGCCGATACGTTCCATCGGCCTTCTCTTTCTCGATGACCTTGAGAAACAGTTTAGCCATTTTCAAGTTCTGACTGCTGTCGCTGTAGAATCTGTCCCACGCGTAATAATAAAGATCCTGCAGTTTGGAAGGACTCATCTTTGCCGGTTGGTAAACGACTTCACCGCCGGTATAGCGATTCCAGTCATTGGATAGAATCCTGCCCTGCTGCGCAAGGGTCTCGCGGATCGGCGTGTGAGGAAACGGGGTCAGGATCGTGAATTCCGCAAGATCCAGATTGATCTCAAGCAGGAAATCGACCAGTCGTTTGATGTCATCCTCACTCTGGTCATCGGTACCCAGAATTATCGTCCCCTCGACTCCAATGCCGCGTTCCTGTAAACGCTTTACCCGTTTGCGAATGTGATCCGAAGTGTCGAAGATCGCCTGATATACATACCAGCAACCGGCCTCGGCAGCCAGGTCAAGGATTTCATCGTCGTCTTTGATCGGGTGGCACACCCATTTCTTCTTAAGTGGAATCAGCGCCTTAAACAGATCCTTCTCCCATTGGTCGTTCTGGGACATGGAATTATCAACAAAGAACAGACGGTTGTTATTTATTGACTCAATTTCACGCAGTACATCATCGATCGGGCGCGGCCTGAATTCGTTGCCGCCGAGAAACGGCGTACAACACGGAAAGCAGTTGAACCGGCAGCCACGCGAAGCATGGATCAGGTCAACCATCTGTACCCCGCGATAGTTATATAACTCGCGATTAAGAATCCCGCGTCTGGCGGGTCCAACCAGATTGATGTCCGGGAAATTGTTCTTATAGTCGTATACCTTGAGCAAATTACCGTTGTTCAGGTCTGTAATAATTTGCCCGAAACGTCCTTCGGCCTCTCCCAGAAACACTGAATCAGCATGCCGCATGGTTTCTTCGGCATGGAGTTGCGTACCGATGCCACCAAAGATCACCGGGATTCCTTTGGCACGATAGATGTCGGCGATCTCCCAGCCGCGCGCAATCTGGCAGGTAAGCATGCAGGAGATTGCCACAAGGTCGGCATGCTCGTCAAAATTGATCGCTTCAACATGTTCGTCGGTAAAGATGAGCTCAATATCGCCAGGCACCGTAGCTGCGAAACAGACCGGGCCATGGGGCGGGAGATGAAAATCCGTCTGTCGCTGCAGTTTCGGCCATTTCGGGTAAATTAGTTTTATCTTCACGCGATACCTTTCTTAATCTTCAGGATTGAAAGCTGACGTAGAATTTCTGGTATTCCATGTGTTGATTCCACGATCGACCGGGCCTCAATGAGGCTACAGAAAGCATTGCCTTCCTGTTTGCCATCAATAACGAAATACAGGGCTTCATCTTCCACTATGTTGCCTACGAGCATCCGGCCTGTTTCACCGGCAACAATCATCTCGACCGACATATCAAAAAACTCTGCAAACGAGCCATCCAGCGCCGTCGCATATAAAAGAGGACCAATCAAACCGAAGTGGATGGCCGCTTCACCCAGCGCACTCGAAGGGAGCGTATAGATGAACAGGTTTGCCCGTGAAAGCGTGCGACCGTTTTCTACATAATCCTTGAAATAGTCAATGTCCGATTTCAGGGAGCCTTCACGGCTTGTACCGATAATCCCGATGTCCTGCTTGCATGCAGATGAGTACTCCACGCCGGCATCCTGCAGGGCAAGGGCAACAGCACTGACAGTCTTCCGCGACATTCCGTCAAGTCGCCCGAAATTCTTGAACGGCTGCGAAAATATTCCCAATTTCGCAAGAGAGTGAATCCCCTCCCCCTGGGCAAACTGATGTTGCAGCCCGAGCCTGACAGACCCGTAACCTGTGCTTGTCACCCACCCTATGCCACGTACTGAAATCATCATCGAAGCTTTCTCAGGCCAGAACCAAAGCAGAGTTAATGCCACTGAAACCGGCATTGGTCACGAGAGCTATCGCGTTCGGTTCGACAACCCGGCGGTGATCTGATACCCAAGCGATCGCATCATCATCAGCATCTTTCAGATTTACGGTTGGCGGAACGACGTTCTCACGTCGAGCCCGCTGCGCAATTGCCATTTCGACCAGACCGGCGGCACCCATCGTGTGGCCGATACCGCCTTTGATGGAATAGACCGGCACATTCCGGCCCCGGAATACCGCGCGGAAAGCCCGCATTTCCATGGCATCGTTATACGGGGTACCGGTGCCGTGTGCCGAAACAAAGCCGACGCGATCAGCAGAAATACCCGCAGAGTCCAGGGCGGCGTTGATGGCGCGAACCAACCCTTCGCTTTCGCGGGAGGGACCGGTCATGTGGTTGGCATCATCGCTCATGCCCCAACCGGCAATTTCTCCTGTGATGGGCCTTTTTTCACGCAGAGCACGTTCTTCGCTCATGACGAGCAGATATGCGGCAGCTTCTCCGACACTTAGTCCGGCCCTGTTCTTATCAAAAGGCCGGGCCGGGACCTTATCCAGCGCCATGAGCGAAGAAAAACCTGAAAATACAAACTCCGACACACAATCACAGGCTACTACCAGCACACAATCAGCATGTCCACTGCGAATGGTTGCCGCTGCACGCGCAGCCGCAGCCGACGACGAGGTGCATGCCGCCGACACAACCAGGCCACCGCCCGTGGTTCCGGTGAGGTTAATGACCTTTTTGAGTAGATTGCTAAGAGAGCTTTCAGCACCATCGCCAGTTCCGGTAATGATGCTTTTCTCCAGAAGATCGATTTCTCCCTTGGTTGTCGCCAGCAGAAGTTTTGCATCAGTCGGTATCTTTGTACCGGTTCTGGCAAACAGCTGGGAAATCATCTGCATGACCAGAGACATTTCGCCGTGATACGTCAAACCAGGAATTGTTCCGGCATAGTCGGAGAATAACGCCTTCGTACTGAATCGGGTCAGGCGGGAAATTGCGGTCCGGTTGGCCAGAAGTCCATCCCAGCATGCGTCGATACCCGGACCGAATGGGGTCAGGATATCCGTTTCAACGATAACCGCCCTCATGGGCAACAAAGGAATTCTCCGGCTTTCCACCTGCTGCGGCAGCGATCAAGCATCACCGGCGAGAGCATGCAGGGTTCTCCTGTTCGGTGATCCGTAAAAAGCTGAATGGTGTAGCCGCTTGTTGCCAGGCTGCCATCCTGTTTGTAAACGTGGAATTCGGTGTTTATCCGCGCGCCCTCGTGCCAGACCATGGAAGCCCGGATGGTGAATTCCTCCGCCAGAAAGAGAGACTGAAAATAATCTATATGGAGTGAGATGATGGGGGCTCTCAAACCGGCTTCAAGATACTCATTATATGACATCCCGCAGCGTCGGCCGAGTTCTTCAGACGCCTCCTCGAACAGGAGCGGATAGCGGCCATGCCACATGATAGCCATAGGATCGGCCTCATTGAAGCGAACGCGACGTTTGACCTCGACGAAGATCGGTTCCGGCGCTCCGGGAACCGGATCAAAGTACGTTTTTTTCCGCTTGATCTTCATATCGCATCACCCAGGGCAACACGCAGTTTCAGATCAGACACCTTTTCTTCTCCCTTAGTAACACGAACCTTACAGGTAAATTCATTGCCGGCATCCGCAACGCTACTCACGGTACAAATCAGGTGATCTCCAGGCAAAACGGGCGCTACGTACTTGGCCAGTACTATTTCTTTTAGAAAAACGCGCTGCTGCAGACCTTGCCTGAGTGTTGAAATTGCACACTGAATCTGGCATGCCCCCGGCAGAACCATCTTAGTCGGGAAATGTCCCTGAAAACCGATAAACTCGGGCGGAAAGGTGAAACTCGATGTCATAACAGAGTCAGTCCGCGTTGGTCCATCCATGTAGCGCTCAATATCCGCTTGTACCTTGCTCATGAATACAACTCCTTTTGCCGGACCGTCAGTTGGTAACCATACTTGTAATTAATCATGATAATCCCTTGAGGATAATGTTTCCCATTCTGCTCACGATATTCATAGTAGGATACCCGCCACACGATTTCATTGTTCTCATAATAAACCTTCTCGACAAGATCCCGCCCTTTCCCGGCAAATTCATATTCCATTTCACCGGAACCGTACGGTTGCCAAAAATTTACCTTGTATTTACTCTTCCAGGTACGTGCTCTGTCTGACGGGATCAGATCAAAATAGATTCTGCGGATGTCGGTGCCAACCGCTTTCGGAAGGTCACCGTACTGCATGAGGGCGGGCAGTGCATTCTGGGTAACAATGGTATCCCTGTCGCCAGACAGTTCAAACAACTGGACACCCAATGGGTTAAGACAGACCACTTTAAATTGATTATTCTGACGGTTTATGTCGATGTAGCCGATCCCCATAAAGGATTTCCAGGAATACTCAAATACGACAGAATTGAGGACTTGGAAGCGTTCCGGGGTGTGAGCTTTAAATTGCGCCACGACACTTTTGGGCTCGACAGATTCAAAGGATACACGTTCAGCTTTCTGAAACGGAATGTGGGTACACCCGGCAGACAATATAATCAGCATCAACAGGGCAACAAATTTGATCATCTATCGGTTTTCCTCTGTATCAATCAGACTGCACAGAGGTGGAACCACCAATATGGCAGAGAGATATCCGGTAATTATGCAGATAAACATGGCGACTCCGGTAGAGTGGAGTGCGGGATGCTTTGCAAACAGAAGCGCACCGGTGCCGATGACATTGGTTATTGCCGAAATAGTCACGGCGATGATGGTCCCGGTACGCAATCTGTGGCGGTATTGATAGGTGATCCCCAAGCCATAATCCACGATAACTCCGGTCGAGACGATGGAAGCCACAATATTTATGACGTTCAAGGGAATCTTCAGAAATGACATAATCCCGACAAACCAGACAATTCCGGTGACCAGCGGTACCAGGGCAATCAGGGTATACTTCCAATCGCCAAAAAACAGCCACGCCAGCACCACATTAAATAGAAACGCAAGCGGCGCCAGAATTCTGATCTCCTTGGCTGTAAATGAGGAGATCGAGGCAGACATGGCCTTTCCCGATACGACGAATGTGCCGGGATACTTTTTCGTGATTTCTGTCAATGAATCAATATAGTTCTGTTCATCCGGAAAGTACGAAAGAATACGGTATTCTCCGTTTTTGCTCAACACAAATCTTTCCTGCAGTTGAGCTATAAGGCCGTTGGAACCGGCGTTTTCTGCTTGATGACGATAGAGGCCATCGAAAAATGGAGAAAAAGCGCTATCAGAAAATTGATACGCCGCAGACGTTTCGCGAATCAGCTTTTTAAGCTCAAGCTCTTTTCCTTGTCTCCAAAAACTGTCCCAATGTGCACTGTTTTCCTTCCGCAGCCGTTCAGAAGGCCAAAACTGCGCAAGGCTCGTAAATTCACCTTTTTCAACAAGGTTATGTGCAGCATGAAACACAGCGTCGTTAACTTCCATGGCATCTTCGAGGCTTTTTCCCGTTACCACGAAAATTGCCTGACTGGTTTTGCCACCCCACACATTGTGAAACCTCTGTTCGGCGCGCAGAACTCCCGGATCGCTACCGTCAAGTTTTTTGACATCGCTGTCAAATGTGACAGATAAAGCGCTATACAATGCCAGACAAAACAGCACACCCCATACGCCGATGCAGGTCTTGACCGGCCAGCGAATCGTCGTGAGCTTGTCATCGATACTGGAGTCTGTTACAGGAATGACCTTCATGTGTGAAAGGACGATGGGAAGAACAAAGAGAGCTATCATCAGACAGATGAACACGCAGAGGGCAGAGAAAAGTGCGAGCTGGTGATACCCCTGAATTTTCGAAAAAAACAAGACCAGAAAACTGAACATGGTAGTTGTAGCGCTGACCGTAATCAATCGTGATAGTTTCACAAACTGCGTGCTATCGACTCCGCGCTTCAATGCAATAAACATGTGCAAGCCATAGTCAACCGAAAAGCCTGCGATTGCAGTACCGAGTCCGATTACCATATACAGCAGTTTCCCTTCAATGGCTGAGGCCAGTACAATTGACCATACGATAGCAATAAAGGGGATAATAAAGATAAAAAGCACGCGAAGGTCACGAAATACCATCAGGAACAGCAAAAGAAATGTCACGGAAGCTATGGTAGAAACTATTGATATGTCACGTTTGATCACGCGCTCATTACTGACCGTATGCAGATGACCACAGATAATATCGGCCGACACGTATCCCGGCAGCTCTTTAATATGGCCCTGCAGCGCAGCAATGAGTTCTTTGCTGCGTGGGCTATCCATCATTGCAACGGAAGTTTGCAGTATCATCAAGGCATGACGACCGTCACGACTGATAAAATGCCCATCCTCAATAGCAACGTCGTATCCCATGGACGCGGGGAGTGCCCGCATCTTTTCAAGGAGTAGCATCTTGATTCCCAGTGGATCGGCACGGGACAACGACGAAGTGAATACACTTTCCGGGCGCATGGACTGCAGATAGATACCCCGCATTTTCTGGGATACCGTTTTGCTATTGATAAGACCGTTTATGGCTTCCAGATCCTGCCTTCCAAGCACCTGCGGCGCGTAGTGGAGAACTGAGAATTCATCCATGACATTCGCAACGGAAAAGCCGGAAACCACCTTCATAAAAAGCGGCGGGGTGAGGGATGCGGATAACTGATCTACGGCGAGGAAGAGGTCTTTTTTAGTTTTGGCAGGGTCTGTCAATGCAATGGAAACTATAACCTTATCCGAAAAGCTGGAGCCCCTCAGAAAATCCATGCTCCGGGCAATTTCCTTGTCCGGCGGCAACATCAGGTCGATATTGCCCTCGAAGTGCGTAAAAAACAGGGCTGAGCCAGCAAGCGCCGTGATCAGCAGAACAAACGCTAAAACCAGTTTTGTATGCTTGCGTACGATCGTCTGAAACAGCAAGAAAACTTTTTCAAACACGCCCTTTAACCTCAAATTGTTTACTGGTAAGTGGCGCATTCAGGATCGTATGTAGAAAATTGATGGTAGTAACATCTCCACTGATCTCTTGGATACGCAACTGCTGCAGATAATTTTGATCATTGCGAAACGTGATGGTTATACTTTTAATGACTTTTTTTGACACGTTATTGTCCCGTGGAACGAATTCGATCACAAGAGGATTTCGTTTTTTAATCCGAACATCATTGCTATCGAGAAGCGAGCCATACTCGCCGGAAAACCAGACCGTCATTTGACCAAGAACATTTTGAAAAATAGGATTCTTGGCCAGGGATATTTCCTGTACTTTATTGGTATCCTCGTCCCATTGACGAATCAATTTGTCTGTTATCAGTACCGAGTAACGAACAGGAGAATCAACGTGCCATGCAATCTTGTTCGGCTTTTCAAGATAGATCCTTCCCTTCATAACGAGCTTTTTCTTGAACATGACCATCTTTTTTTCTTGTATAAACTCTGTCTTGAGTGTTTTGAAACTGGAGGCCTTTTTTCCGATGTCGTGCAAGAAAGCTGACAAATCGGCCGGCTGCGCCACGCCGCCAGTTCCGGTTTCAGCTGCATCAATTCGGCCTGTCTGCAGCATGACGATTATGATCATCGATATTGCCGCGATACATCTTGTCAAGACTCTCATTATGCCACCCCTGTTGTGTCACTTTGCCATACCTTGATTTCACCACGCGCAATCAGCTCTTCGCCTTTATACACTTCACCGCTCAGGATACCGAAATCTCCAAATTTGGCTTTTTTGTACAATGATATGCGCAGGGTATCGCCCACGTAAGAATCACCAAAAATCTCCAGGTTTTTAATCCCCAACAAGAACCCCTCTACCAAGGGGTTACGACCTCCGAACCTTCGAAATCCCTCCTGAGCAGCCACAGCCTGGGAGATGATCTCGGGATAGGAAGCATCGTCAAGATGGCCGTTTTCATCTACGAAGATCATGTCAGCCCGTACCGTCATTTCAGAAACCGATGCACGCTCTTTCACTTCCAGCAGTCGGTCTATGAGGAGCATCGGCGGTTTATGAGGGATAACATGGGCAACATCCACCGGCAAAAACATGATTTCATCCCGCCGGTCGATATTTTTCCAGCAGAGTGGATCGGAAGCAAGATAATCTCCCGTCAACTGATAAGCGGTGCCACGGCAGCCATAACACGTTTCAAGTGATGCACATTCTCCACAAGGGCCTTTTATCGTTTCCCTGTAGTTTTTGAGATCCTGCACCACCTCACTGTCACGCAGGATCTCTTTCAGGCTCTGTTGCCTCAGGTTGCCGAGCGGTATCGTAATTCCGACGCATGATTGCACAAAGCCCTCAGAATTTACTGCGCAGGAATATTGATGCCGCAGACACTCTCCCCCAACCAAAGGCGGTTTCGGATCCCAGTGAATATCGTACTTGATCTTGTCAATTTCTGATATTTCCTGAAAGAACACCTCAAGAGTCCGTGAATCCAGCTCTAGCATGTTGTGCTCGCGGGCCCCCCCTTGCGGCGTCATAATTTCGAAATAGGGAAGGATGTTCTGATCCCGCAGCCATTGCCACAAGCGCGGCAACTCATGAATATTCTGCTGACAGATGATTGAACTTACGCCCAATGGATTTTCCAGTGAGGGGTAACCAGCCAGCTTCAGATTCTTCAGGGCTTCCTGGATCTGGATATATGATCCCTTGCGACCGGATAACGTGTCTTGGAGACTCTCATCAAAGGTGTTCATTTTGAGTACAGCCCGGACCCCATTATCAAACAATTCCTGCGCTACCGCTGGTGTGATATTGGTTCCGTTAGTGAACAGCTCTATCTCCATATCCAACGATTTGATGTGGCCGATCATCTCCATAATATGGGGATAAAGCATCGGCTCGCCGCCGAGAATAATTATTTTCCGCGCTCCCAGTTCCCTGGCCTGATTAATGACACCTATAAACTCATCCTGAGTCAGTTCTTCAGGTCGTTTGGCACGGTCCAACGCATAACAATACAGGCACTTGAAATTGCAGCTCTGGTTGAACTCGATCTCCATCGACAACAGTCGTCCGTCCCGAACAGCATCGCTGATTTCCTGTGCAGTAAACTCTGATCCATAAATCCTATCTATACAGGGCTTCATAGGCTCTTTCTCTCGTCCACAAAACGGGTTAATTTCCGGGGATTTCCTGCATACACCTTACTCTTGACATGCTCATCACTTGTGATGACAACTTCAGGCCGCACGCGCAGGCGGGCTTGTAATTTATCCATGATCATCTCTGCGGAACAGGCTTCGCTACCGGCTGCAACAAAAATCTTAACTACATCGGAAAGGTCATAATCCGTCGTTGCCATCACATAATACTCCTTGACTTCAGGAAGGATGTCGAGAACGGCGTTGATCGAGTTTGGGTAGAGTGTCGTACCCTTGAACTTGATCATCTGATTTTTTCTTCCAAGGATCGGGCCGAGGCGCAGGGAATTCCGGCCACATGGGCACGGCTCATCAATCAGAAAGCTCACGTCACCCGTCTTGAAGCGAACAAGCGGCATCCCTTCAATACCCATCGGCGTCACAACAACTTCGCCGGTTTCGCCAATCGGAGCCACAGCTCCATGGTCATCGACTATCTCCACAATCGCCAGATCGGGATGCAGATGCCCGCCCTGTTGTGCAGTGCATTCACAGAAGGATGTGATGGTTTCAGACGATGCATAGGTCGAATAAATCCTTGCGCCCCACAGATGTTCCAATTTTTCTCCGACCTTCAGAAAGGCAAGCTGCCGGTCGCGGATCGGCTCACCAATGCAGACCAGTTTTTTAACTCCGCTCAAGGCGGGATCGAAACCTTCTGATGAAAGAAACTGTCCGAGCTTCAGTAAAAACGTCGGGACACCGACAATCACGGTCGGTTTCAATCGCCTGATAATCTCCAGGTGACTTTCGACGCTGCTGAGCCCGTTTCTGATTGCCGAGGCTCCCAGATTCCTGACCCCCGAGAAATACGCCAATCCAGCGATAAAACACCGGTCGATCGTGCAGGTCAACAAAACGATATCATCAGGGCACAGACCACAGCTCGCAAATGAAATTTCCTCGTTGTACGCCAGACGCCGCAGATCATGTTCGGTATACATGACCTTGGTAGACCTGCCCGTGGTACCAGATGACAACACGATATCAACAATCTGTGACATGGGTACGGCGAGAAAATTGTCGTTTTGTTCACCCAGTACGGTCTTGTCAGTGAAGGGAATCGTGTTCAGAGAATTCATGGTTATACTGGTCACATCTATCCCGTGTTCACGGAACATTGTCTGATAAAATGGCGAGTGGGAAGCAACATACGCAAGATGCGTTTTCAGCCTGCTTTCCTGTAGGCTATGGATTTCATCCGAACGGCAATACTCGAGTTTTCGTTGACCATCACATACTGTCATATTCTGTTCTCCATACGGGACAGTTCATGGTCTATGATATTCCAGACTCTCTTTTTTAAAGCAAAAGCGGTAAGATGCTTATATTCATCCCATGCAATCGCCGGCAATCTGCGAACGGTTATGACTCCTGGACGCAGAAGCGCTGACCCTTTGGGCGGAATATTTTCACTACCCGTGATACAGAGAGGGACAATCGAAGCCTTTGACGCAAGCGCAAGGCGGAAAGCCGAGCCATGAAAAGTTCCCATCCTGGCGCTTGCCGACCTGGTCCCTTCAGGGAAAAAAACAATGGAGACCCCAGCCTTCAGCAGATCAGTGGCGCTCTGCGTAAATTCTTCAGGTGGCATCATCCTGATATTCAGGTATCCGGCAAATTTTGCATACACACCAAGGACCGGTATCCGAAAAGGCCATACATTTACAATCTGTACCAATTCATGAGGAAGAATACCCATGAGAAAAGCGTCAGAAGCCGAGCGGTGATTGCAGACAAAGATGTATGGTTCCCCGGAGCCGTTGGTTTCACGATTTTCGTAACGAAGCTTTATGAATGGATATGGGCAGGCTATTATGACCATTCCATACCAGTTAATGGCGCGCCGGAAGCGCTTCATCGTCTGACGCTGAGAAGGGATCAAGAGGCCTAAACTGACAACATACAGCGTGAGAACCGGAATCACAGTCGCGGAGAGTGCGGCGAATAGTATATAGAGATACAGATTCAGAAAATACAGCTTGAGACGAGCTATCATCGCTATACGTTCTTTGTGCCTTCCTCGTTCTTGATTGAGGAAATGAATTGATAGAGATCCTGAAGCGTTCTAATGTCCCGGACCTTTTCCTCGTTCCTGATCTTTACACCGAAACTGCTTTGAAGTGCGACAATCAAGTCAACGATATCAAGACTATCGAGACCTAAATCAACGAAAATATTAGCGTCCGGCACCAGACGTTCTTTCTCGATTTCAAATGACTCCTCAAAGACTTTGTTCGTCTTTTCAATGATCTCTTGCCCAGTCATGTATCCTCCAGAAAAATAATTCAGAACTATATTTTTTTACATACCAGTGCAGCGTTGATTCCGCCAAAGGCAAAACCATTTTTCAGCACTGTGTTCACCTGTTTCTTCAACGGATGCATCACGTGCTGAATCCCTTCACAATCCTGACTGACATTCTCGAGGTTGAGCGTCGGATAGATCATGCCCGTCTCCATCATTTTGAGGGAGGCAGCCAGTTCAATTGCACCTGCAGCACCGAGTGTGTGCCCAATGTTCCCTTTCAGACAACTCACCGGAACCAATGCACCAAAAATTTCACGAATCGCTTCGGCCTCTTCCTGGTCTCCCTGGAGAGTAGCCGTGGCATGGGCATTAATATAATCAATCTCTTCCGGTTTCACTCCGGAATCAGCAAGCGCCTGCCGTATACACATGACCATGGATTCCTTGTTTGACTGGCTGACATGGATACCACTTGCAGTTGTACTAAAACCCGTTATCTCGGCATAGATTGTAGCATTTCGCTTGACTGCTCTTTCATATTCCTCCAGGACGAGGATTCCGCTTCCTTCGCCGCACACCAACCCATCCCTGTCCCTGTCGAATGGACGAGGGGTTTTCCCGGGATTGTCGTTGAATTTGGTGGATGTTGCAAAAAGAATGTCAAATGAGCCCGTCACGGTTGGGTGCAGCTCTTCGGCGCCTCCGCAGAGGAGGATGTCCTGACGTCCCAACCGGATCAGATCATAACCAATACCAATGGCATGCAACGCCGATGCGCAGGCAGCTGAAGCGGCCATGATCGTCCCGGTAAGTCCCAAGTACTGGGCAACATTAACCGTAGCGGTATGCGACATGCATTGAAAGAACATGGTGGAATTCAGTTTACTCAAATCCTTGTCGGGAAGCATTGTTTCAAAGACATCATTGATGCTCTTGGCACTTCCCATAGTCGAACCGACTACACAGCCGACCCGCCATAGATCTTCATCAGCAAGCATAATGCCGGCATCGGCCAGTGCTTCGTCAGCAGCCTGGGCGGCGAAGATACTCATGCGTCCCATGGAACGTCTCTTCTGACGCGGGATGCTCATTTCACCTTGCATTGTTACAGGCGCGCCGACCAGACTCTGCAGGCCGTTGTACTGATCCCACCCTTCCATGAAGCGGACAGCGCTGCGCCCTTCTTCGATTCCTTTCATCAGTGCCGGGACGCCGTTACCAAAGGGGGAAACGACACCAATTCCAGTAATCACAACTCGTTTTAATGACATAATGTTCCGTCCAGGATTTTTCCGTAGTGCTCTTTTCCAACAATAGCGCGGCCAACAATAAGCGACGACATCATGGCTCCGATTATCCCGGGTAAGAGTGAACTCTGCCCGGCTGCAAAAAGGTTATGCAGAGGAAGCTTGCCGATGAGATTGAACTGCCCCATTTTCTGTTTGACACCATACGCACTACCATCTGGGCTGCAGAGGTAATCCTTGAACGTAAGCATTGATCCCGCATCGATAAAATCCAGTGTTTCTCGAAATTCAGGAAAAACGCTGAACAGGTGCTCCTTGATCGCCTCGACCCGATTGTGTTTATACGTCAGATATTCTTCCGGCCTGTTCCCTCTTTTGGAATCAATCCAGTTAGAAACATGTTCGCCAAACGAAGGCTCAACAATACAGATACCTTTTCCTGTACCGCCATTACCCAGATTGGGTGATTTTACAACCACCAGGGCGGGTACTCCATTATAGGCTGGATCCAGCAGATTATTTACATCGGCATCCGGAAAAATGGATACGATTGATGCATCAGGATTTTGATCAATGCTACCCGGCTTGAATGTGGCAAACGCCGAGAAAAGGCCCAGGGAAGGTTCAAATGCTGAAATCCGATGCGCAAACGCCTTGCTGTAATTTTTCTCAGGAAGAAGCCCCAAAATATCCTTGGGATGGATTGTGAAGACACAGGCATCAGACAGAACCTCTTCCCCGGTATTCAGGACAAAACGGCCAACCTTGTTGTCACGGATATCAGCCAGTTCCGTAATATACGTACTGCAGCTGATATCAATATCATAATCCTTGAATTTCTCCGTGAACGCCCTCACAAAAGCATCGCCACCATCTTTCACGAAGGCGATGGATTCATAGAAGCTGAGAACCATCCTGCTGTGGTTTGCAAATGAGATTTCATCCGGCCGAACCCCATAACACATGGCATATCCGGAAAACAGACCTCGCAAAAGTTCATTAGGGGTCAACTTCCGCAAAACCGTGTCGAGTGAGATATAATCTTCTTCCAGATTTGGCGGGCCTATCGCGTTTTCACGAAGATTGAGTGAAGGAGTCCGGTTACAGACCGATTGGACCTTCTCGAAATACCGGTCAATGGCCGAGGTTTCTGCGGGAAAGTACCCCTTGAAAGAATTCTTTATATTCTCAATCCCACAGGGATGCTCGAACCTTTTACCATGCGATTCGAAGATAAATTGATTTTGAGATGAATTGGGTAGAAAGATTGGCTCAATGGAATCTCTCAGTCCAAGCAGAGTTAATATATCGGAAAGGATTCCACCTTCATGAAAACCGCCCGTAAAATGAAAACCGGTATCAAACGGGATTCCTCTTTTATTGAAACGGGTAAGTGAACCTCCAATAATCGGGGACTTCTCGATAAGCAAAACTTTATTACCGCTCATGGCCAGCAAAAGCGACATCGTTAACCCACTGATGCCGCTTCCCACTACAATGTGATCATATTTTTTCATTCTGGACAACCAACTCCTCAAAAACACATCGTATCGGATTTTCAATCACGCTACATCGCCAACCCGCCATTAATTCCGATTACCTGACCATGGATATACATATGCTCTTCGGTACAAAGAAAATTAACGACAGAAGCAACATCTTCAACACTGCCGACACGGTTGAGCGGGATCAAGGGCAGAACCATCTCCGTGGGGATTTCGGTGGTCATTTCAGTTTCAATGAATCCGGGGGCCACCACGTTCACCAAAATCTTTTTCTTGCCAACCTCACGTGCCAGGGCTTTGGCAGCACCGATCAAACCAGCCTTGGAGGCAGAGTAATTAACCTGGCCCGCCTGTCCGATCTGACCTGAAGTCGAAGATACGACGACGATACGCCCCCGCTTTGCCTTCAACATGGCGAAAACAACCGCACGGGTAACGTTAAAAAAACCGTCCAGATTCGTCGATATAACCGAACTCCACTCGTCCTTGGTCATCCACATCAGGAGGTTATCGCGGGCAATGCCGGAATTATAGACCAGAACATCGGGGGATACTGTTTCCAAGCGGACGCCTAATGCCGCCTCGGTTTCCTCGAAACTGGAGACATCAAAAGGGATAAGGTCACAGGTGCTTCCGGCAGCCTCTATCTCTGATTTTGCCGAAAGTGCCGCGTCATGATTGCCTTTGTATGTCAACCAGATTGCAAAACCGGACTTTGCCAACCTGATTGCAACTGCGCGACCTATCCCGCGACTGCCTCCAATTATTAAAGCAATTTTCATAATCATGCCTATCCAAATACATTTTCCCAGCTAGTCCGCCACAGTGAGTCACAACCTCTAACGGCAAGTAACATATTAATTTATGGACATTACACTAACGATTTTTGACTGTCAAGCAGGATGACTCGCGATCTCAAGCAAATGAAAATTACGACACAAATATAATATTGATTAATAGTGCCGGGTCCCGCAAGGAATATGGATAGACTAAGAATATTTTTGCATGATATGTTGACGGCTCAAATTAAATGGAAAGAATTGCCTTGGCGAGCACCCAAAGGACAATCCTGCGACATCTATAGACCAACGCCACAAAATATCATTCTCCGAGGCACGGCTCAATTGAACCAATCAAAGAAAATACTTTTCGTCCACCCGCTCGGTGAAAACTGGATACCAGGCGAACAAAATGTTGCCCGTGTCGTAAACATCATGGCACCGCTGGGTCTCCTCTCACTGGCTGCCTGGTTGGATACCTACGGGCATCAGACGAAAATTCACGACTGTTATGCGTTTCCGGGAGATGATGATAAGATTTACTCCTATCTGAGGGAAGAACGCCCGGATTTCATAGGGTTTTCCACAACAACCTCCAGTTTCCTTGATGGTATCCGTCTGGCAACCAAGGCTAAGGAAATTCTGCCCTCGGTACAGGTTGTGTTTGGCGGCGTCCATATTTCGGCGGTGCGCGATCAGCTTCTGGGAGACTTTCCTGTCATCGATTTTGGGGTTGTCGGTGAAGGTGAAGAGGTTTTACGGGAACTGATTGAATCGAACGGAGTAGGCTTGCGCAACATTGCAGGACTCATCTTTCGCGAGCAGGACAATGTTGTCTTTAACGGCTTTCGAAAAGAACTGATCGATATGGACACACTCCCCTTTCCTGCGTATGAAAAATTGCAGGATTTTCCCGGCAGTTACTGTCTCCCTATTTTCAGTTATCCCAAGGCACCTAACACCACTGTCATCACAAGCAGAGGCTGCCCCTATACCTGTTCCTATTGTGATCGCTCAGTCTTCCAGCGAACGTATCGCTACAATTCACCTGAGTATATGATGAAGTATCTTACCTATCTCCAGCAACGCTTCAATATTAAGCATGTGAATATCTACGACGACACCTTCACTCTGCATCGACAGCGGGTAATGGAATTCTGTGAACTCAAGATACGGTCCGGTTTGAAGATGACCTTTAATTGCGCTGCCCGTACCGAGCAACTCGATGGCAGCATGCTCGAGGCGCTGAAAAAGGCCGGCTGCTGGATGATCAGTATCGGCATCGAAACGGGTGATCCTGACCTGCTGAAAAAGCATCGCTCCTATATATCAAACAAAGAAATGGACAATCCGCTGGAAAATATCCGCAAGACTGTCCATCTGATCAAGAAATCAGGCATCCGTGTCAAGGGCCTGTTCATGCTGGGGCTACCCGGTGAAACCGAGAGAAGTATTGAAACAAGTATGGCGTATGTATTCAGCCTCCCATTAGATGAGTTCAATCTGTCGAAACTGACCCCCTTCCCCGGGGCACCCATGTACGGTGATATCCACAACCATGGCACATTCGACGAGAACTGGGGCATAATGAATGCGGCTAATTTCACCTTCATTCCGACGGGGTTTACCAAAGAACTGCTGGAAGAAAGACACCTCGAATTTTATCGCCGATATTTCTCAAGACCGAAGGTATTGCTGAACTATGCAACCATGATATGGAAATCACCCGACAGCTGGCGGCGTTTTTGGAAGGATTTGCCGACGTTTCTGAGTTTTACGAGAAAAAACAGAAAAAAGTGAGGTAAATACTCACGATACATTCAACTTCTGAAGGGTCGTTATGCCTACTGAGTCACCGCTGGATATCGGTGTCCTCCAGAATGGGACCCCCTCACCAGGTCCACAGACTCATCTTTCAACGCTGCGTCAATAACAGCATCGCAGACATCTTCAACAAAATAAGCACCATATCGTGTAAGCCGTATTGAGTCGGAATCCTGGGTGATGCACCCAAAATCACTAAGTTTCGCCAGCAACTGTCCAAAAACATCAAGAGCACATTCACCATACATACCCTGAAAGTGGTTGGTATCAAGTCCACTCTTCAGTTGCAGTCCCAGCATGAGTGTACGGTACATCCGCTCTCTCTTCGTAAGGGGGATATATCTGCCAATCGGGAGGATCCCTTTACCTATCATTCGGTTATAGGTTGAGAGATCTTCATGTTTGTCGTAGCAGATTGTCTTGGTATAGGATCTTGTGCGCGAGCCGAAAGCAATGATAGGCATCTCATTCAACCAATGGTATCGGTAGCCCCACTGTTTGTCGTCGCTGAATCTGCCGTTTTGTTCATAGCCAAGATTCTCCATCCATTCCTGAGTGATGTACACCATTTCAAAAAGGGTATCATCCTCAACGATAAGATCAGGCCGGGCCTTATACAGTTTGACGACAAGCGGGTTAACAATTTCGTGCCTGATATATTCAACCGCATTCGGACGTATTTTTTCCAGAATCTCAAGATCCGTCCTCACACTTGCGATAGTCTGGCCAGGAAGTCCAGTCATCATGTCAATATTGATAGCTAAGCCATGCTTCTGCGCGGTCGTGACAATTTGTTGTATCTGGGCTGGGGTGTTACTTCTGTTACAGTGGATGAGAATTTCAGGATCGAATGTTTGACAGCCGATACTGATTCTGTTGATGCCTATTTCAGCCAGTTCTGCTATCCGTTTTTCACTGCTGATCGTTAAGGGATGGGCTTCAGAGGTAATATTACAATTCTCAGACAGTTCGATCGACGATCTGATTTTATCGATTACAAGCTTGAGATCACCGTTAGAAAAAGAGGTCGGCGTCCCTCCCCCGAAGTAGATGCATTTAGCCTTTTTGCCCTCAAAAAGACCATATTCCGAAAAAAACTCAATTTCCTTAAGCAAATGTTGTAGATAATTCTGCTGGATTTCCTTATCTACTTTGAGCGGGAATGAATTACAAAAAAAGCACTCTGAAAAGCAGAATGGAAGATGGAAATAGAGAAGGATTTCTTGCTCGTCCTTGATGCTTTCTTTCAGAGTCTCGACAAATGAATCAACCTGTGAAGGGGCAAGCATCTTGAAATGATGGGGAACGAAAAGATCTGGCTGGTTTTTGGTGTAATTGGACGAACCATAGAATAATTCATTTCTGATTTTGCTCAGAGTTGCAGTAAGTTCCATATCTATTAATTCCTGTCAGTTGCTGCTTTCTTATAATGATCGCTGTTTAAGGTAGTTCTAAGGCTTGAAAACATTTCGGGAGTGATCACCAGTTATAAGTTTGAAAGCACTTTCTGTCAATCAGCATTTAAAATCCAGGTTTCATTTGACATTTCAACTTAAATTGTCAGCGAATAACAATTACGTCCCTATCAATGAATTCGGATCTGATATTGCCTTGACGGACAAATAGTTGGATGATATTTATTAAAGATTCTAGAAATGAAATCCAGGTTCAGATGGGACTACTGTGCGCAGCTTGCAAAGAAAATTTTACATAAAGACCATGCTTAGAATCATCATTTACTCGATAATCCTTTTTTCATCATATCACGCATATGCTGCTGAAAACAATCGGGTCACCACGTCACCAGGAGAATTTGCCCTACTCAGTGGATATGGTATTACTCACAGGGGGTATGGAGCCACCCGGACCCAGGTGCAGACGTACGACATCATCCTCAGGTATGGTCACTTTCTCTCTGGCGAGCTCGGCACAGGTCACTGGTACCAGGGGCGGCACGAAGTGTTATTAGAGTTGCCATACCATCTTGCAGTTGACCATAACGGTCGTTCCATGGTTGGAGGAACAATTCTGGGGAGTTGGAAGTTTACGGGATCCGATCAGATTACACCATTCCTTTTCGCGGGGGGTGGAGTTCTCTTCGTTGACCTGGGATTGCCCAGTATGGGCAGCCGGCTAAATGGTAGCTACCAATTTGGTGGGGGCATCCAGCATCTCATCAACGAAAATCTGGCATTCAATGGTGAATACCGTTTCCATCATATATCCAATCTCAATACAGCTTCACCGAATGAACCTCTCAACTCAAGTAAAGTGCTTTTCGGCTTTTCATATTTCAGATAAATGAGATATCATTTCAAAATCTCTACCAACTCCCAAATAGAGCCAAATCCCTTTCAAGCATGAAATATTTATTCTTCATACTACTAATAACAGGAACACTTGTTTCAGGTTATGCCTCAGAAGGCCATTGCAAGACAGTGGTTTTCTTTATCGGGGGCTGGAGAATGACTCACGAACAGATGGAATCGTTCTCCAGATCGGTTCCCGATTCAAAAAAAGTCAAATTCCGTTTGCCTGAAGCCCTGTCGGAACTTGTAAGGCCATGGCATTGCGCAAATTTGGTTTATAGCTATATCAAGACAAACCATCTTTCGGAAGAGGATTTAATAATAGTTTCTTTTTCTCTTGGGGGGACGGTTGCCCAGTGGCTTTTAAGCGATCACCCGGAACTTCATGTAAAAAGGTTGATTCTGGTAGGTTCCCCGGTTGGAGGCTACAAGTTTATCCCTCCCAACAATTTTTTTTCAAACAGCTTTCCGAAGGATTTACCAATATATGTGATCGCAGGGAACAAGAGCCAGGATGTCTGGTTTCTTCGGCATGAAAATGATGGCGTGGTGGACCTTGAAAGCGCCCTCGATATACCTGATAACAATCTGAAAGATACTGCCGTTTTTTATGCCAACCACACAGAACTGGAAGAAATGCCAGAAGTACAGGCACAGATATCAACATGGCTTAATCTTCATCAAGAGCCGGAACCCAATGTTCTAGCGGTAAATAACGGACACTTGAACCCATCAACTGATGTTGACCGGATTCATCCGCTCCCCCCCGAATACCCTAATTAACAGGCAGCAGTACAATCTGCAAAACTGTCACCAGAACAGAGCTTTATGGTAGCATTGGCCTCGCAATCAAGGTATAACACACTAATATCAAGTCCGGTCACCACTGTACCCATTAGTTCATTCCATACCAGGAGATACTCGCCATGTTTGGGAAAAAAGCCTTATTGCAAGAAGCGGAGATAGCCATCAGACAACAGCAGGAACAGCTTGATCGCTATAAGCGGCAATACGAGAAGCAACAGGACTATATCGAGGGGTTATACGATGTTATTGGTGACCTGTCACGTCAGCTCGGTTCCGTGCTGAAAAAAGACAACCTTGAGCGCCTGCAGAACAACCCCTTCCTGGAAGAAAACAGCAATTTTTTTCTCGACCTGCACGCGCTTTTTAGCTCAAAAATCAAAAAAGGCCAGAACGTTACCTGTTATTTTGGAAAAGAGCTGAGCGAGATCAATCGAAAATTCCAAGAAAGGGATTTCAAAAACGGCAAATTGATACACCTGACAGAGCGCTTTACACTCGAAGATTTGCGAAAACTCTTCAAAGACTGGATGTGGAAAAAACCGCTTGAAGAAGGATTGTCAGCGATACGAAAAGAAAGAGAACTTGATTCCAACTCATGACATTCCCACACCAATCACTGAATCTGCCGTGCCGCTGCCTACTTCAGACCATATAACTGCCGGTAGGTTGCAGCCGATGCATAGACCTTTTTGACGTAATCCCGCGTTTCCTGATACGGTATGCTCTCGATAAACTCATCCTTCTTCAATCCTTTCAATCCTTTTCTCCAGCGATTCACGGTAGCAGTACCAGCGTTGTACGCAGCTATCGAGTAAACGACTTCCCCATCGAATGCTTTCAGCAAACCACGGAAATGACTCGTACCCAGTCTGATATTGTAGTCCGGAATGACGAGATTCTGAGGGTTGAACGTTCTTTTTTCACCTGAGGCGGCCTTGGCGGTAGCCGGCATCAGTTGCATCAACCCGATTGCGCCGACATGCGATTTAATCGCAGGAGAAAAACCACTCTCAGCCCGGATCAGGGCGTAGATCAAGCCTTCGGAAAGCTTATTTGTTGCAGTATACCGGGCAACCGGCGCGTTATACACCAACGGATAGCCCGCAGACCAAAGCGGCAGACTGGCGGAATCCCATTTCACCGACCGATTCTGGATAAACAGGGTTATTGCCGAACGATAGTCCTTCATCTCCAGATACGTGCGGGCCAGACCGGGAATGAGGGATTTCTTGTCACCGGCTTTTTTCCTGGCTGCCACCATTTCCGTACGAGACTCTGCCGTCATCCCCAATAACGCCAGCAGCCGGGGCTTGTCAAAACCAGTTATTCGCGGCAAATCCACGGCAGCACTGCGCGACCCCAATGGTTCACGCATATCCCTGATGCCCTTTTGATCGCGGTACCAGGTAGCATAAAATCCAGACGGGTAGCCCACCAACAATATGTGGTAATAATAATCCGCATCCCCGCTGCCGGTATTCTCCAAAGCCCGGGCCAGCCAGTAGGTGACTTTTTCCCGCATGGATTCAACCTTCAATAGCGGTTTGAACATTTCTACTGCAAGAGCATACTCACCGGCAAGATAATGGCACCAGCCGGATTGCCATGCCGCCCTAGAAATAAATTTTGATTTGGGGAAACACGTGGCGACCTGCGCAAACAGGCGTGCCGCTTCACGATACCTACCCTGGCTCCGACGCAATCCAGCCGCTTCCATCAAGGCAACATCGGCAAATTCCTGTTTTTTACCTTCATCGGCCAAATCCATATATTGTTCATAGGCCTGCTCACTCTTGTTCTGACGTTCCAGCGTCTTGGCCAGCCAGAAACGGGCCTTGGAACCGATTCCTGGAAGCATGCTGCCGGATGCCTCAACCAGATTCTTCTCCGCCTCTTTCCAGTTTCTCAGGCCATAGCATGCCATGCCGGACCGCAGTGCAATGCGGGCAGCAATAGACGGTGTCCGCCCTTCTATGGGGATTGACCTTAGCACCAGTAGCGCGCTGGAATAGGCATGTTGGGAGGCAAGCGTCGCGGCCCGCCGGAGGAGTTCTTCAGAGGTATAGGGCAGGCTTTTTACGCCTATTTTTTCAAGCTCTTTGAGTCGTTCCCGACACTTCGACGACTGTCCTGACATAGGATTGTTCAGCCAGATCGTGCGATATATCAGAGCGCTACCATCCTTGTCACCTGTTTCCTCCCGACATCGTGCCAGCTGATAAAGAGCATCGACAGAATCGGAGCCTGCAGGATATTTTTCTACAAACACCTGATAAGCCTTGAGAGCAGCTGCATAATTACCGGCATCATACAGTATGTCGGCATAGTATTTTTCCGCTCGGCGGATCAATAGCGATGTCGGGTATTTCTTTGCTATGGAAGCTGCTTTAGCTGCAGCTTCAGGGTATCTTTTAAGTTTCAGCAGTGCTTCGACCTGATACAGAGCGGCATAATCGCCTATAAGCGGCAGTTTTGATTCCGCTTCTGCCAGTAGTGGCAAACTGTCACCAGCCTGATCCATACTTAGCATCGCAACACCAAGCAAAAAAGTGCGCTGTGGAGATGCTGCCGCATTCTTCGCAAGACGAGTCGCTTCAGCATAATCCTTATTACGATATTGAGCCGCAGCCTGGTCAAGCAGGGTGTCAGCAGCAAAGGAGACAGATGCCAGAGAACAGATAAATATGATTGTTATTGTGAATACCGACAACTTTTCAGAGAGATGCAAGATCCAACCTTCCTTTCGCAAAAATGGCCTTGGGCACACGCCTTTGGCCATTACAATGATTCACTCTGTGCTCAGTGAGGATTCGGAAGCTCGTTCATCAGCTTAAATACATTCACAGGGTATCTGCGTCGCGTCACCACTTTCTCTTAGCCAACTCTTCCTGATAATACTTATGATACAGGATATCCCAGTCTCGACTGCCGGGAACTTTTGTCTTCAGTTTGACACGTACCGTCTCTTCAATTTCATCTGCTACATGAAAATAAGCGGCCAACGACTCTTTGATACGTTCCAGAGCACGCCGTTCATCAGTCCAGTCTGCCAGATCGTCGCGCCAGATGCGCTCCATGATCTTGTGAGCCAGATGGGATACCCGGTCTTCAGAGATACTCATAGGTCCCTCATAATACGATCTTCCGCTCTTTTGCCAGCCTGTCCTTGATCATTCTGAGCATCTTGCGGCGGTCGATATCAGCGGTAGCGCGACCCAGTCCAGCGATGGTCTCATTCAGCAGCCGTTCAGCATCACGCTCCAGTGCTTGCTCACCGGACATATCCAGAGAAATGGCTTTCGATATCCCTTCAACAACGGCTCCTCGTTCGCGGCGAGGCGTTATCAGGCCGGCAGCGGACAGATCGTTGTAGACCTTCTCGGACAAGCGCTGTATCTGTTCTTCTTTTAATCGCATGGAGCCTCAAATCAATAAGACCGCCTTCCGGCAGGCCTTTTGCAATGCCTCGAACTGATTAATTTGCCTCTATCTGAAATTCCGTTATTTTACCTGTTCCAGTTTAAATTGCAATCCAGAACATCACAAAAACACTAATATCCTTGAATTGTTATAAACACTCCCTGTTTATGTAAATTCGGGATCGGATTGGTGATTGCCAGTCTTTGAGGACTGTTGTTAACGACGATGCCGGCCGTGCCCGGCAATAGTCACATAAATTAAGTTGATTACAACGTAAGTTATCCCGATGGTGTCAATTCTGTAGCGCTAGCAAACGTATTATGATTAGATGAAGAAACCGGCTCAATGCCGTTAGCGTATCGTTCTTAGTGCAGTTGTCAATAAAAGGTACATAATGTTCACACGCCTCTATATCCATATACCCTTCTGTCAAAAGAAATGCCCTTACTGCGCTTTTTTCTCACAGGAGCACACGGCCGAAAGCCTCAGCGAATACGCAGGACTGCTGTGTACGGAGATGAACCTCGTCGCGCAGAATTCAGCCTCGCAGCACAAGTTGGACTCCATATATTTCGGAGGCGGTACCCCCTCACTGATGAATTCCCGTCAGCTGGCACGCTTGATTGAGCAGGCTGAACAGCTCTTTGGACTGGCCGCTCAGGCTGAGATAACTCTGGAGGCCAATCCGGGTACTGTTGACTATCACAAACTGGCTGATTTCCGCAGGGCCGGGATCAACCGGCTGTCTGTGGGTGTTCAATCTTTTGACGACCAGATGCTGGCAACACTCGGCCGTATCCACACGGCTCAAGAGGCAAAGAAATCTTTTGCAGCGGCACGTCAGGCAAATTTCAATAATATCGGCATCGATCTGATCAATTCTTTGCCGGGCCAGACACGGGAAATGTGGCAAACCGATCTGGAGCAGGCCTTGCAACTTGCCCCTGAACATATTTCGGTCTATGGGCTAACCATAGAAGATGATACCAGATTCGCAGAACAGTATACCGAAGGCAGTATGCTGCTCCCTGACGAGGATTTGTCAGCAGAGATGTTTGAAGCGGCGGACGATCGGCTTGGCTCCCATGGCTATGAGCACTACGAGATCGCCAACTACGCACGGCCAGGATTTCGCAGTCACCACAACAGCGGATATTGGCATAGAGATGGTTATCTGGGGGTGGGAACCGGAGCCCATTCGTACTTGCGAGACACGGGCTATGGCACCCGCTTTAGTAATGTCGCGAATTTTGATACATATGCTCAGACACTGTGCAAAGGAAAATTGCCGCGCATTGACATATCGGATCTAACTCGCGAAGACGCGATGGCCGAATATATGTTTCTGGGGCTGCGCATGTCAGATGGAATTGTCATTAAATCCTTCGAGAAGGAATTCGGGATGCAACTCAACGATGTCTATGGGCAGGCATTGGACGTATTGAAATTCCAGCAGTTGTTGACAACCGACCCAGCTGCAGTTCGTCTCACCCGTCGCGGCATGCTGCTCTCCAACCAGGTATTCCGACACTTCCTGCCATGATCAGCTGCCATGCTTGCTAACGAATGACCATCTTGTGAGTGAAGCAGCTGCAGGTATTAAATATTTGCACACATAACCAACTGATTGTATGCGATTAAAGCAGTTCAGCCCGACGAACAACAAAAATAGTTATTGACTATAACAGACAGGTCGGCTATAAACATGTTTCTTCAATTGTCGCGGGGTGGAGCAGTCTGGTAGCTCGTCGGGCTCATAACCCGAAGGTCAGAGGTTCAAATCCTCTCCCCGCAACCAAACAATCACAGGGGTCTACAGCGATGTAGCCCCCTTTTTCATGCCCTGACGTTGAGCTGGGCTCACAAGACTACAACGCCTGAAGAGGCCGCCGAGAAGCACTTATGCGAAGTACCTTCTTCGCCGTTTCACAACCAACCGAGGCGCTTGCACGCGCCGTAGACAAGGTAAACCCCTACGCCAGAGACAAACAGGCCGAAGAAGAGACGTAGATGGGGACCCTTCATCTGGTTCGCTAGGAATGCGCCTCCCCAGGCGCCAACAAACATGGTTGCTGCGACAATCATTGCCGCTCTGAGATCCACATTCCCGCTCCGATAATATTCAAAAGTCGCTGCGAGTCCAATCGGTGGGAGCAACACAGCCAGACTGGTTCCTGTTGCCTTATGCTGTGAAAATCCGGCCCAGTAGATCAGAGCCGGAACAATGACGATCCCGCCACCAACACCAAACAGACCGGATGACACCCCCCCAATCAGACCGATGATTACGAATATAATCCATTGAGGCACCAGAAAATCCTCCGTTCGATCTATATACACCGCTTGATGTGTAATCAGATTCCTAGCCTGACCACCAATGCAGCTTCTGAGCCGTCGCCAGTAACTGCACACAATAAACAAATCTATCCTTAAATTATCTCATACACGATGAGTCCACAGATCAGCGCCATCATTGACAGAGCAAAAATAAAAAGGTAGTCAGCGATATTTGTCAACAATTCCTTTTGGCTGAGACGACTACCCATTTTCAAGGCTATGTAGGAAAGAATACAACAAAAGAGAAACAGAAATGCATCGAGGGCCAGTAATTCCTCCCCAAAATGAGACGTCCGGGCACCTCCTAAATGTCGCATTATCCCTATGACGGTCAAACAAACGCCAACCAGAGTTGCCGAAACTGTAAAGATATGGATTGTAAGGTCAAGCTCAACAAATGCCTTCGATGGTTCATGTGACATAACAGCGCCTAAGTGGTGTGAGTAGATTAAATCTTATTGCGACAAAAATAATTCGTTATTTAAAGGTACATTTTTTTGTAATGTCCATTAAAAACAGCAGGTATCAAGCCTTGTGGATTTCTGTGACAACGGCATCCGCAGATCACAACGGGAAACAGTTGCTTGGCAATACGTTCATAGCTCCCGCCCGGTAAATTGGATGAACCGATTCAAGGATTCCCTGACCTTGTCAAGTAGACCGTCATCTACATTCCACCATTTTGCCGCAGCATCAGGAGACCATATTTGTTCGATTGAATTAATCGCAATATTTTGACGCGTATCAATCTGGCCATATTTTGCCGTAACTCCACAACAGAGAGCTCTTTTCCATTCGTCCTCATTGCCTTGGTTCCATGTTTCCTTATACTCTTGAAAAGTCAATTTCCCGCCAAAATTCATCTCACTTACATCTATTGCAGAAGCACTGCCCTGGCTATCCCTATGTACCTTTTCAACATAGGCAACATGCCAGTATTTACCGAGATCGAATATGGCAACATCGCCTGCTGCAACTTTGGAGATTTCCTCGTTTTTGAGGGTAGTGATTTCAGCAACAGAATTTGGGATTGGAAATGTCGCGATCTTGGTTTTTACATAATCGACACAATAACCACCCCGTTTGACCCAATCATCACAGTTGCAACCGGCACAACTGTTTTTACTTACCATTACCAGGGCAAAGATTATAATTATTTCAAGACAACGTTTCATATCATCTTCACCACTCTCCTTTACCAATAATCAGAAGCTGATTTTCTTACAAACAGCACCAGAATATTTTTTTTCTTCCGGAACTCCGAAAATCAGAGAGATTGCGCACTTTGAAGCGAGCATTTCTTCATAGCTGTGACCTACGCCAATAACTTCGTAGCCTCGATGTTTGAGCTTGACCTGATTGTCAGCCAGATGGTGCTCGTATCGGATATACGCCAGGCCACGTTTCAGACGGTTCGCGCCTTGGGCCTCAGCACTGCACGATTTGTCCAGCAATCTGTGGTTCGGGTCTTTATCATCAGACCCCAGAAGATATGTAACATCACGATCGGCATAACGCATGAACAGCTGCTGCCCCGTGTGCTTCCCCGCATAGGGAATAATTTTGTCGATTCCGTAACGGTATTCGTTGTAGGAATGACAGCCGGCGGGGTTGAAGTAGGTAAAGGTATGGCCGTTTGGTCGTTCGCGTGTGAAATACAGATATGACGGGGAATTAGCAACGACATACCGAAGTTCAATGCCGGAAGAGAGGATGCGTTTGTGGATTTTGTTTAAAGCAGCATACCGTTGAACAAAGGCCCCGCCGTCAGAATGCCCAACAACCACGATACGTACCAGAGCCGGGAAGCGGCTTCTATTTGCCACAAATGACAACAGATCATCGAATACCTTAAATGAACTTAGATATGGCGCATTAATAGATACTTCGCCGCTTGGCCATCCCATTACCTTCCAGAAGGGCAACCCTTGCATCTCTGCTATTTCGACGTCAGGCGTTGCCAAGAAGTCCGGAGCGATCAACAGGGTTTTATCATTGGTGACACCGCGGGCCATCATCAACCTCATCCCTTCGTTAAAATAATCTTGCCCGTTTCGCTGCAAGCCATGTTGTATGACGACAACACGCTTGACCCGTTTCATATCCGAATTCATCGGCCTGTTGGCATACACGGAGAAAGAGTATGTTGCTGACCCCTTACCCAATTCAATCCTCTGTGGTTGAAGCAAAGCAGCAGGGGTATCCATTGCCGTCCCGGAACAGATCGAGACAGCCCAGAAAAAGATCGTTAACAAAAAGGTAGTCATAAGGTTTCTGCCTGTTAGTTTATATTTTTATAAAAGCCTTTATATGGCTGAACCAGTGCCAGCAGACACATTCTGCGCAAGGCAACTGCCCGGATGTAACGGGTGTGTTAGGCAAGAGGAGGTAATCCGGGGGGAGCCCGTGGTGGTGAGAGCCCCAGCGACAACGGGGGTACAGGTAAATAATTGTGGTGGAGTTCTTGAGAGGCGGTACCGACAACAGGACGAAAAACGAGGCTGAGTTGAATTGCTATAGCAGGGTCTTCAGCAACCTTTACAACAGAATGAACCATTGTACGGGAAGGAGTATTATCCAGAACAGCACGTCGCATAGGCTTGGGCTTATGCTGACATGAAAAGTCTGTTACCTTCATCCCCACAAAGACGAGAAACAATGGGATCAGAAGGGTTATGAAACGAAAACTGCGTCCATGTTTTGCGAACTTATTCATGATGCCAACCTACCAGATTCTTAAATTCAGCACAAGCTGGTATACGGACAATACGGGCGCAACGCGGCTGCATTATGGCAAAGAAGCAGTGATGATGAACTCGGGAGGGTCGGACATAACCTTTTTAACCGTGCAAAGTTCCGCTGTCTTTACAATGGCGTTCAGGTATTTCTCAGGGAAACCTGGGGGGAGCAGAATATCGATTGTCAGCCTCGAAAGCCTTTTCTTGCCAGTATCGTCGATACTGAATTCCATCTGCTGGGTGAGCAGCATCCCTTCCGTGTCGATCCCCCGTTGCTGACAGAAGCTGAGAACGTAAATCCCGGCACAGGTGCCGAGTGAAGCGAGAAAATAGATGAAAGGGCTTGGCGCAGATCCTTCACCTCCATCTTCCACCGATTGATCCGTAGGAATGACCACCTCCCCGATTTCCGCATTTACCTTTTTCCCGCCCGGGAACGTGATCCTCATCTCCATACATTCACCCTTTCCTTTATGTTACGGCAATACGAGCAGCATCATGGCGAAATTGTCACAGATGCTTGCGGCCGCTCGTTGAGCAGCAACTGAAGCTGAAGCGTGCCAGGCAGATGTGCATTTTTGGCGGCGTGAATCATAAAGATGACTTCACGGTGCTGATTTGCCGCCACCTCGATGTCATGTACCTGCCCAAGCAGTTCGACACCACCGGTAGGTTCACCGTTAACGCGGAGCGAGTACACCTGGGAAGCTTGGGAGCGATTACCGATGATTGCCCGCCAGGGCTGTGCAAGCGAGCCGTCCGGCAAACGACGCTGATCGGCAGTTGCAACCCTTTGAACAGCAAAGACAGACTGGGTTCTGGTTATTACTCCCCAGATCAGACCTGCCAGCAGCAGCAGCGTCGCCAATAACAGTATCGCCGTTATGTTGCCGAGACGAAACCTGGTACCTTTTACCGTCCCGAAACGGTAGCCGATCAACCCGAGCCCGTCAGGTTTTTTCTCCATGACGGCCCGACACGCATCGATACAGCGCCCGCAGCCAATACATTCAACCTGAAAACCGTTACGGATATCGATTCCCATCGGGCAGCTGCGAACGCAGGCGTTACACCGCACGCAACGCTCCCGGGTTTCTTCCAGAAAGGACAGGTTCAGGGTGCCGGCATCCATCAAGGCCGTCTGGAATCTGCCGTAGGGACAATAACTGCGGCAGAAACTCCGCTTGATCAGCATCAGGTTGAGATAACCGCACAGCGTCATCACCAGGAAGATCACAACCATGAAGCGGTGATCGGAGAGATGAAGAAGGTCTGTAACAACCTGACCGGGAGGCATGAACCAACAGAACATATTGAAGGCGATCAACTTCGCAAGAATCAAGGCTGACAGGTGTTCGAGAGGTCGCACAACTGAAACAGGCACCGTCGTTTTGAATCTTCGCGTCACCACATCCATCAGATCATTGAAAACCGTTTGCGGACAGAGCCAGCCGCACCAGACCCTTCCAAGCACGGTCGTCACCAGCAAAAAAGAAACCACACCCAGTAAAACCACCAGCAGCACAAGATAAAACTGATCGATCCTAAGCGGTATCCCCGCCAGAAAGAGCGTCATCCCGGCGATATCCATGCGGAGAAAAGGATTGCCCGCTATCGTCACAAACGGCAGGAGCAACGCCGTAACGATCAAGAGGCCCTGAACAAACTGGCGTTTATGGGTAATTCGCGGGAGAGGCATGATGAAAGTTAGCCCCGATCAATACATTGTACATTTATTGCACTCGTGATCCTGCATAGATAGCACGTCGAGCTGACTGATGCAGCCTTACTACGTCAGCTTGCGTCTCTGAGCGGATATGGCCACGCAAGAATGCCGCCATCCATGTATTTTGTATTCTCAAAACCTGCGGCGTCAAGGATTCTGTGGGCTTCGTACCCTCGCAGGCTGACCTTGCAGAACGTGATGATCTCCTTGTTCCTGGGGAGTTCTTCCAGTTTTTCCCGCAACAGGCCCAAAGGCATCAGTGTTGCCCCCTCGATCCCGGTTTCGTCATACTCTGCCGGTGAGCGCACATCGAGCAGGATGAAATCCTCCTCTGCGTCAAACTTACGCTTCACGTCATGCGGCGAGACACCTCTGGCATGGCCGGCCAGCTTGTTTTTCAGGATATCCGCAGCCACGATCAGGTTATCCATGGCTGCGGAATACGGTGGGGCATAGGCAAGGTCCAGCTGCGACAGCTGCTCGGCGGTGGCATGGAAGGTTATGGCGGTTGCCGCGGCATCAAGCCGTTTGTCCACGGCACCCTCACCTGCGGCCTGCAGACCGAGCAATCTACCGGTTGTGCGTTCTGCGACCAACTTCAGGACGATCGGCTTGGCGCCGGGGAAGAAGTGCGCCTTGTCGTGGGCCGGCGAGAGTACTGTCTCCACGTCAAAGCCATTGGCCCGCGCCTCGCTTTCGCTCAGACCGGTTTTGCCGGCATTGATATTGAAAACCTTGAGGATGCTGGTGCCGATAACTCCAGCAAAGACAGCCTCACCTCCGGCAGCATTGATTCCGGCGACACGCCCCTGTTTATTGGCGGTACTGCCCAGCGGGATATAGACCTTTTTACCCGTGATCAGATGGTTGGTTTCGCAGCAGTCACCACAGGCATAGATAGCGGGATCATTGGTACAGAGCCGCGCATCGACCGAGATAGCGCCGGTTACCCCTAGATCGAGACCTGCGGCCCGAGCCAGTCCGACATTGGGGGTCACGCCGGGTGCCAGCACCACCAGATCGGCGGGCAGTTCCTGTCCGCCGATACGCACAGCCGATACCGTTGTATGCCCGATGAACCCGGTCACAGCGCAACCGGTCATAACCGTCACCCCCTGCTGCCTGAGGTGTTTCTCGACGAGGTACGCCATTTCCGGGTCCAGTACTCCCGGCAGGAGCTGATCGCGCATTTCGATGACCGTCACCCGCATACCCTTTTTCTGCAAGGCCTCAGCGGTTTCCAGACCAATCAGTCCACCGCCGACAATACACGCCCTATCGCCGGAAATGGCGCAGTTTTTCAGCAACTCGGCGTCTGCAATGGATTTGACCGTCAGGATATTGGGCAGGCCGACCTTGTCGATGGCGGGAATGAACGGTGAGCTGCCGGTGGCGAGGATCAACCGGTCATATCCAAGCGATGAGCTCTGTCCGGTTGACGTATCGAGGAGATGGACAACCTTTGATTCACGGTCGATACCGGTCACTTCAACACCGGTCTGGACTGTTACTCCCTTGACCTTTTTAAAAAAGTGGGCATCGCGGACAACGCCCACCGCCGTACTCATCAGCTCCTTCACGTCAGCTACGGTATCGGACACGAAATAGGGTATGCCACACGCGCCGTACGAGATAAAAGTGCCTCTGTCAATCAAGGTGACTTCCGCCTTGGGATTGATTCGTTTCGCCTTTGAGGCGGCCTTGGCCCCGGCGGCGTTTGCGCCGACGACAACTATTCGCATCTTCATGCCTGTCTCCCCTATGGATAATTATGCAGCTCAACAGAACTGCTTAAAACATGTACGGTCTGCTTATTTTTCTTGAGAATGCCCGGCTTGTCTCCAGCCAGCCATGTGCCCTGCGAGTAGCGCCACATTCCGATAACCGAAGATTCCCAGCAGTCCCTTGGCAAGCTGGGCACGAGGGCCGTGCTCACAGGTCAGCACCAGTTCAGTGTCCCTGTCGGACGGGATAGGCGCCAGTCGCAACAAAATCTTCAAGGCCGGAGAATGGCGTGCACCGGGTATATGCCCATTCCGGAATTCAATGCCGCTACGGACATCCAGAACAATGGGGGACTGCCTGGTCTTCATACGTTTCAATAATTCCTGGGGCTGCATGTAATCTCCTTCTATCAACCTGCTGTACTGATCAGGTCTCTGAAAATACGGTACAACAACAACGCGAATGGCCATGAGTGCCACATCAGATCAAAGATATCGATAGGCCGTTTCAGCGTGCCGGCCATCAGCATCCTGATCTTTTCCACCAGGTGCGGCTGCGGAAAGAAAGGCGCAAGGCCGAGAAACAGCGCAAGCGGGATGAGAAACCGGTAGTCGAGCAGTGTATTCATGGTCTTTTCATCCTTTCGCAATCAGCACGAAGTCCGCTGCCTGAGCACGTTATGAAACCTCGATCGATTCCAGATCCTGCTCACCGGGCACAACATCTGGCGGCACTTACAGGTACTTGTCTATTCCCATATGCCGGACGAGGCGGTCAAAACCCTTCGTACCCATGGTGGCCATACGCCCCAACAGGGCAAACCCTTCGAGAGGCCAGGAGATGCGCTCCAGACCAGGTTCAGTACAGACGCTGCATGCAGGAAACTTCCCAACCTGTTTGCGGAAGCGGGCGGCAGCCTGGCTCCGATAAATTTCTTCCAGAGTTTGATCTGTTACATTCCCCAGCACGACCGGCAAGATCGGGCAGGCAAACACATCGCCATTATGGCGGACAAACAGGTAATTTACACCGGCCGAGCAGTTCTTTTTCATCCGGCCATTCTTCAGGAAGCCCAGCAACGTCTCACGATGACCGCTCCAGGCAAATTGTGGACCTTCGTAAAAACGGATCAGCATTTCGAGTTCTTCGGGCCTAAACCGTAGCTCGGCCTCCCTGTCACTGTTTTTAAAGCGGTTGGAGGTAATAATGCGTGGAGAAATAATAGTGAACAGACCGTGTTCGGCCGCATAATCGGCGATTCGATCGAGATCATGGGCATTGAGCGGTACCACCGTGGTCTTGATACCGAGTACCAGGTTGGGATTTTCTTTTCTGAGGGAGTAAAGCCCGGCAAGGGTTTCCTGAAGCCTCTGCCAGGCTCCGGGGTAGTTTCTGACCCGGTCGTGAAGGTCCCCTACGCCATCCATACCGCATGCCAGTACAAGGTCGATGCCCCTGTCGCGTAGAGGGGCGATTATTTCACGGGTACCGTTCAGAATCCTTTCGGTCAGAATTCCGTTGGTGGTAATCGCTACCGTGCGTAAGCCCGGAAAATCAGTTGGCTGACGATCACAGATTTCCTGAAGCAGTTTGCCCAGGTCATCCCTTAAAAAGGGCTCCCCACCGGTCAGGTCCAGCTCCTTGAGGTACTGGAGCTCGGGCGAGGAAAGCAGTTTCAGCCAGTCTGTGAAAGCAAGGTCCTGAACATGCGCCGGAATCTTCCAGATATTGCACATACTGCACTGGCAGATGCAGCGATGGGTGATTTCGAGGCTGATCGCTTCAAGCCGGTACGGGTGGCCGGTCTTTTTCAGATAGCGATAGCGAATGCCATTACCGATGAGTTTTCCGACACGCTGGAAGGTATTCACAATTGGCACCAGAACTAAAAGATATGGGGCGTGAAGCTATCACGCCCCATATCGACTAACGTGTACGTACCGCTAACCTACCATTCGTCCTTCTCCTGAATCTTGAGCACCTTTTCAAAATAGAGTTCAGGATTGGTAAGTTTTTCGATTTCCTTGGCGTTGTATCCCAGCTCTTCAAATTTAAGCACACCATTGATAGCATGGCAGTTGGAGCAGGTCAGGGCCTTGCCTTTGGGCGCAACCTGATGACTGCTCGCAAAATAGATCGTCTGCCATCCCGGCACCGGTTTATAATCCTTGATGCCAAGTATCTTGGCGGCGGAGGCGACACCCGCAAGCGCATCGCCATTGGCGATCGGCGGCGCGAAGTCCATTGACATCAACTGACCATTCAACTGGTTGAAATAGGCTTTACCCTGGAAAATCTTGAAGGGGTAGATCTTGCTCTTGCCATCGGTCCGGCTTCCCTTGGGACCTATGAAATGCGGGGTATTGCTGACGGTCAGGTTATACCAGGCGTAAACGGGTGTAGTTTGATTAACTTCCCGTTTCAGGGTTGATGGCTCATAAAAACCATTGTCCTGTTTCTCCCATTTGGTGAAGTCCTTGGAAAAGGCGCCACCGGTTCTGGGGATATGGCAGGTTTGGCAGGCTATTTTGGCGGTATGCCGGTTATAGTCCGCATCCTTATGCGGTTTATCGCTGTGACACTCGCCGACGCAGGTCATGTAGATGCCGTCACTGGCCCAGTTGTTGGGATCGCGGCCGGTGGGGAATTTATGATTTTTCACCTGGTGGCAGTCAACGCAGATTATGCCCTTTGTCACATGAACCTCGTCATTCTTGGCCATGGAAAATCCACGCTTGATCAAGGCCCCTCCGCCGGCGCCCTCGTGACATATCATGCAATTCTTGATGCCGGGCCGGCCGATGTTGGCAGCCGCCTCGGTGCTGCGGTCCTGGGTCATGATAACCCTGCCGTCTTTATCCTTAACCGCTTTTCTTTTACTGTAGTCATACTTGGAGGAATGGCAGATCAAACAGTCAATCGACTGTTCCGCTTCGGGTCCGGTACTTCCGACATCAACCGAGTGATCACCCGGATGGCAGGTATTGCAGCCGACAAACTTGGTCTTGCCCAGCGCGTTTGGTGGTACTTCCTTCAGGTTATTGACGATATCGTTGCCGTTGCACATCGTATAAATACGGTTTTTCATGCCGTATTCTTTGTTGGGGTCAAGATTATCGACATTATCAACCTTCGAGGCGTGCTTCCAATGCACCGTTTTAAGAAACTCCTTGGCCGTGCCGGGATGGCATTCTTCACAGGTTTTCGGCCCATGGTATCCCTCTTTGAGAATCTGTTCTTTCCCCGGATGCTCCTTGGCCTGAACTGTTGTTGCCAGTAAAGCGCAACCCAACATGATCGCTACAATTCTTCCAGACATGTTCAATTCCTTTCGACGAGAGACATATTCATACCCGCTACCGTAGTATGTATCCACGTCTTTGCAATGCTTGTTCCAATTATATTGATATTCGAATTGTTGTTGATAAATAAAAAGTTTTTAGAAAATCGGCATCGGGGTTTCGCCCGTTCCCTGTCATTTGACGGGGATGCTGCGCAAAATGGCGTTACTCCTTCGTGATGTTGTACGTGCCATTCTTCTCGAAATCTATCCTGGCATTCACAAATCCGACTTTCACATAACCAAGCTGTTTCAGGGCATGATAGGCCATCTCGGCCCGTACCCCGGTGGAACATTGGGTGACAATCAACTTGTCCTTGGGTATCTCTGCCAAACGATTCCTGAGTTCTTCAAACGGAATCAGCTTGGCGGTTCTGAGCATGCCGTCCTTGGCCTCTTTCGCATTGCGTACATCGATAATCATGACATCAGCCGGAAGCTTGGCGGCGTATTTTTTGAATTCGTCCAGGTTGATTTCACCCGGTTTCGGTTTGGGTAGATAGCTTGCCTTCGTGGCAATCTTTCCGGTTGCCACCTCGTATCTGGCTGCCTGCCAGGCAGCAAACCCGTCGCTCAACACCATGACCTCGCCATAACCGGTCTTGAGCAGTCCCCTGGCAACCTTGGCAGCCTGCTTGCCATCCTTGCCGTCATAGATGACAATCGGAGCTTTGGCATCCTTTGGCGGCAATTTCCTGATCAGTTTGGCCGCTTTTGCAGCCGGAAATGCAACAGCGCCTTTGATAAAACCTTTTGCGGCCACGCTGGCCGGACGCGCATCCAACAAAACGCAGGGGATCCCCTTGTCAATCCAGGCTTCCTTCAGGAACCGGGCGGAGAGAACGCCATAATTCGTTGCCGACCAGGCCGACATGCCATCCCTGTACACCTTGACCCTGGTGTAGCCGAGTTTCCTGGCCTGGTATGCTGATCCGGCGCTCGTATAGCAGGTTGGGCCGGCGCAATAGAAGACAAGCAGTGCATCCTTGTCCCTGGGGAGCAGCTTCCCGGCCAGTGTGTCAAAGTCCGGGAAGGGAAGGTTTACGGCTGTCGGAATGGCCCCTTCCTGAAAACGGGGCAGCGGGCGTGAATCATACAGAAAATACTTTCCTTTTTCCGGCCCCCGGGCAACCAGCGTCTCAAGATCGGCAGTGGTCATCACCATGTCCGCCGGAATTTTAACCGGTGGTTTTTCCATCAGACTGAGCGCGTCTTTAACACCATCCTTCTCGACATACGTAATCCGTATCTCGCGGCCATTGCGGATCTTGTGCTCCTTGAGCAATTCACCGTCACCACTCGTGCCGGCGCCGTTTATGACCTTGATCTCGTCCTCGTCGAACCTGACCAACTCCGTGGCGTCATCGATCTTGACCTGAATGGTCTTGGCCTTGAAAGCAACATTGTCGAACGTGCCCAGCAATACGCCCGCCTCAGCCTTGTGGCAGTTGGCGCATGCCCCGGCAATCGTCGGGTCAGCCTGGCCTGCAAAGGAGGTAACGGCCACGGAAGCGGATATTCCCGCTACCGCCAGAGCCAACAGCAGCGAATGAACTGATTGCGATTTCATGTTGAGAGCCCCTCCTCGAAGGTCGATCAGGGTCAGCAGCCGGCGGTTTTCTTGAAGAACTTGCTGGTATTTTTATCGCCATTTTTTTCAAATTTGGTGCGAATTTCGTCCCCTACCACAATCCGGTGATCCTTGAATTTGTCAAGGGTCAGATCATCGGTAATAATAATGGAGACTAATTCTCCTGAATCATTGACCTTCAACACGGCAACGGCTGACTTCTGATCGGCGGCTATTTCAATCTTGGTGATAACGCCGGTTATCTTGACATCTTCCGCGCTGGCAGTGCGCACAAAGGATCCTAGTGAAACAACCATCATTGCCACCAACATTACTACTGAAACCAACTTTCTCATGACTGACTCCTTTTCGTTTTTGTACTGGCAGGATACTTCCGCCAGGGGGTAATACACGACCCAACAACCTCTTTTAAATTATCCCGGGCAGGCAGGCGCCTGCCCGGGAAGCGAGACATGCTAGAACTTGACTTCAAAAGTACCGTAGATATCATGCGCTGATTTCACGGGGGTCATCAACATCAGGTCCGAAGGCTGGATTGAGGAGATCTTCTGGGGAGCTCCAACCCAGTTGTTGCTGCCGGTGTACTCAAAATCATAGTACTGGTAGCCGATCTTGAAGAAGGCCTTGGCAAAATAGCTGGAAATAGGCTTCAGGTTGAGTTCCTGGATGACATAGGGCTCATAGACATTACCACGCACACCGACCTTGCTGGTCCACATGTCGTCTGCCGCCGGAGCAAAGGTAATCCAGTTTTTAGAGCCGTGGTTGAACTCGAAGCCGATCTTTGTTTTTGATGGCAGGTCATAACGAACTCCGGCGTAGACTGCCCAGCCGGTTTTTTCCTTGGGCGCCTCGGGGGCCAGGAATCCGCCGGTCATAAGACCCTGGAAACCGGCGGCGGCCGAGACATTGTCACTGGGATGGGTAACACTCAGACCAAAGTCAGTGAAAAAGTTCAGTTTGCCCGGGCCGATATCCTTGAGGGTGCTCATGGCGCCGGCACCGTACCAGTCGATGCTGCCGAGATTGACAGTCGGCCTGGTATTGCCGAAGATCGTGTTATTCATTTCGGGGAAGTCAAAGATATCGAAGCCGCGGTTCCATTGCAGCCACACGCGCAGCGGATCGGTGTCGATCGGGAGAACCGCTACCCCGAGCATATCCGTATCCTTGATGCTGTTGGTCGGCGTCTTGAGGCCGCTGTCAAAACCACGGCCGTAACATACCTTGGCATAGGCGCCCGGCAGCATGTCGATGTCCGGGGCATAGCCGATGGTCATACCGTCAAAGGCATAGTCAACCAGCAGGGCGGGTGTGCCGCCATTGCCGGGACGCTCGTTGTTCAGACGCAGATTGCTGGGAGCGCCATTGGTGGACGGACGACGGCCGACCGAAAACCAGAGCGGCTGATCGGCGATGTTGCTCCAGGTGGCATAGGCACGGTCGACGTTCAATAAACCATCTGATGGAACATGACCGAGTGTGCCATCAAATACGCCTACGCGGTCAGCAAAATAATTGCCAGTAACTTGAGAATCGCTCTGGGACCCAAAAGTTTTATACATATCAAGTTTGGC
>DAHZCG010000010.1 GCA_027404165.1 Geobacteraceae bacterium
GAGTAATTTTCTGCTTTCATCGGTGAGTACCAGTGGAGCTCGCATTGTTTTTCGTGCCATGATCGCCTCCTCATGTGATTTAGCGCAATCATGGCAAAAACAGCATTATTTGTAAATATATTTATGAATCGTACTACTAGGTATCTTTAACACACCGCGACAGGCGCTGTGGATATCCCCACTGCGGAGTCGCCACACTGTTGAGGATCACCTCAACCGGAAGGAACCGGCCAGACCTGAATTCCTTGTCTACGCAGATCTCGGTCGTTTGCTACATTGTACTGCCGTCTGCCAAACAGCGCAATTATGCCGCTTACAGATTAATTTCAACCGTGACGTCACCTGGTTACATATCAGTTACCAAAACGAATCATGTAGTATCAAGTAGTATCAATTTGGTTCAATTGCGTGGCTGCGCGAAAAAGATCGTCCGTCATGAAATCAGAGTGAGGTCGCCTGGTGGAATCAGGTGTGTCAGCAGTGTCATGCTTTGCATTTGGAAGTTTTGAGTGATATAGTTTTCAACATGGCACGCAAACCCCGCTTACATCCTTCCTGTTCAGATCGCCGAATATCTGTTCACACGCATTCATGCAAAAACACTGGTTCCGTAACAGCCACCGGATTAACCGGCTGCACAGCAGGCCGGAGCATCGGTTCCACGTTGTGCGCAAAAAGAGGAGCCGAATAATTTGATGAATTCACCACAAGCAAAATCTGACCTACGTTGTTGAACAGGGAGAAACATTATGCTTGCAGCAGCAGCTGAACAGGGCAATTCGCCCAATACCCGCAACTCCCGTGCTCTGACGATCCTGCTCTGGCTGGCCCTGGGAACAGGGTGGCTCGTTGCCGTATTTTCCGTGATCCAGGAAATGTGCATGGTCTCCGCCTGCCGGGACACCGCCAGCTTCACCCTGTTTGGTCTCAACATGGGATGGTTCGGCATCGGCTATTTCAGCCTGATCCTGGCCGTTCTCTGGCTGCGCAGAAGGGATTACCGGCTGGACTGGCTGCTGTCCGCGCTGATCTTCAGCGGCATCGGCGCCGAGTTTCGCCTGCTCTGGATCCAGAAGTTCATCATCGGCGGATGGTGTCCGCTCTGTGTTACGATCTGTTGCACTCTCTTTATCGCTGCCCTGTTGCTGCTGGTCCAAAAGGTGCGCGGGGGCGGAGAGGGCGGGGTGAAGGGTCTTCTCGGCTGGCTGGTTCTGCTTTTTGCGATGAGTGCCCTTGGTCTGGCGGTTGCGGTGGCGGGTGTCAAGGCGCTGTACTGAGAGGCAGGATAATTGCTGAATAATCATGGAGACAGGCCACCAAATCAGTTTGTCGCGGCCATCCCCATATCAACCGATACATTGAAAGGATATTACATGCCCGAACACAGTCCCACAGAAGAATCCGTTTCACTGGAGCAACTTGTCGTTTCCCATAGTTACGAAATGCTGGCGTTGATTACGGTACTGGAAAAGAAGGGCATCCTGAACAGACAGGAGCTGATCGAGGTCATTCATGAACTTCAGAACAATGGAGCGGATTGATGCGGCAGGTTGGGGAAGCCGCAAGAAAACGTCAGCAATCCTGTTCATTGTTTTAACGGTCTGCATGCTTATCTCCGGCTGTGCAACAACCATAACCCAAACCGATCTGCTCAAAAAGATGCAGGAACATAGGGCTCCCGTGATCGTTGATGTCCGGTCACGGGGTGAATATGACAGCGATCATCTGCCGGGCGCGGTTCATATCCCGTTTTACAGCATCGGCTCGGGACTCAAGGAGCTGAAGTACGCAAAGAATGAAGCGTTTGTTCTCTACTGTGAACACGGCCCGCGGGCGGGGCTTGCCGGGTTGTCACTTTACCTGCAGGGGTATGAGCAGGTTTTTTCGCTTGAAGGACACATGAAACTGTGGCGAGCAAACGGTTTGCCAACCGAGAAAGGTTTGCACTGACCAGATCTAACGGTTCGCTATTCCCGCAGCCACGTAACATTACCCCGGCAAACCTGCTCAGGGCGGCGTTGCCACGGCTGTCCGATGTATGATATTCTGTTACAGTAAACCACAAATGTCTGTTGCCAGGCTGGATTGGATCTTATTTTGCAATATAAGGCAAGCTGGCAAGCAGTTAAGGAGAGCGGTTTTGAAACTCATTAAATTAACTGATACATTTCGCGGCATGAGGGGTGAGTAATGGGGAATAGCGAACACGGTCATGCGGAATCACCGGAAATGCTGTCACTGATGGGATATAGTCTGGCGCGGGAAGCAGGACAGTTTCAGAAAGGGATTGAGCTGTGCCACAAGGCTATCAACATGAGTCCGCATAACAGTGAACACTATTTGCATCTGGGCCGCATCTATCTGCTTGCAAATAAAAGAGAACAAGCCATCAAGGCCTTCCATCTGGGACTCAAGATCCGCAAGGATGCGCGGATTCTGGAAGAGATTCGGCAACTCGGCAGCCGCAAATCGCCTCCCTTTTCCTCACTGCCGCGCGGTCATGTCGTTAACAGGGTGACAGGTAAGATTCTTACGACCCTGAAACTTCGATAAAATTCCTCACTGTTATGAGACGATGCATAGGGAGTTTATCATTTCCCCCGCCCCTCCTCAACTTCCCTGCAGAATTCCCTCCGCAGCCCTGATTCCGCTGGCCCAGGCGCCGGTGATACCGCGCGAAGTACCGGCTCCGTCACCGGCCATGTAAACATTCGTACTCACCCGAAAATATCGGTCCAGAAAGACGGGCTTGTTGGCGTACATTTTGATTTCGGGGTAATACATGATCGTACTGGGGTGCAGGACGCCCGGAACGATGGTATCGAGCTTCTTCAGGGCTGCCCAGATGTGGCGCATGATCTTGGCCGGCACAGCCAGACCCAGATCGCCGGCCGTGACCGGACAACTGGGGGGGAAGTCGTAAAGATCTTCGTTAAAGGTTTCAGCGGTGGAACGTTTCCCCATCCGGAAATCTCCCACCCGTTGCATGAGTGGTTTGCCGCCACCGATCTCGTTGGCCAGTGTCGCCAGAAAGACCGCCATCTGCTGTCCGCTGCGAACCGGGGCCTTCAGACCGATGGTTTTGAGCAGGGCGAAATTCACCAGATTGTTTCCCGCCTGCGCCTCGGAGAGGGCGTGGCCATTGACCAGACTGAAGCCCTGGTAACGCTCCAGCACCACCCGCGCATGGCCTGAATTGGTGCAGAAGGTGCGCACCCCCTCCGGGAATTGGAACTTGGGGTCGTAATAGTCCTTGACGATCGGATAGTTGGCCAGCCGCGTCTCGATGCGGATGCCGACATCCACCACGTTGTCAATGTAGGTGATCCCCATTTTCTCCATCACCCGCTGGAGAAAATGGAACCCTTTCCGTCCGGGCGCTACGATCACCTTGCGGGCCTGCAAGGTTTGTCCGTTTTTGATAACGGCCCCCGTACCATTGCTGTCGTCGAAGACATCGATCACCTCCTGCTCCAGAAGGAACTGCACCCCGCGCATGTCAAGCTCGTCAAGCAGGCGCTGGATCAGTATCCGGCTGCGGTCGGTACCGACATGTGCCTGACGGATGTCAAGCAGGGTCACTCCCAAACGCTCCGCGCGCCGTCGATAAACCTCCAGGTTGTGCTTATCCTTGATGATCGGTTGCAGTTGTCTCTCCACCAGTGGCAGGAGACGCTCGGCCTCTGCGCGGGTCCAGTTGTCTGCTGCAAAACCGATGGGATAGGTGTAGTTCTGCTTGCAGTCGTTCAATAATCCACCGGAGCAGATGCGCTCCCGGTCAATCATCAGGATAGAGAGTGCAGGAGAGTGTTCCGAGAGTTGAAAGGCCGCGCCGAGACCGGCAGGACCGCTGCCGATGATGATGACGTCGTACACCGGGGTGGTCATGTGAGACTCCTTGGATGATACTGTTGCCTCAAAGTATACACCCGTTTTTCGCTGTTACGTGAACCCATGGCTTGATTGATGCCGGCCTAAGTTGACATGGTGGTGTGAATATATTTTTTTCTTGGCTACAACCTAAGAATAGGCGATATTACGTGACATCTATTTTAATGAAGGTATCACGACCATCCGTCACACTATCAACTAAAGTTCATTCCACAGTTTCGGGAGGAATGCCACGTGAAGAAGCTCAAAACCGGTACCAATCTTATCCGAACATTCCTTGTGCTCGGGATTGTATTTTCCCTGGCCGGGATCTTCGCTACGCTGTGGCCGGATACCCCCAGCCGGGAATTTCTCGCACTCCTTTATATCTTCAACATTATCCTCATGGTGGCGGTCATCTGGATTCTCATTTCCCGCAAACTGGTTGTCCGTATCCGGCAGATCGCCGGTGCCATGAATAAGGCTGCCGAGGGCGAGTTGACTGAACGGGTTAATTTCATGGGTGAATCAGAGATGTCCCTGCTGGCCGAAAACTTTAATTCCATGATGGAACGCTTGGCCGGTGCGATCAGCAAGGTCCATGCCTCCCTGCATGAACTCAGGAATATCTCCGCAACCATTAGTCAGCTCTCCGAAAAAGGGGTCGCTTCGGCAGCCATACAATCCGAGGGACTCAAACGAACTTCAAAGGAGATACGGGAGATCAACCGCTCCATTACCGATATCTCCGGGTCGGTCGTGACTCTTTCCAGTTTGTCGTCAAGCAACACCACCTCCATGATGGACATGTCGCAAAGCCTTGAATCTGCAACGCGTTTCCTGGAATCTCTCGTACTCTCGGTGGAAGAAGTCAGCTCCTCTATCATTGAAATGGCGATGGAAGTTCGACAGATCGAGGAGAATTCAGCCATTCTCGCAACCGACACCTCAAAAACTGCGGCGCTTGTCAGCGAGATGGACTTCGCCATCAACCAGATCGGAATCCAGGCTGCCGATACGTCTCGTATAGCCGAGGTCGTCAGAAAAGATGCCGAGGATGGCTGGAAGGCTGTCGAAGCAACGATTGCCGGTATCAATGAGATTCAATCATCTTCAACCATCACCTTCGATGCCATCGAAAACCTGTCCAAAAGGGTAGCCAATATCGGCACCATCCTCTCTGTCATCGACGAGGTCGCCGAGCAGACCAATCTTCTGGCTCTTAATGCCTCCATCATCGCAGCGCAGGCCGGGGAGCGCGGAAAAAGCTTTGCGGTGGTTGCCCTGGAAATCAAGAATCTGGCTAAACGCACCGGCAGCCATACCAGGGAGATATCCGAGATTATACTGGGGGTCAGGGAAGAGACCGAGCGGGCGGTACATGCCATCACGCTTTCCGAAAAGCGTATCTCCGAGGGTAGCGTGCTTTCGCAGCGATCCGGCAAGGCCCTCCTGAAGATTGTCGACGGCATTCAAACCGCCAGCAGTCAGATGATGGAAATCAATACCACGGCGGTCAATCAAGCGGAGGCCAGTAAGGCGGTGAGGCTGGCAATGGACCGGGTGGCCGAAATGGTGGAACAGATTGCCCGATCAACCCAGGAACAAAGCCACGGCAGCGAGCTGATCACCTCGGCGGTTGAACGCATGAGAGAACTCACCCGCGAGGTGATGCATTCCATCAGCAACCATCAGAATTCATCTTCCCAGGTTGTTAATGCCAATGAAGAGATCAATCTCATGGTGGCGGAGATTTGCGAGGCTTCCATACTTCAGGCGGCCAGCGCCGAAAGGATCGGCGAATCCCTTAAAGACATAGAGAATTCAACCGATGTGCACGTTACTTCAACTATGGTCATGGACGAGGTACTTGTCAAACTAGCCCGGCAGATAGAGGTACTACAGGTTGAAATGGGTCGATTCAAGGCGTGAGACACTGACAACAATGTAATCGCCCGGCAGAGAAAGCCTTCGCTGTCTCACACAAAAGCCCGCTACATAGCGGGCTTTTGTGTGAGACAGCGGTATAATTTATGGTGGCCGGGCAGAATATCGCACACAAATAACGGATTTCAAGCCGCTTGAGGAGATGGTAGATGCAGATTGTATTCGGCATCGATTTTGGCACAACCAATTCGGCGCTTTCAGTATACCGGGACGGCACGGTCGAGGTGATTGCCGTGGATGGCTGTGAGCGGGCCGGAGAGCTGATGCGCTCGGTGCTCTATTTTAGCGAGGATGACGAGATTCTTGTCGGGAATGAGGCCATTCGTCAGTACGTCGGCGAAGGGGCCGCCGGACGCTTTATGCAGTCGATCAAGACCTTTCTGCCGAACACCAGTTTCGAGAGCACCGAGATATTCGGCAAGCGTTATGCCATCGATGACCTGGTAGCGATTATCCTCAGAAAGATCAAGAACCGGGGAGAGGCGCATGTGGGCAGCCTCGTGGAGAGTGTTGTATTGGGGCGGCCGGTGGTATTTTCGACAGATGCCGCCAAGGACGCAGTAGCCGAGCAGCGCCTTGAAAAGGCGGCCCGCAAGGCCGGTTTCAAAAACATCTGGTTCCAGTATGAGCCGGTTGCGGCGGCGCTGGCCTTTGAAAGCATGTTGCAAGCCGGTCAGGAGCGGACTGTGTTTATCGGCGATTTCGGCGGCGGCACCTCGGACTTCTCGGTCATCAGGGTCAAGGGTGGCGCTTTTGCCCGTTCCGACCGGCGCAACGATGTACTCTCGCTGGGGGGCGTCTATGTGGCGGGAGACAAGTTCGATTCGCAGATCATGTGGGATAAGGTCGCGCGCCATTTCGGTCGTTATGCCCGCTACAAGACCATGGGCAAGGATGAGTGGGTCAATGTTCCCAGGAGCATCATCTACACCCTCTGTCAGTGGCATCGCATCCCGCTGTTGCGGGCGCGCGCAACCAGGGAACATATCCGGGTGATCAAGGGCACTACCGACGATCGCCAGGCTATCGAACATCTGGAGAACATCATCAGCGACAATTTCGGTTTTTTCCTGTTTCAGGCCATAGAAAAGGCCAAGTGTGACCTTTCCGAGCTGGAGCAGACCTTGATCCGATTCACGGAACGTGACCTGTCCATCAGCGAGAACATCGGCAAGGGTGAGTTTGAGACGATCAACAGGGAAAACTTTCTGCAGATTGCAGATTGCGTCGATGAGGTTGTCGCAGGGTCAGGACTCAAGCCGTCGCAGATAGATACGGTCTTTCTGACCGGAGGCACCTCCCGGATTCCTCATATACAGGAGTTGTTTGCCGAGCGTTTCGGCCGGGACAAGCTGGAAAACCGGGATGCGTTTACGAGCGTGGTCCATGGCCTGGGTTCCAGCGTGCCGCTGTTTGTCTGAACCGAACACCTCCACAATCGAGCCAGTCCGTCAGCAGCAATCACAGGAATACCCGCGACCCAGCCCGGATTAACGATAAGGGGGAGGAGGTGGGGTATTGGGCGGCGGATACGGGGATGTGGTGTACTCCTGAGGGGTGTATTCATAGTCCGCATCAGGCGGCGGTGCGATAACCGTCCGGCGACGATAGTATCTCTGGTCAGGGCTGTAGACCTGATTGCCGTATGAATACATGCATTGCAGATAGACGGTGTCATAACGTCTTTGGGCTGCCTGCCCCTCGTACCGGCCGGAATCGGAGCCGGCGGAGGAGCCGATGAGCAGTCCACTTACAGCGCCAATTACCGCTCCAGGTCCGGCATTACCTGAAGCAGATCCGAGGGCCGCGCCTATACCGGTCCCTACAGCTGTCCCAATGACGGCACCGGTGGCCGTATGCTGTTCTGCAACCTCCTGAGGCGAAATACCGATCTGTTGTTCCGCGACCCGGCGGCAGTACGAATCCTCTGACAGGAAGAGATCATACGGTTTTCCGGGCGTCGGGAACACTCTCACACTTGGTCCCGCCGGGATGGTTGCACAGCCAGCCACCACGGCCATTAACAGATATGACAAAAGCTGTTTCGCGACTTTCATGATTACGTCACCCCTTTATTTTGGCGCTGTTGAAGGTGAAGCTGGAGGTGTCGGCACAACCTTCATCCAGCCGCTCGGACACCGGCTTACATACGGATAGTAGCCTTGCGGGTCCCTGCAAAAATACCAATAGTATGTCTGCTCTGCCTGTGGGACCGGTTGAACATAGACCTCGGGCTGTTGCTGGATAACTACCGGCGGCTCCGCATAATAGTAGGGATAATACGGGTAGAAGGATGGAGCATAGTATGAACCTCCCCACCCAGGCCCCCATCCCCATCCAGGGCCTAACCATAGTCCCACACCTACGTGTGGCCCGTAGCCAAAATGTCTGGCATCCGCAGTAGCTGCCGACATTAATCCCACCATGCACACAACAACCGCCGCAATAATTATACGCACTGACGTTTTCATAACGACCCCCTGTCTGCGAGGCATTCATTTATTTTATTATAGCGAATAGATGTAAAACTATCAATCAGCTGTCAACACGCGGGGGGTGTTCCGGCAGACGTACGCACTGTCGGCTTGCATGTTTTGCAGGCTTGACTAAATTGCACCTACGGCTTATAAATAAAAATAACTTTCATTTACATGGTGGCGGTTGCCGATGGAACCTGAACATAGTGCCGCAATACTCAAACAACTGAATCTCAAGGTGACACCCCGCCGGCAGGAGATTATGAACTGTCTGGGGGGTGAACGCTCCTATCTGTCGGCCGACGAGGTCTGGAACCGCGTCAAGCCAAAACTGGGCAGTATCGGCTTGCCCACGGTCTATCGAATCCTTGATGAACTGGCTGTAGCCGGGGTGATTACCAGAATATTTCTGTCGGACCGCAAACAGTATTATTTCCTCTGCGCCAACCAGGGGCATCACCACCACTTTGTCTGCGAATCATGCCGACGGGTCGAGGATGTGGAACAGTGCGGACTGGATGGCGTTTCCCGCGATATCGCCCGGCGCTCCGGTGGTCGGGTCACCTCGCATATCCTCCAGATCAACGGGGTTTGCGGCACCTGCTGTCAAGAACATGCGGAGGTAATGCTATGAAGCGCAGCATGCTGTTTGTTGTCATGTCAATCATGGCCATTGCTGTTATTGTTCTGGCCGGTTGCAAGCGACGGGATCAGGGAGCATCCGCAAAGTTGCAGGTCGTCACCACTCTGTTTCCGTTGTACGATTTTGCCCGCACCATTGCCGGCGACCAGGCCGAGGTGACCATGCTGCTGCCGCCCGGTATGGAGCCGCACGGCTTCGAGCCCAAGCCGAATGACATCATCCGGATCAGCCAGGCCGGCCTGTTCATCTATACCAATCGCTACATGGAGCCCTGGGCCGAAACGATTCTCAAGGGTATTGATCGCCAGAGACTGAAGGTGGTGGATGCCGGCCAGGGTGTCCGCTATGTCAAGGCTTCTGCTGAAGAGGGACTTGAGGACGGGCATGGCAGCCACGACGCAGAAGGAAATGCGGGCGGCATGGACCCTCATATCTGGCTGGACTTCGCCAATGCAGGCGTGATGGTGAACAACATCCTGGCTGGTTTTGTGGCAAGCGATCCGGCTCATGCCCCGATGTACCGGGCCAACGCAACCACACTGCTCGCCAGGCTGGCAGATCTTGACCAGCGCTACCGGGAGGGCCTCTCGTCCTGTGGCACCAGGATATTTCTGCATGGCGGCCACTACACCTTTGGTTATCTGGCCCGGCGCTACGGCCTGGAGTATCATTCCCTCAGCGGCATCTCTTCTGAATCTGAACCGTCTGCCGCCAGGATGGCCGCCATGGTGCGTGAGATCAGGTCATCGGGGGTCCGCTATCTGTTTGCGGAAGAATTGCTGTCGCCACGCTTGACAGAAACGCTGGCCAACGAAGCCGGAGTATCGGTCCTGAAGCTGTATGGGGCGCACAATCTGGGCAAGGATGATTTCGAACGGGGCGTCGGTTTCATCGATTTAATGGAACGGAATCTGAAGAATCTGCAAAAGGGATTGGCATGCCGGTCGAAGTAGTCAGGGCAGAACAGTTGGCTTGCTCGTATCGCGAAGGGTATGTGCTGGAAGACGTCTCCTTCACGGTCAATGCCGGTGATTATGTCGGCATTGTCGGGCCGAACGGTTCCGGCAAGAGTACGCTTGTCCAGGCCCTGCTCGGCTTAGTGCCGATCAGCAGCGGGTCGGCCAGATTGTTCGGGTCCCTGTGCAACGGCTTTAGCCAGTGGGGAAGGGTAGGGTATCTGCCCCAGAGCCTGCATCTCCTGAACCCGGTTTTTCCTGCAACCGTTGCCGAAATTGTCGGCCTCGGCTTGCTCTCCCTCAAAAGGTTTCCCCGCCGTTTGACTCGGCATGACCGGGAGAAGGTAGACACAACTCTCGGCGATTTGGGTATTTACGATATTAAAGCTAAACTGATAGGCGAATTGTCAGGAGGACAACAGCAACGGGCACTACTGGCCCGGGCACTCGTAAACGATCCGGAGCTGTTGATTCTTGATGAGCCGACCGCCGCACTCGATCCCGAAACCCGCGAGCGGTTTTATCGCATGATTGGTGATATCAACCGTTCCCGGGGCGTGACCGTGCTGCTGGTAACCCACGATACCGGCGTCATCGGGCAACATGCCTCCAAGATGCTCTATCTGGACAAGCGCATGCTGTTCTTCGGCAGTTTCGACGATTTTTGCCATTCACCGGAGATGTCCAGCCTATTCGGCGAACACTCCCAGCACCTGATGTGTCACCGACATTGATACCTATGAACCTGATCGAAATCCTGTCCTACAGCTTCATCCAGCGGGCGTTGCTGGCTGGAATCCTGATCGCCGTGCTCTGCTCGGTACTGGGAGTGTTCCTGGTCCTGCGGCGGTTGTCGCTGATCGGCGACGGCCTGGCCCACGTCACCTTTGGCAGCACCGCCATCGCGCTGGCCTTCAAGCTCTATTCGGCGGCGTCATTGCTGGTGTCATTGCCGGTAGTGCTGCTGGCGTCACTCGGCATCCTTAAGCTGACGGAAAAGGCGCGACTGAGCGGCGATGCCGCTATCGGTATCGTGTCGGCGGTGGGGATTTCTGCGGGGATCATGCTGGCCAGCGTGGGCGGGGGGTACAATGTCGATCTGCTGAGCTATCTGTTCGGCAACATCCTCTCCATCAGCCCTGAAGAGGTGCTGGTCGCGGCCGGCCTGTTCTGTGTGGTGATGGTGCTGCTGGGGCTGTTTTTCAATGACCTGCTGGCGATCACCTTTAATGAAGAGTTGGCGCGGGTATCCGGCGTCAGGACCAAACGGATCAATGCGGTACTGGTTATGCTGACAGCCCTGTCGGTAGTCCTGGCCATGAAACTGGTCGGGATCATGCTGATTTCTTCCCTGCTGATCCTCCCGGCGGTATCCGCCCTTCAACTCGCCCGCAGTTTCAAGACCTGCATCATGCTGGCGGCCCTTCAGGGAGTCTGCTCGGTGATAACCGGTATCTTCGTGTCGTTTCTGACCAATCTTCCTACCAGCGCTACAATCGTATTTATAAATCTACTCTTCTTCGGCGTGTCGTGTGCTGTACGTCGTCTTCTGATACCTCGTTCTGCTATACCATCACGCTAAGCTAGCCTAGATGCACATCATGACAAGCCTGCCTGGCACCGTACGTGTCCCAGACAGCCGGACCGGGTTCGGGTTCACGGAAACAGGTCCGCGTCCCTGAACCGGCAGCCGTGCTGGTCCTTGGCGGAAATCACGGGTTCTGCCGTGAGTGGCCATGAAATCGCCAGGTCCGGGTCGTTCCAGGCGATGCAGCGCTCGTATTCAGGCGCCCAGTAGTCGGTAGTCAAATAGAGGAACTCTGCGTAATCCGAGGTTACGCAGAAGCCGTGGGCAAAGCCGGCCGGTACCCACATCTGCCGTTTGTTTTCCGCTGAAAGCAAGGTGCCGAACCATCGGCCGAAGGTCGGGGAGCTCTTGCGGATATCGACGGCAACATCAAAGACCTCGCCGCAAATAACCCGTACCAGCTTGCCCTGGGGCTGCTGTATCTGGTAGTGCAGACCACGCAGTACGTTTCCGGCTGAGCGGGAATGGTTATGCTGGACAAAACAAACGTCTAAGCCGGTCAATTCCCGCCAGTTACGCTCATTGAAGCTCTCGAAAAAAAACCCCCGGTCATCGCCGAACACCCTTGGTTCAAGAATCATGACATCGGGAATGGTGGTTGAAACAATATTCATACGTAATGATCTCCGTGGCGTAAAGTTGAGGCTCTGTTCTAGCAAAAAGGGGGTAGTGGCGCAATATATTCTTTCTTGAGAAGAACAATCAATCTGCTGGAAAAATTAGTAAAATGAGGTATGATTGGGGCCATGATAACTTCTACTGTTCTTGATAATGGCGTGCGGGTAATTACCGAACGCGTCGACCACATGCACACTGTTTCAATTGGAATCTGGGTTGCTAATGCCACGCGGCATGAGTCCCCCGAATATAACGGCGTGGCCCATTTCATCGAACACCTGATCTTCAAAGGCACCGAACGTCGCACCGCCCGACAAATAGCCTTGGAAATAGACTCCATGGGCGGAATTCTCAACGCTTTTACCGGTCATGAATACGTCTGTTATTATGCCAAGGTTCTGGCCAAGTTTCTGCCGCGGGTTACGGACCTGCTTACAGACATCTTCCTGAACTCTACCTTTCCGGCCGATGAAATCGAGCGGGAACGCAAGGTCATTCTGCAAGAGATAAAAATGCGTGATGACTCACCGGAAGAAGCGATCCATGACCGTTTTCACCAAAGCTTTTGGAACGGCCATGCCCTGGGAAACTCGATTCTTGGCACGGAAGGGACTATTGACGGGCTCTCCCGAGACATGATTGTTGCCTACAAGCTGAGTCATTACCGACCCGATGACATCATTATATCCGCTGCCGGTAATATCAACCATGACACACTGGTGAACTTACTGCAGACTGAATTCTCCGTAATTTCCTCCAAGTGGAAACCGGACGGTCTGGGCTTCCGGCCGAAAGGTGGCCGCCATGTCAATCTGTGCGAGCGTGAGCTGGAACAGACCCTGATCTGCATGGGAACCCGTGCTCTTCAACAGGACCACCCCGACCGCTATGCCATGCATCTGCTCACAACTATTCTGGGTGGGGGGATGAGTTCACGTCTGTTCCAGGAGATACGAGAGAAAAAAGGGTTGGCGTATTCCGTTTATGCGTATGTCATCTCTCATGCCGACTCCGGGGCACTGGTTGTTTATTCCGGGACCGAACCGAAACATTGTCGTGAGGTAATCGACATCGCTTTGGCCGAGATGGTGCGGTTGAAGTGTGAACCGGTTACACAGGCCGAACTGGATTCAGCCCGCGAGCAGATGAAGGGGAAACTGCTCATGTCTCTGGAAAGCAGTGACAGCCTGATGACCCGGCTGGCGAAGAACATTATATATCTGGGCCGCCATCAGCCGGTAGAGAGTATCCTGGCAGGGTTTGATGCCGTAAACATACAGGACGTCCAGGATATAGCCGAAAAACTTTTTGATGGTGAATGCCTGAATCTGGAGGTTATGGGCAAGGTCAGCGGGTTGGGAATTACCAACGACAGCCTGGTTTTCTAACACTTCAGCATCAGGTTCTTCCCGTATGGCCGAAGCCGCCGGCGCCACGTTCACTGTCAATGCTGAATTCATCAACCACGGCCAGTGTTACCTGTGTTACCGGTACAAACAGCATCTGACAGATGCGTTCACCCGGCTCGATCGTGTAGGCTGTTGCGCTGCGGTTATATATGCCGATGCCGATCTCTCCCTGATAATCAGAATCAATCACCCCAATTGTGTTGGCTAATACAATCCCATGCTTAATCCCCAGGCCGGAGCGAGGTACCAGCAGTGCTACCAGTCCCGGATCATGGATACTGATGGCAATGCCACTGGGAACCAGCACGGTTTCTGCAGGTTGTACGGTCAGGGGAGCCGGGAGACAAGCGCGCAGGTCCATGGCAGCGGATCCATTGGTGGCATAGGTGGGCAGCTGAATTGTTGTGCCCATGAGCGGATTCACTATTTTGGTTTCAATTTTATGGCTGTTCATGTAAATTTCCATAGTTACGCGTGATAAGCAGCTGTGGCTCACAATAACAGAGATTGTTCTAAGACGACAATACTTAAACTTCAAGCACAGTTATTCGAATAACTGAAAGGCAGATAGTATGAAAGACCCTCGCATAGTAAGATTTGCCGAAATCCTGGTAGATTACTCCACCCGTGTGAAGAAAGGTGATGTGGTACTGATCAGCGCATCCGGTTTTGAAGCCGCTCCGCTGGTCAAGGAATTGTATGCCCTCTGCCTGAAACGTGGTGCAAGCTACGTCGAGTATAGCTTCTCCAATCCCGAGATTGACCGTCAGTTCTACAATCTGGCCAACAAGCAGCAGTTGGAGTATTTTCCCCAGCATAAACTGGATTTTTTCAAAAAACTGACGGTGTACATCGGCATCTCTGCCGGCGAGAACTCGATGGTCATGGCCAACGCCCGCCAGCAGGCGATGGTGACGTACCAAAAAATCACCAAACCACTGATCGATCAACGCGTCAAGCATACGCGCTGGATGGTGACCCGTTACCCGACTCATGCCGCTGCCCAGGAAGCAAAGATGAGTCTGGAGGAGTACGAGGACTACCTGTTTTCGGCCTGCTGTATCGACTGGGCTGCGGAATCAAAAAAGCAGGAAAAGCTGAAGAAGCTGATGGACCGGACCTGCAACGTACGTATCGTGGCTCCCGATACGGATATTGCCTTCAGTATAGACGGCCTTCCGGGGATCAAATGCGACGGGCGCTTCAATATGCCGGACGGCGAGGTCTTTACCGCCCCGGTTCGCGATTCGGTGCAGGGACACATCACCTACAATTGTCCCAGTATCTATCAGGGCAAGGAGTACAACAACGTTCGCTTCGATTTCAAAGATGGCAAGATCATCAAGGCCTTCGCCGAAGGGGGCTTAAGCGTTGCGCTCAACAAGATCCTGGATACCGACGAGGGGGCCCGTTACATCGGAGAATTTGCGCTCGGCATCAATCCGGGCATTCGTCACCCCATGCGCAATATCCTCTTCGATGAAAAGATCTTCGGATCAATCCACCTGACCCCCGGCCAAGCTTATGATGAATGTGACAACGGCAACCGTTCAGCGGTACATTGGGATCTGGTCAGGATCCTGTCCGACGGCGAGATCTGGTTCGACGATGTCTTGATCCAGAAAAACGGCTGTTTTGTGCATAAAGACCTGTTGTTATTGAACCCGGAAAAATAGGATTACAATGAGCGAAGAACAGCAACCGGAAATAGATTTCGAGCACGACGATTTTGATTTCACCTCCCTGGAAGATGAACTGCAGGTAGATGAACGCTGCCAATCACTGCTTAAGCAATTTTACCAGCATCTGCAACGTGGTGGCCGTACCCCGCAACAGGCCTCTGAGCTGGCATATGCCGTTGATTTTTATCTGCGTGATTATGTAATCGATTTTTGCCGCTACAACGTGGTGAGACCGCAACCGGGGGTTATCAGGCGCTTTGCGGCAAATTGGTATATAACCCATACGCTCGATCCCGAGATAGCCTTACTGGAGCGTCACCTTGAGGGCATCCGCGAATTTTATCGTTATCTGCACGGACAGCACTATATCTGTCGGGAAGAACTGACGTGGCTTGAGAACGAGGCCACTCAAAGCGAATATTACCAACAACGCATCGAAAGTTTTCTGGCTATCTATGGAGATGGTTACGTCGCCTGGGAAGCTGAATGTCCGCTTACCGGCGGATCTTTGAAGGAGAAAGATTAATGGCAGGCAAGAGTTTGAAAACCGTACTCGTGACAATCCTTGATCAACAACACCTCAGGGGAGATTGGCTGTTCGATTTCAACGGAGAGATGTTCCGGAAATTTATTTCTGACATGACGAGCGAAATGCGGAAATTGGGAGTTGACCTGACCTGTATTCATAATCACGATGTGGTAATTTCCATCAACAGCTATGCCGATTTGCTCAACTGTGTAAAGATTTCGTCTGACGACAGTCTGGGTAACCATTGCATTGGTCATGTCATCGGGAAAAGCGAACACTTGAATATTCTGGAGGATATCGACGCAGCGGTCAGGCGTGTGGCATTCGCACCCGAAACCATTGCGCCGGCCGGTGAATTCAGAAAAGTTTGTCATAATTGCGGTTGTGGTTGCTAGCAATGCCAATTCCAATGGAACAACTCGACAGATTACTTGAAAAGCTGGAAGGCCTTGTTGACAGCTTGGTGCCTGCCGCCACTCCCCCGCCGGACTTCAATAATTTTATGGCCTTTCGCTGGGAGCGTAACGGGGATGAAGGCCGGTTGGAAGCTGTACGGCACCCGCATCTGGTCGATCTGAATGACCTGGTCGGAATCGACGATATCCGGGATGAGGTACTCCGCAATACGGCCCAGTTTGTTGCAGGACTTCCCGCCAACAATGTCCTTTTGTGGGGTGAACGGGGCAGCGGTAAATCATCGTTGGTAAAGGGCCTTTTGAAGCCATTTGCACCCCGGAAATTACGGATCATCGAGATGAAGCGCTGGGATATCATGTCTCTGCCGCGGATAATTGCGTTGTTGCGGGATCAGCCATTCTACTACATACTTTTTTGTGACGATCTTTCCTTTGATGAAGGCGAGGGTGATTTTCGTGCCCTTAAAACGCTGCTGGATGGAGATATCGAAGAACGTCCGGCCAATCTTCTCATCTACGCCACTTCCAACCGACGCCACCTGATGCCGGAACGTATGGAGGATAATACCGGCGGCGGCGAGATTCATCCAGAAGAGGCAGTGGGTGAAAAACTGGCTCTATCTGACCGCTTCGGGCTTTCTCTGGGATTCTACACTCTTGATCAGGATGAGTATCTTGCGGTTGTCAGGAGCTATGCAAAGCAACGCAATCTTCGTATTGATGACGATGTGTTACGTGATAAGGCTTTGAAATGGTGCCTGTATAGCGCTCGAAGAAGCGGTCGTTCAGCCAGACAGTTTATCGACGACCTTGAGGGTCAGCTTGGCCTGGCAAATTCAACATCAAATTAAGCGACGATCATGCCTGGCGTCAGGCAGGAGATAAAGGAGAGTCCCATGTCAACAGTGGTCTTGCCAGAAACCGTCAGGAAGTTACTTGCTTCCCAGCCGATCGAGCTGCCGATCTTCCATCCGGTTGCCCTTAAGCTTCAGCGTATGCTTACGGATTACGACTTTACAGTTGATGAGGTCGCCCAGGTGGCTACGGAGGATCAGTCTCTTGCCAGTCAGATGTTGAGGATGGCTAACTCGCCAATGTATATGGGGCGGACCAAGGTTGCGACCATTAAGGAAACCGTTATCAGACTGGGCGCCCAGCAGGTTATAAATCTCGCAATTGCCGCCTCCCAGGCTTCCACCCACACCTCTGAAAATCAGGCCCTTGATCACTACATGAAGTCACTGTGGCTTCATAGTCACGGCTGCGCCCTCGGCGCAAAGTGGCTGGCCCACAACTGTGGCATGCGCGGTGTAGCAGACGAAACCTATCTTGCAGCTTTGCTGCATGATGTCGGTAAGTTATACCTGCTCAAGTCAATAGAACGCCTGGTAGGTGCGGGTGTCATCAGTTCCATGTTTGATGACGAACTGATCATGGAAATCTTTGAAGCAATGCATGTCGAGCAGGGTTATCGACTGATGCAGCACTGGAATTTTCCGGCAATGTACTGTGACGTTATCCGTGATCATCATACCGATCAGTGGGATACGGTCAACAAGATGCTGGCTATTGTCCGTTTTGTGAACCTTGCAAGCCATCGGGTCGGATTGGGGCTGAAGCACGAACCGGAGTTGGTGTTGATCGATACAAAAGAAGCTGAAATTCTTGACATAAGTGAAATGCAGATCGCGGAGTTGGAAGCTGTGCTGGATGAGTCGCGTGATGAGGGCATGGGGGAGTAACGGTTCATGACATGTATTCTATCCGTTGAGGCACACAGGTAATGATGCGAAGAGTTCTTGTGACGATCGCGATAAGCGCACTGCTACTGTTGAGTGGTTGTGCCACAACGCCTAAACCTCCATTGATCTACCAGACAGGTGCCGTAATGGAAACGCTCTCTGCTTCTGCTTCTCTTTCCATTAGCAAGGGAGGGCAGGGGATGGGAAACAGTGGCTATCTTCTCTACCAGCGGCCTGACCGGCTGCGGCTGGTTATTCTGACACCTTTCGGTACGCCCGCGATGGAGGTGATGATAACCGGTGATCAGATTACCATCATAAACATCTCAAATGGGATTGCGTTCAGTGGACGCATGGAGGATCTTCCCCGCAAGGGCGAGGGAGAAACCTGGCGCCAAGCCCGTTGGGTGATGGAAATTGATCCGCCCGGCAGTTATATTAAGGATGGATCGGTGAGCCGTGTCAACAGTATGGGGGCAGAAGAGCTGGTGACCTTTGCTGACGGGTTGGTGGTTTCTAAAAGCCTGGCAAACGGAGATTCAGTCCGCTACGGCGATTACGAGCTGGTAAATGGTGTTCCGCTGGCAACCGATATTATCATGAATAGTCATGATGGCGGACGATTTCGTATCAAGCTCACTGACCCTGAGGTGAATGTCAAATTGTCTGCTGATGCCTTTTTGCCCCGTCTCAATGACTTGAAAACCTATCCTCTGAGCGCCCTACAGGAACAGTAACGAAAAGCTACGCTGTTTGTTTGACCTTCTCCGAGGCAAGGATAATTTGAGAATCCTCTACGATCGCCGTGTGGGCACTATGCTCGATCAACTCGTAGAGTCGAAGATATCGATCCACATTTGCCGGCAGCGCGGTTTTTCTGCCAAAATAGGTTCCGGTCTGTTGAAATACTTCGGTCGCCACATGATCATCGTAGATTGCAAAGTCGCAGGAACTGTTTGTGTCGCGGCCGCTGAGATTGCTGGCTGTTGTGGGGAGTTCCTCCCGGAATGCTATCCGGACATCGATGTTATCAAGTAACTGGGTCATCAGAATCCTTTGAACATCCGGATCACACATTTCCTCACGCCCCATAACAAATACTCGTGTGATTATCACACCTCTATCCAGGGCTCTCAGATTGGACTGGTAAAAATTAACCAGCACACCGCGTGTAAGCCACCCATTGGTTATGGGATCCACGGCTTTCATCCGGTTATGAGCCATATCGGTACACTTAGCCCCTTCCAGATAAAATTCTGTCTCATCCAGCGGTATAAATCCTTGTTGTAGGAGTGAAATTGTACGTTTTGTGCCGGTCAGCAATTCCTGTGCTCGAAGCTGACATTCCGGATCGCAGATCTGTGACAGTGCAAAGGTGATTTCATGGGCCTGGTTATACTGGTCAACCAGTTCATGTCGCGTGTTATCAAGATCTGCACGTAACAGGTAGGTTGCCAGTGAGAGCAGAATACCTATGCCGAATATACTGTACGCCGCCTGTGGGTTGTGCAACACGAGATGGAAGAAAATCGCCAGACCAGCACTGACAAGAAACTCGATAAATACGGACATTTCCTGGATTTTCTTGGTGAATTTCATTGTTATGAGTCTCCTTAGCGGATGTCGGTCTTTATTACATACAACGACCAGGAATGAAAAATAAAAAGCCGGGTCGCTTTTGCCATCATGTACATGATAGTTTGGCGACCCGGCTGTCTACGTGAGACCCTGTGGCTTTCCGTCCCATCCTCGCGAATGGTTTAGTAGTATCGGCTATCTGAAATTATACCTAATCAGTCTGGGTAAAAGTGGCTGATATATAGCCTGTTTCGCAGCCGATGTCAAGGCCCCAGTGTCACAATTACGTTACAACTTATCTGAATCATTACTATTAGCTCCGGATGCACACACTATTTCCCGGCGGCTTTGACCATCAATTCACTGATCATTCTGGTGAAGCGTAGCGGATCCTTGATGGGGGTGCCTTCGGTCAAGAGAGCCTGGTCGTAGAGCAGATCCGCATAGTCTGACAGCGCCGGAGCCCCCTTGTCCTGCTGATAAATGCCGGCCATGGCTTTTAAAATGGGGTGTTCAGGATTCAGCTCCAGTACCCGCTTTGATTCTGGAACGGCCTGATTCATAGCCTTCATGATACGCTCCATGTTGGCATTCATTCCGTACTCGTCAGCTACCAAACAGCAGGCGCTGTCGGTCAGGCGATTGGAGAAACGAACTTCCTTGACCTTGTCTTTGAGGCGGTCTGACATGAAGGAAATCAGGTCAGAGAATTCTTTCTGGGCTTCCTCGCGCTTCTTGTCTTTTTCTTTCTTTTCTTCTTCACTATCCAGGCTGATGTCACCGCGATCTACGGCCTTGAGCGATTTCTCATCATATTCAGTCAGCGCCTGAACGACCCATTCATCAACCGGATCGGTCATAAACAGCACCTCGTACCCTTTAGCACGGAACGCCTCCAGATGGGGTGACTGCTCCAGCGTCTCGCGACTGGTTCCAGTAATGAAGTAGATCTCTTTCTGTTCCTCCGGCATCCTGCCGACATACTCTTTCAACGAAACGAAAGCTCCCGTTTCTGTCGCCGTACTTTCAAAGAGTATAAGCTCCTGAAGTTTTTCCTTGTTGGCATAATCAAAGTGGATACCTTCCTTGATGACCTGACCAAACTCTTTCCAGAACGCGATGTATTCATCAAAGGATTTTTCCTTGACCTCCGACAAGGTCGATAGGACCTTGTTGACCAGCCCTTTCTGGATACGTTTGATCTGCACATCTTCTTGAAGGATTTCGCGTGATACATTAAGGGGAAGATCGCTGGAATCCACCACGCCCTTGACAAAGCGCAGGTAGTCGGGGATCAGCTCTTCGCACTTGTCGGTGATAAAGACACGCTTGACATAGAGTTGCAGACCTTTTTTGCGGTCAACCATGAACATGTCGAACGGTTTCTTGGCCGGCAGATAGAGCAGAGCCTTGAATTCACTGGTGCCCTCGGCCGAGAAGTGGATGGTGCGGAAGGGGGCCTCAAAGTCATGGGAAACATGCTTGTAGAATTCACTGTATTCTTCTTCGCTCACCTCGCTCTTGGGGCGTGCCCAGATGGCCTTCATCGAGTTGAGGGTCTGCTCCTCGGTTGTCTCAATGGTGCCGGCGCCCTCGATCTCCTTGCCGTCCACCCCTTTGGGCACCTCACTGCGGGTGATGTCCATCACGACCGGATACTGGATATAATCGGAGTATTTCTTGACGATGGAGCGGATCTTCCATTCGTCCAGATAGGTCTTGAACTCCTCTTTCAGGTGCAGGACAATCTCTGTCCCGCGCTGATCGCGGCTGCATTCCTCTACCGTGTAGGTACCGTCTCCGGCTGATTCCCAGCGGCACCCCGCTTCATTCGAGCCCCCCTTGCGGGTTTCCAGGGTAACCCGGTCAGCTACCATGAAGGAAGCATAGAAACCGACACCGAACTGACCGATCAGCTCAGGGTTGTTCAAAGCAGCCTTATCTTTCAGGGACTGCATAAAGGCCTTGGTGCCGGAGCGGGCGATAGTGCCGATATTCTCCTCGACTTCGGCCTGATTCATCCCGATGCCGTTATCACGGATGGTCAGGGTGCCGGCATCCTTATTGGGAATCAGTTTGATCTTCCAGTCGCTGTTGCCTTCCAGAAGAGATTCGTCAGAATGGGCTTCAAAACGGACCTTATCGATGGCATCGGAAGCATTGGAGATCAATTCCCGCAGGAAGATATCGCGGTTGGAGTAGAGTGAGTGGATAACCAGGTCAAGGAGCTGCTGCACCTCGGTCTGGAACTGCTTCGTGGTTTTGGACATACGGATAACGCCTCCTTTAGTAAGTTAGAAATCATTTTCTGCGTTTTTCAGCAGAAAATGATTTCGTTGACGCACTTATCCTGTTTTTCAGGGTCAGAATAAGGGAATATGATTGAACATAATAATCGGCTGGTGATTTTTCAAGGGGGGAGGGACACGAAAATTCGTGTCCCTGCTGGTAATCAATCCTATTTTGCAAGCTTGTGGCGGATCGCCTCGACGACGTGATAGGCGTCGTTGATGGCGGTATAGATCAGATTGGGATGTTTTTCCTCTGCTATTGATCCTTCACTGATCTTCATATAGGAAGGTGAAATGGCGCCGCCAATGACGTACACATTTTTTCGGGTGGACTCAAACTCCGCTGTCAGTAGCACCAGCCGCTCACCTTCCTTGGCTATCTTGCAGACCCCGGCCGTACAAGCGATCGACTGAATGTTGAGTTTGTCGAAAATCGGGACCGGTCCCTGCGAGCCGATGCAGGCAATAACATTCTGCATCGGAAAACTCATGCCATGGTACACGTCTACGCCGTCCGCCTGCTGAAACACATTGACGCGGATAACCAGGCGATCGACACCTTCCTCATCGACCTCACCGATACGGGGCATCGACCCGGGCAGGAGCCTGATGTTGCCCCCCAGCAGGATCTCTTCTCCCAGTCGCTGGGCGGTCTCCTTGTTGACATCGAAAGTCTCGGCCATGTGCGCCCAGTAGACCGGCTGGTGATCGTTTACTTCACGTTTGGCCTTGAGGATGTTGATGATGACATCGGCCGCCGTATTACCACCACCGATCACCAGCGTCTTTATACCAATATATTTTGAGGCGTCATCTACATTCTTGGCCACCATCTTGGCATCACCATAGACGGACAGCTCGCGGGGAATATTGCTGCCAAAGGAGAGCACAGCCTTTTTGCCCCTGTAATTGCCCTTGGAGGTGACAACTGTCACGCCGTCGCGTTCATCCTTTATATCCTCGAAGGCCACCTCAGTCTGAACATTGAGATTTTCATGCTGAACAAAATGCTGGACATACTGCAAGTAACTTTCGACGGTTACGGGCTTGTCCGGTGGTCGCAACTCGTCAACCATGAATGGTTCGGGGGCATCCTTAGGCTTGGAGGCGTACACCAGCTTACCCTCGGGATAGGTGTTGGCAATACCTTGAAAGATGGCTTTGCCAGATTCCAGCACCAGATAGGAGAGACCATGTTTGTGACAGAGATAGGCGGTGGACAGTCCGGCCGGGCCACCACCTATGATCAATACATCATAAACCTTGTTCATTCGGTACCTCTTCCATAACGTAATGAAATGATTGTCATATATATCATGGAGTCAAACAAAGATAAAGGAATTAGAACAGGGGGAATCCATATATCATGGCGAATAAAACATAATAGGTTTTGTTATTCCAGAGTTGCGGTACAATAAATCATCACACCTAACAGGAGGAAATCATGGACGATAGAGAAAAGAAAGTTGTTGCCGCATCATTATTAATGCTGGCAGGCGGGATTATAGGGGCCGGGATGGCGCTGCTCCTGGCACCTCAGTCCGGGCAAAGGACGCGCAAAGACATCTTGAAGTATGCCAAAAAAACAAAAAACCGTGCCGGTGATGTGGTTGATGATTTTTCTGACACTGTCTGCGATCTGGTTGACACAATTAGCGACAAAACCGATGACTTGCTGGAAAAGGGGAAGGGTGTTGCCGGCAGCGCCCGCAAGGACCTGATCCGTCTGATCGAGGAGGGCGCCTCGCGCTTGGAACAATTCCGTACAAAATTGAGCAGAATGTAGTGGCATTGAACAGCCTCCGGTGCGGATATTTTCGTGCCGGCTGGCTGCTTATCTGCTATTAGATTCACTGTGCAGAGAAGCATCGTTTGCTTTTTTCGGTTGTGCATTACCAGAGGAGGACAAGTTTGACTTGCCGTTTTCCATTGTTTTGGCAGGCTGGTCCTTCAGCTTTGATACGTTATGCGTAGTCTCCAGAACCTTCTGATCTTTCTGCTTATCGTTATCGATCTTAGGAGAACGGATAAAAGAAATATCCCCGTAATATCCGATCGCCGATTCACCAGTATTATCAGTATCGGTCATCAGTGCGACTGCCCCAATCCTGGGTGGTTCTTCCCCGAAAAATCTCCTGTAGTCCTCAAGGATATTGCGTTGGTGAAATGTCCAACGTCCTGCCAGCTCTTCCCCTGAATCCGCTGCTAAAGTGATGATGTTCGCCGTGAACGGGTTGGCCACATGTTCCCCTTTGAGTAGTTTGTTGGCCCAGACGTAACAGATGGCAGGTGTTTTTGAAAAAAAACCGTGCGGGAAGAATACACACAGTCGAGCGGCAAAATCATCACCTTTCTTGCTCTTTTCGTCCCCCTTTTTAATCGTATGATCGATCTTCCAGGACCATTTCAGAGTCTGATATTCCTTCGGATCAAGATTGAGGGCGTAAATTCGTCCGGAAGCCGATTTCGTGCTGCGCGCAACCAGTACCGTCCTGCCATTGTCTTTGGACAGGCTGTAGCTGGTTTTGTGTTTCAATATGCCGATGGTCTGTTCTTTCCAGCCAGTCAGGTCGCCCGAGCTAAATCTGCCGAGATGGAGTTCGTTATCAGAAGCCTCGGCCTGTATGCCGACCAGCACGAGTAGGAAAAATAGCAACGTTTTCATCGGGGAGACCATCCTTCTTTTCAAATCGTGGCCGACTGTCCGCCATCAACGGGGATCAGTTGCTGGAAGTAGTGGATCGTCGCAAACCGCTGAGAGGTTTGCGGAGTGGCCACTGAGCTGTAGCGACCGACGTATATCAGGTACTTTATGGCGTAGGCTGCCGCTGTAAAGAGGTTGGTTTCGCTGTCTTCCGCCAGCATGGTCCTTACAGGATCGTAGGGTATGAATGATTGCAACGCCTGCCAGAAGCGAAGATCCTCCTTGGGTAAACCGACTTGGTGGGCCGATATAATTCCATCAAAATAAGGACCTATCAATGTTTTCTTCATCTTGAGGTCAAGGGTTTTGGAATGGGCGTTGGTAACCAGCCAGACCGATTTCCGCTGATGTTTCAGAAATAGCAGAAATTCGACAACAAACGGATGAATAGCGATCAGGTGTTCTACCTCTTTTTTCAGCTGCGGTATGTCCAGCTTCAGGCGATCCGACCAGTAGTCCAGATCGGTCCAGTTGAGCGTATTCTCCTGGGATCGAAACAGGTTGTACAGATGCTCACGGGCAAAGGTCAAATCCATTCCGTTATGAACCGCCCAACGTGCCGGTACATGTTCCAACCAGAAATGGTCATCGAAATGCCGGTCGAGCAGTGTTCCATCCATATCCAACAGGACGGTGTCGATTTCGTTCCATAGTATTTCCATGCTCTGATTAGAATGCAGTAGCAGCCGGCTTGTCAATGTTAAATAATAGGTGGCGGTCGTGAGATGGCTGCGTTTGTTGACTTGAAGAAGGGATTAAGGGTATAGTTACAGATCTTATGAACCAGAAGCGTCTCTACATGGAAACCTATGGCTGTCAGATGAATGTGAATGATTCCGAACGGATTGTTTCCATGATGGCTGAGAGTGGGTATATACACACAACGAAGATATCAGAAGCAGATATGATTCTGTTGAACACCTGTACTGTTCGGGGAGGGGCCGAGGAAAAGGTTTATAACCGCCTCGAGAATCTTCGCATCCTGAAGAAACGCCATAATGGGCTGATCATAGGGATAGGCGGCTGCGTTGCTCAGCATGAGGGTGATGTACTGCTTGACAGGTTCCCATGGGTTGATCTGGTCTTTGGAACACATAATCTTCATTTGTTGCCAGATATGATTGAAACTGTTGAAAACGGCGAGCGCAGAAGCGAAACCTCCTTCATCGATAATGACCAGCGCCTGGATCTGTTTCCGGCAGGGCACGCTAGTCATCGTTTCAGCAGATTCGTAACCATTATGCAGGGGTGTGACAACTATTGTTCCTACTGTATTGTGCCGTTTGTTCGCGGTCGTGAGATCAGTCGCCGTTCCAGCGAGGTTATCAACGAGATCGAGCGGCTGGCGGCCAGTGGTGTTTCAGAGGTTGTTCTACTGGGTCAGAATGTGAACTCCTATGGTCAGAAGTCACCGGACCAGCCACGTTTTGACCAGCTCATCCGAATGGTTGCTGATGTCGAAGGCATCAAGCGCATCCGCTTCACCACATCCCATCCCAAGGATATGTCTGATGAACTTATCGCATGTTTCGCCGAAATTCCGAAGTTGTGCGGGCAAATTCAGCTGCCTGCCCAGGCTGGCAGCAATGCGGTCTTGGAACGGATGAACCGTGGTTATACCCGTGAGGCCTATCTTGACAGGATCAATGCCCTCAAGTCGGCCCGTCCCGGTATTGTAATTACCGGGGATATGATTGTCGGCTTCCCCGGTGAGACTGAAGAGGATTTTGAACAGACGATGGCGCTGATCGAAGAGGTCCGCTATGCTGACCTGTATTCCTTTGTATATTCACCTCGCCCTGGAACAAAAGCCGCCGACATGGTTGAGGAGCTCAGCAAAGATCAAAAACTTGAACGCCTGGAAAGACTTTTGACGTTGCAGAGACGCCTTACTCTGGAGATTAATTTGTCATTTAAAGGCTCCGTTCAAAAGGTTTTGGTAGAAGGTCTCGGGAAGCGGCCTGGTCAGGTTTCCGGTCGCGCCGATAGCGGCAAGACCGTCAATATCATCGCTGATCCCGGTCTGGTCGGGAGCTTTGTTGATGTCCGCATAAGTGCGGCTTACCAGAATTCGCTGGTTGGTGAGCTGCTGTAATTTAATATTTTGAGAGGTTACATGTCCACCGAATCCGTACCCCAGCCCAGTAATTTTCTACGCACAATCATCGAAGATGATCTGGCATGCGGCAAACATCAGGTGATTGTTACCCGATTTCCGCCGGAACCGAACGGCTATCTTCATATCGGCCATGCCAAGTCCATTTGTCTCAATTTTGGACTGGCACGGCATTTTGGCGGCCGTTGTCATCTCCGTTTTGACGACACCAACCCTGCCAAGGAAGAGCTGGAATATATTGAATCGATAAAGGAAAGTGTTCATTGGCTTGGATTTGACTGGGGACAGCATCTGTTTTATGCCTCTGATAATTTTGAGCAACTTTACCAATGGGCTGAATATCTTATCCAGCAGGGTAAGGCCTATGTTGAAGATCTTACGGCTGATGAAATCCGCGCCTACCGTGGGACCCTGACTGAATCCGGCAAGGAAAGCCCGTATAGAGGTCGTTCTGTCGAGGAAAACCTTGGCCTGTTCCGCCGCATGAAAAGCGGAGAATTTCCGGACGGCGCCAAGGTGCTGCGTGCCAGGATTGACATGACAGCATCCAACATGAACCTGCGTGACCCGGTATTGTATCGCATCATCCATGCCCCCCATCCCCACGTTGGCAATACCTGGTGTATCTATCCGATGTATGATTTTGCCCACGGTCAATCGGATGCAATCGAAGGGATCACCCATTCGATCTGTACCCTGGAGTTCGAAGACCATAAGCCGCTCTATGAATGGTTTCTTGCCAACCTGCCGGTGCCAAGTCAGCCACGTCAATACGAGTTTGCACGGCTTAACCTGACCTATGCTGTCATGAGCAAGCGTAAACTGCATGAATTGGTGAATCAGCACATAGTTAATGGCTGGGATGATCCTCGCATGCCTACCCTGATGGGGATACGCCGTCGAGGCTATACTCCCGAGGCGGTGCGGGCTTTCTGTGAGCGGATTGGCGTCGGCAGGAGCGATTCGTGGATTGATATGTCGGTTCTGGAGGAATGCGTGCGTGAGGATTTGAACGAACGTACTCCTCGTGTACTTGCAGTATTGAGGCCGCTCAAGGTGGTCATTGATAATTATCCTGATGAACTGGTTGATGAATTCGAAGCTGCCAATCACCCTCAGAAACCCGAAATGGGCAGCCGTACGATTCGGTTCTCGCGCGAGATTTTCATTGAGCAGGACGATTTTGCCGAAGCACCGCCCAAGGGGTTTTTTCGCATGACCCCCGGCAGCGAAGTGCGGCTGCGCTACGCATACATCGTGCGCTGTACCGGCGTCGTCAAGGATGAGAACGGAACCGTGATCGAGGTACACTGCCAGTACGACCCGGCTTCCCGGGGTGGGTCGGCAGCCGACGGCCGTAAGATCAAGGGCACCATACATTGGGTGTCGGCATCTCATGCGATCGATGCCGAGGTACGACTCTTTGATCGCCTGTTTACCGACCCGAATCCGGATCGGGGAGGGGCCGATTACAAACAATTCCTTAACCCCCATTCTGTAGAAGTCCTTTCTGCTGCAAAATTAGAGCAGCATCTGGCAACTGCAGATCCCGAGATCCGCTATCAGTTTGAACGACAGGGGTATTTTCGTCCCGACCCGCTGGATTCGGAACCCGGCAGACTTGTGTTCAATCGGATCGTTACGCTTAAAGACGCCTGGTCAAAGAAGTAATCCAAGAAAGTTGTGAGACTAATCATATGAGTAAACATGAATTCAAATCAGGCTTTGTCTCGATTATCGGCCGGCCCAATGTCGGCAAATCAACGCTTCTGAATGCCATCATTGGTGAGAAGATCGTCATTACCTCCGACAAGCCTCAAACCACGCGTAACCGTATCCAGGGAATCCACAACATCCCTGACGGGCAGATTATCTTTATCGACACCCCAGGGATACATGCCGCTCACTCTCGATTGAACAAGGGGATGGTGGATGTTGCCATGGCGGCCATCAGCGGCGTTGATCTACTGTTGCTGGTGGTAGAGGCGACCACGCCGGTTGACTCCGGCATCATCGAGGTGCTGAAGGGGGTTACAACACCAGTGATTCTGGTGCTCAACAAGGTCGACCTGCTCCCGGACAAGCGGGTCCTGTTCGAAAGAATCTCGGCCTGGGCTGCCCTGCACCCCTTCCGGGAGGTCATGCCGATCTCGGCCGGTGCCGGTGACGGGGTAGATCTGCTTGTTAACACCATCAGCAGGTATCTTCCCGAGGGTCCCCAGCTTTTTCCCGATGACATCCTGACCGATATGCCGGAGAAATTCATCGTGGCGGAGATGATCCGTGAGAAGGTCTTCCGCCTAACCCGCGACGAGGTACCGTATTCCACTGCCGTGGAAATAGAGGCTTTCACCGAGCGCGAAAACGGGGTGATTGCGATTCAGGCCGCGATCGTCCTGGAGCGCACCACCCAGAAGGGGATCGTCATCGGCAAACGAGGTGAGATGCTGAAGAAAATCGGTTCACACTCACGCATCGACATCGAACGCCTGCTCGCTACCCGTGTGTTTCTGGAGCTGTTTGTGAAAGTAGAAGAAAACTGGAGTGAGCGTCCTTCAAAGCTCAGAGAGTATGGATACGAATGAGACCAATCGTAGCAATTGTCGGCCGTCCCAACGTAGGTAAATCAACCCTGTTCAATCGCCTGCTCGGTCATCGCCGGGCCATGGTTGACGATACACCCGGAGTGACTCGTGACCGCAACTATGCCTCGATCAATCGCTATGACAAGCCGTTTATCCTGATCGATACCGGCGGGTTTGAGCCGGTCACCGCTGATCGCATGCTGCAGCAGATGCGGGAACAGTCGAGTCTGGCCATGGAAGAGGCGGACGTGATCCTGTTCATGATGGATGCCCGTTCCGGTCTTACACCGGCTGATATCGAGGTGGCACAGATGCTGCGGCGGGTCAAAAAGCCGGTCTTTTATGTCATCAACAAGGTCGATGGTGATAAGCTGGAGAACGAATCAGCAGAATTTTTCTCCTTGGGGATCGATAAACTCTATACTATCTCGGCAGAGCATAACCGCGGCGTTGTAGATCTGGTCGAAAACCTGATGGATGTGTTCCCTCCGGCCGACCCCCATGAAGCTGATGACGAACTGACAAAAGTGGCTGTTGTCGGTCGCCCCAACGTGGGCAAGTCATCACTGGTCAATCGCTTGTTGGGATTTGAGCGGGTGGTTGCCAACCCGACTCCGGGAACAACCCGTGATTCCGTTGATACACTTTTCATGTGCAACAAAAAGCCGTACCTGTTGATTGATACCGCCGGCATCCGCCGCAAGGGAAAAACCACCGAAAAGCTGGAAAAGTACAGTGTGGTTGACTCGCTACGCAGTATCGAACGGGCCGATGTGGTCCTGATGGTGATTGATGCGGAAGAGGGCGTTACCGAGCAGGATGAACGCATCGCAGGATATATCCACGAAGCTGGTCGCGGCTGTATCTTTGTTGTCAACAAATGGGATGTTGTGCCCAAGGATAATGCCACCTTTGGCGCCTACACCGAAAAGATCCGCTACGGATTCAAATATCTGGCCTATGCGCCGATCGTCTTTGTATCGGCTCTATCCGGTCAGCGAATCGGCAAGATTATGACAACCGTTGATGAAGTTATGGAACAGTACACCCACCGGGTTTCTACCGCCGATCTCAACCGCGTGTTTTCCGAGGCCATTGAAGCCCATCATGCCCCTCTTTCCCACGGTCGCCGGGTTAAATTCTATTTTTCAACCCAGGTAGCCATCCGTCCGCCCGCCTTCGTCGTTTTCACCAATCAACCCGAAAATATCCATTTTTCCTACGAGCGTTACATTGTCAACCGTTTCCGAGAGGCGTTCGGATTCAACGGTGTGCCACTGCGGCTTATGTTCCGTGGACGGGATAAGAAAACTGCTCAGGGAGAGTCCCGCACAAGCCATTAATGTAGTGAAGCTAAAGACTTTACTTTGAGGCAGTCTATGGTTTATTATCTGCCTGTTTTTACCCTTGGTTGCGAATCCCTTAATAAACTGGACAGTATTGCATGAGCCTTATCGGAAACCTTGAAGATCTCGGTCTGGGTGAAATTTTACAGATCGTGAGCCTCAGCAGGAAGACCGGAATTCTTTCTCTTCACAGCAGAGGCAGAGAAGGTTCAGTCGTATTCCGCCAAGGGCAGGTTGTCAGGGCATCTTCGTCAACCTTCCAGCAGAGCCTGGGCGAGGTATTGATTCAAAAGGGCGTGATTGATCTCGCCATCCTCAGAAAAGCACTTGCTCTTCAGCAAGAGGAGGGCTTCCGGGAACGCCTGGGGGTTATCCTCATCAAAAACTTCGGGATTCCTTATGAAATTGTCGAAGAGGTCGTGCGGGAACAGATAGAAAATGTTGTCTTTACGCTTTTCGCTTGGATCGAAGGTTCTTTTGAATTTGTAGCTTCGGAACATATTGAAACCGTTGATGGGACCAGATTGGATCCTCTTCAATTCATGCTCGACCAAGGCCTCAACCCGCAGTTCCTGGCAATGGAAGGTACTCGTCTGCTGGATGAGAACAATCATGCAATAGAAATGGGCTTGTCTGCCCGTGCAGCTGATGCAGGGGATGAGGTGGATTTTGATTTCAATCTCGTAGATGATTCCGCCAAAAGAATATCCGCTTCGCGAATGCCTGCGCCCAAAAAGCCGCTGATCATCGTAGATGATGATGGACCGACACTTCAGGCTATTGCTGATGGTATGCGTGAGCACGGGTACGAAGTTCATGCCATGACCCGTAGCGAAGACACACTTATCAAGGTTGATACGCTGTGCCGTAGTGGTGAGCACCCCACGGTTCTGGTCGATCTGATCATGCCCAAGATGGACGGTTCAGGTGTCCTGGGAGGTGTTGAGCTGTTGGAGCTGCTCCATGTAAATTTCAAGGACATCCCGATCATTGTTATGACGGACTATCGTCATGCCGAAGCCGAAATCAAGGTACGGGATATGGGTTATGCCTTTATCATGAAGCCTCGGCGTGTTGAACTCGGTGAATCTGAGGGCTTCAAGGGCTTTATCGGGCTATTGTGCGATGAGATACACCGTTCAGAGTCAGGCGAAGAGGTGGCTGAGTGGCAGGAACGCTTCAATCTTGGTGATGAAATGCGCATTGAAATGGGTGACGTTGATGATATGCCGATTTCCGGCGAGCAAGAAAGCGCTGGTGGTTTGTCACTATTGCGAGGTATGTTGGAAGAGCTCAACAACCCTGAACTACAGGGCGGCGTTCTTCTTCTAGCCCTGCGTTTTGCCTCTGAATTCTTGAACCGCGCCATTGTCTTTACAGTGCATGACAAGGTTGTTTCAGGTATCGGACAGTTCGGGATAACAGGCGGCACAATCAGTGGTGATGACAAGGTACGTGCCATTCACTTCCCGCTTGAAGTTGATTCGATGTTCCGTGAACCGTCCCGGTTGTGCCACTCAGCAGTCGTTGTACCGCAACCGACTCCGCTTGATACTCATATTTTTGAGCAACTTGGTGGCGGTATACCGGAAGAGGTTTTTATCGGACCCCTGGTGAGTCAATCACGCGTGATCGGCTTTTTGTATGGAGACACCCTCCCTGAAAAACGGGCAATCGGGGATATTGAGACGCTATCAATTTTCCTTTCCCAGGCCGGAATTGCTATGGAAAAAAGCATGTTAGAGAGACAACTTCACGAAAGGGACAACCTGTGAGTTCAAAGAAGACCATCCTGATTGCTGACGACTCGCCGACCATGCGGGCCATGTTGGTTTCTACCATAGAGTCGATTGGTGACTTTCGAATCGTTGAGGCCTCCAGCGGATTCGAAGCACTCCGCCTGCTTCCTCGTGAAAAGGTAGACCTGATTCTTACCGATATTAACATGCCCGATATCAACGGTCTGGAACTGATCAGCTACCTTCGGAATAATGCAAATTATCTCACCATTCCGGTTATTATCATTTCCACAGAGGGAAGTCAGAAAGATATCGACAAAGGAAAACTCCTCGGAGCGAATGAATACCTTATCAAACCTATTGATCACGCCAAGCTTCAAGCATTAATTTCTTCGTATCTGAACATTAGTTCCCAGTTCTAATATACCATGTCAGTACGTTGCCAACTGTTATATGCAACTGAAACACAAAGACATTAACTACAATACGGATCATACCAGCGTGGAAAACTTATGAGCGAACAAGGCGCATCATCACATAAAGCGATCAAGGAATTTCTGGCGGAGGCCGAGGAGATTGTTGATCAGCTCGGTTCAGAGTTGGCAGACCTTGCTGACATGGCTGACAGTGGTGATCTGAGTCCCGACCTGCTGAATTCCATTTTCAGGGCAGCCCATTCCCTGAAGGGATTGGCAGGTATGTTCGGTTTTGCCGATATTTCCGAGCTTTCCCACAACATGGAAAACCTCCTCGACAGCTTGCGGCTCGGCAAACTCAGCCTTGACCAGAACCTTATGGGGGTGATCTTTGGATCACATGAACTTCTTACGACGCTGGTACGATCAGTTGAAGTAGGCGGTTCAGCTGCCCAGACAGATGAAATTGCGGTCTGCGTTGCACGTATAAATGCCTGTTTGGCACCACCACCCGAAAAGCGGTCATCAGAATCACCCCTCCAGCGGTTGGGACTCCCTGACCGTGTACTGGGAGCTTTGACCGAATACGAAGAACATCGCCTGTTGGAAAATCTGACCAAAGGCAAAAGTATCTTCAATGTGCATACTTCTTTCGAGCTTACATCCTTCGACCATGAACTTGCGGCTGTTTCGGATACTCTGAAGAAGTGTGGTGAAGTGATCAGTACACTTCCCAGCATGTCGGATAATATGAACACTCATATAGATTTCGATATCCTTTTTGGTTCATCCCGTCTGCTGGATGAATTGGCGGGATTATTCGTGAGTGATACCATCACCGTTACGTTGTTAGGAAACGCTGCGGCACCGGCGGTCAGCTCACCTGAACAAACACCTTCAGCCAGCATCGATTCGACGCCACAAACAGGAGCAGCGCCTCAGCACGTATCATCAGCATCAGAGGTGATTCCTGCAACGCCAACTTTGCCTGTAAACGCAGAAGAGACTGCCCAAACAGCCAAAAGTATGAGTCGCACGGTTCGCGTCGATATCGGAAAGCTTGATGAACTGATGAATATAGTCGGTGAGCTTGTCCTGGCCCAATCAACTATATCAGGTGTGGCAATCCGTATGAGAAATGAAGGATTTTCGCGCATGGCCATTGATCTTGGCAAGGCAGCCAAGGGACTTGAACGCAAGTTGACCGATCTGCAAAAGGGAGTGATGGAAATCCGCATGATTCCGGTTGGGCAATTGTACGAAAAGATGTCACGCATCGTCCGGAAAATTTCACGCGAACAGGGTAAAAAGGTCGAGCTCAAGTTTTTTGGCGCGGATACTGAACTCGACAAACTCATTGTTGAGGATATCTCCGACCCAATGATGCATATCATCCGTAATGCGATAGACCATGGCATCGAATCACCTGTCAAACGTCTGTCGCTTGGAAAAGACGAAAAAGGCACCATCCGTATTTCTTCGTATCAAAAAGGAAACCACGTCGTCATCGAGGTCGAGGACGACGGTAATGGCATCGATCTGGAAAAGGTTAAGACAAAGGCACGGCAAAAAGGTCTGATTACCGATGCAGCATCGATTTCTGACCGAGATGCCATCGACTTGATTTTTCTCCCCGGTTTTTCTACCACCGACAAGGTCAGCGAGGTTTCGGGGCGCGGAGTCGGTATGGATGTCGTCAAAAACAACATCGCTGCTGTTTCCGGCATGGTTGATATTGAAACCCGAAAAGGGGAGGGGTCCCGTTTCATTATAACCCTTCCGATTACCCTGGCTATCATCAAAGCCTTGATAATCAGTTGCGCCGGCAGGACCTACGCACTTCCGATCACGTCAGTCATGGAATCACTGCTCCTGACTGACGCAGACATCAAGACCGTCGAGCGTAAAGAGGTAATCCAGCTTCGTGAAAATACGCTGCCACTGCTCAGACTAGAGAGCTTCTTCGGCACCGTCCGCTCTGAGGATCGTCCCCATGAGTTCTACGTAGTTGTGGTCGGTGTGGCGGAAAAACGCCTGGGGGTAGTTGTCGACGACCTTTTGGGCCAGCAGGATATTGTTATCAAATCGCTGGGAGAATCATTCAAACGATTCCGGGGTATCTCAGGAGCCGCTGACCTTGGCGACCAACGTACGATCCTTGTGCTCGATGTCGGCGGTATGATCAACGAGACAATGCGAACCGGGAACTGACAGCTATGTACAAAAGATACTTCGGACTTAGGGAAAAACCCTTCAGCAAAACCCCGGACCCCCGATTTCTCTTTCTGAGCAGGGGGCACGAGGAGGCGCTTGCCCGGCTGGAATTCGTCATCGAGGAGCGTGATATTGCGGTCTTAACCGGCGAAATTGGCTGCGGCAAAACAACTATATCGCGGGCTCTCATGGACAGGCTCGGAGACAGGTATCGCTTCTGTTACATAGTTAATCCCCGTTTAAATCCGATTGAGTTTTTACGCACAATCGCTAGGCTGCTCGATGTCAAGACCCCTGCCACGTCAAAAGACGGGTTGCTTGAACAGATCAACTCCGCGGTGTATCTTTGTTGCCAGCAGGGTATCTGCCCTGTCATCGTTATCGACGAAGGACAGGTTGTGGACGATGGCGAGGTTTTTGACGAGATCCGGTTGCTGACAAATTTCCAGTTGGATGATCAAAATCTTCTGGCGATTCTCATTTTAGGACAACCTGAGCTCCGCACCATGCTATCCTCTCCCCGGTTTGAGCCACTACGTCAGAGGATTGCATTACATTATCATCTGCAACCGCTATCGCTGGAAGAAACTATGGAGTATCTTGATTTCAGGCTGGAAGCAGCCGGTGGCGCGGCAGGTCTCTTTACTCCCGATGCTGTTCTGCGTATATTCCAGCTCACAGGCGGTGTTCCCCGGAAGATAAATTCCATGGCAACCAACGCCTTGCTAGTCGCATATGGAAGTGATACCGCGTTGATTGATTCGACGATTATCAATGAGATCAAAGACGAACTGATGATGTAGGTGGAGCCACATGGATCTCGCGAAAATCAGGCAAAAAGCCCGACAGGAGCAGGAAAATCGTAAGCTGGAAGAGGTTTCAGCGTTCAAGAAGGATATTCCTGAGCCTGTTTCGGTATTCGAGGATACTTCGAGGACAGCACATTCGGTTGGGGAGACGCTTGTCGAGGATATCTCGTCAATTGCTGATCCCAAGCCCTGTCCGGTCGTTAAGCCTGACTGCCCATCTACAACTTCCGACTGCCGGCCCCGTCCGCGTGACCCGCTTGAGGTCATTCTGGCCGGCCGGGAGGCGGCAGGTTGTGATGAAAATATTCCACTGGTTGCGGGAGAACAGCTCGAAACGCTCCAGAAAGAGTATCAGGAATATCTCTGTTTCAGGGTTTCCGATGAGATCTACGGCATTAATATCATGGATATTAAAGAGATCATCAAGCCCCGTGAAGTTACCGAGGTCCCCCGGGCCCCCTCTTTTGTATCCGGGGTCATCTCATTGCGAGGCATCATCATCCCAATTATTGATATGCTGGATCGCCTCGGTCTCCAGCGTGAAACTGTCACCGGACGTGAGCGGGTGATCGTTGTCAGGCACGGCGAGTCTTTCAGTGGTCTGCTGGTAGATGAAATCATACAAGTTGTTCATATTACCAATGACTGTTTCGAGGCAGCTCCGGCGGTTCTCGAAGGGATAGATCGCGATTTTGTCAGCGGCATAGGCCGGGCCGATGGACGTATGATCATCTTGCTCAATCTCGATAATATTGCCGATATTCACCTGTATTGAATGGGAGCTATTGTAATGCAAAAGAAACGGATTCTGATCGTTGAAGATGAAGAAAACCTCCTTAAGCTTGAAACCATACTATTGACAGTCAAAGGCTACCAGGTAACAGGGGCGCTTAGCGGCAACGACGCCCTGAAGAAAATTTGTGACGAGACATTCGACCTGATTCTCCTCGATATCATGTTGCCCGATATAGACGGCTTTGAGGTTTGCAACCGGATCAAGAAGGATCCTCGCACATCCGTCATACCGATAGTAATGCTGACAGCCAGGAAAAATCCTCACGATCAGGAGCGGGGAGTAGCCTGCGGAGCGAGTACCTATCTGACTAAACCGTTTAAATCGGCTATGATCATTGAAGTAATAGAAAAGCTTCTACACGGTAAGAACGGGATGGAAGCGTAGCCTATGCACAGTGAAAAACAGGATATTCAGCTGGCATGCTTTAATTTGGGTGATAACCTCTTTGCCATTGATATTATGAGGATCAAGGAAATCATTCTCCCTCAAAAGCTGTCCAGTCTTCCAAATGCATCACGTTTTCTGGAAGGTGTCATCAATCTTCGCGGGGCGGTCATCCCGGTTATGGACATGCGCAAGCGCCTTGGAATGCCTGATGCTTCTGAAGGCAAAACAGGCAAACTTCTGATAGTGTCCCTTGCCCGTCAGATACTTGCATTGGCAGTCGATAATGTCCTGGAAGTCATTACGGTTCCAGCTACCGAAATCAAGCCGCCTCTGGAAACTTCAGATGGAATTGGGATGGAACATCTGCTCGGAGTTTGTCTCTCCGATAATCGCGTCTTCATGATACTTGATATCGATTCTCTTCTCGGCCACTCCGAGTATCGCTAAATTGCTCAAGCCACTGCGGACGCAAGTTTTAATCTGTTTGTATGGAATTAACCTGCGCGAGATAAGTAATACGGAACGTAATCCTGTTTATCAGAAATAGGGAGAAGCCAGGTGCACAGTTTGCTGGATATTCAATCAGCCCTTCAATCGCACGATGAAGAGGTACGCCGCAAGGCGATTCAAGACCTGAAGGGAATGCCGCTGCAGAAAACCTGCACATTGCTTTTAACCTCCATGGGAGACGAAAGCTGGCGTGTCCGCAAGGAAGCGGTAGAAGTATTTGTATCTTCCGATCCTGATGAACGCACCATTGATGGACTGCTTGAACTGCTTCGCAGCGAGGATAACGCCGGATTGAGAAATTCAGCTGCCGAAGCGGTGACACGTCTTGGTGAACGAGCCACCGCCTCTTTGATCAGGCTGGTACGGGATTCCGACGCAGATGTACGCAAATTTGTAATCGATGTGATGGGCAGTATCAGCGCAGCAGTATTTATCCCACCCTTGTTGTCAGCCCTGCAGGATGCCGACGTGAACGTGGCCGCTGCAGCGGCAGAGCATTTGGGTAACCTTGGCGATGCCGGGGTTGTAGAGGAACTCATCCGGGCCATCGTCCGCAATACATCGGATTTTTTTCGATTTAGCGCTCTGGCCGCCATTGGCAAACTGGCCGTTCCCGCACCCGTGCCAGATGAAATCAAGCAACTTGCGCGTCAGACGTTACTTCGCAAAGCAGTGTATGAATGCCTGGGGAGTATTGCAGATGAATCGGCGGTAGCCTTGCTGCTGGATGGATTGTCGGTCAGACAGAAGAGCAGTCGTAACGCGGCCTTGCTTGCTCTCTACCGTGTGTTTTCCCGTTCTACTCCAGCGGCGCGTCAGACTATCGAATCATCCTTGCAGATGTTTAAGGGAGGAGACCTCGTTCCAATCCTGAACGACTCGTTTGACCCCCGCGACGCATCCCTGTCAGAAGCACTTGTGGTTATACTTGACATCATTGGGGACAAACGCAGCGTCGATCTCTTCCTGCACGCCTTTGCCAACGAGCGGCTCTCCCGGGTTGCTGTCAAGGCACTCAAACACTTGGGATCTGACGGGATTGATACACTGATTTCGCGCTATAGTTCTGTTGACGAAGATTCTCGAACTGCCATCTGCACACTGATCGGCGAATGTGCCTGTCGAAACGGCAGTATCATTATCCGCGAGGCTTTGTGTGACCCGATGCCACATGTTCGTAAAGCCGCTGTTACAGCTGCCGGAAAGCTCAGATTATCGGATTGCATTCCGTCTATCGTCCGTTTGCTCAACGATACAGACCACGATGTCAGGAACGCGGCGGTATCCTGCCTCCAATCCATGGTACTCATCGACCGTAGTGGTATTCAAGCTGTTGCCAATCAGATAGGCGACTCTAATCTGGCCGAACAACGAAAAAATGCTGCTATTTTGTTCGCTGCCTTGGGAGAGGGCGACCGGCTATCCCTGCTCGTAAAAGACGAAGATGCCCTTGTGCGCGAAGCGGCTGTCACTTCGATCAAAAAGCTCCATATTACAGAGGCTACGGGAACATTGCTGATAGCTCTCGTTGATGAAAATCCCGATGTACGTATCGCTGCTGCTGAAGCATTGGGAGAGGTCGGTGACGGAGACGTTATCATTGCTCTGAATCATGCCCTGAATGATGAGGATTCCTGGGTTCAGTGTGCAGCCCTGAAAAGTATCGCACGGATTTCTCCGGGTGCAACAATTCATGCGATCCAAACGGTTTTTCCTCATGCGGAGGGCTTGTTGATGATCACCTGTCTGGAGTTGCTTGAACAGCTGGGAGGCGATCAATCCTTGGAACTGGTTGAACAAACACTCGACAACAGCGATGCGGATGTTGTTACGCTGGCCCTTTCCATTATAGCTCGCCAAGCCATTGACCGCGTCACCCGCCATGCTGATCGCCTGTTGTCCCACCACAACAAGACAGTCCGTGCATCCTGTGCCAAGGCGGTTGCCCAGCTTCCCACATCGCAGGCTTGCAGATTGCTGACACATGCCCTGGAGCACGAGGAAAACGATCAGATTCGGATTCAGTTGCAAAATCTGCTAAAGGGCTTTGCATGACCTTTTCTCAGGACGCAGAACCGATCATGTCGGATGAAGAATTCCAGCTCTTGAGGGACTGTGTATACAGTCATTGTGGCATTTATTTCGACGATGATTCCAAATACCTTCTGGAGAAGCGCCTGGCACGACGAGTAACCACCCTCAACCTGGCCTCGTTTCATGATTACTATCACTATCTGAAATACAACCGTAAAAAAGACCAGGAACTGATGGATATTATGGATATCCTCACGACCAACGAGACCTATTTTTTCAGAGAATCCTTTCAGCTGAAGGCTTTTACCGACGAAATTATCCCTGAATTGATTAAGGCCAAGAGTACCACCGGCAGCCACTCCCTGCGTATCTGGAGTGCGGGATGCTCTACGGGGGAAGAGGCCTATACCATTGCCATGTTGCTGCATGGAATCAGGGAGTTGCGGGGTTGGAACATCGAGATCATTGGCACGGATATCAGCCAGAGGGTTCTCCAACATGCCCGGCGAGCGGTCTATGGCAAGTCGTCGTTTCGTGCCACCGATGAGGAATACGTCCGGCAATTTTTTGTCAAGCAGGAAGACGGCCTCAAGGTCTGCGATGAAATCAGGAATCTTGTCACCATCAGCCACCTTAATCTTTTTGACACAAATCGCATGGTAATGCTTGGCAAAATGGATCTGATATTCTGTCGTAATGTCATCATTTACTTTGATCTCGCAGCAAAAAAACGTGTCGTCGAGTCGTATTTTAATTCTCTGTGTGATGGCGGTTATCTGTTGTTGGGGCACTCGGAATCGTTGATGAACATTACGACGCTGTTCACCCTGCGGCACTTTAAAAATGATATGATTTACCAGAAACCTGATCGCAGAAACGGGGTACACGCATGAATACGATCAGGGTGGTGGTGGTTGACGATTCGGCTTTCAGTCGCCGTACCATCACAAAGATGCTGGAAGGTATTAAAGGTATCGAGGTTGTGGGATTTGCCACCAACGGTGAAGAGGGGATCCAGAAAGTAATCGCATTAAAACCCGATCTCATTACGCTTGATCTCGAAATGCCTAAAATGGATGGCTTTACCCTGCTGCGCATCCTGACAACCCGTTTTTCAGTGCCGGTGATCGTAATCAGCGCCCTGAGCGGTGCGGACAAGGTGTTTAAAGCGCTGGAATTGGGGGCATTGGATTTTGTTGCCAAACCCTCCAGCAGCGCATCGACTGATTTGCTGCTGATCCGGGAAGACCTCCAACAAAAAGTACTTCAAATTGTCAACCACAAACCGAAAGGTATTCGCCCATTCAGTCAACAGCCTGCAGAAGAAAGCCGCGCCGTGGAGCCTCAGCCACGCGAAACTTCCGCGGACGACACAATTGATATTGTTGCCATCGGGTCATCGACAGGTGGACCACCGGCATTGCAGAATATCTTTTCTTCGTTCGAGCATAAATTCCCGTTTGCCGTGGTAGTATCGCAACATATGCCTGCCGGATTTACCCGGGCATTTGCCGATCGACTGAACCGTTCTTCAGCATTTGAGGTAAAGGAAGCAGAAGATGGCGACCTGGTAATTCCGGGTCGGATACTGATTGCCCCAGGCGGCATGAACATGGTCTTTGATGTGTGCGGAGGCCAGGTAACGGCTCGCATTGTTCCACCCAGCTCATGCGATCGTTATGTGCCTTCGGTTGATGTCATGCTCGCATCGTGTGCCTCCATCTACCGCAAGCGAATGATTGCGGTAATACTTACCGGCATGGGCAACGATGGCAGCAAAGGTGTCCAGGTTGTTCACAAACAGGGTGGCTATGTAATCGCCGAGTCGGATGAAACGGCAGTTGTCTACGGCATGCCTCGTGAAGCGGTCGCAACCGGTCGAGTAGACAGGGTAGTGCCCCTGCATCGTATTCCGCGTGAAATTCTGATCAGGGGTGATTTTCTCTGATGCCGCATTACTCTATTATAATAACCAATTGAATTATGCTGAATAAAAACCTTGTATTGTGAAGAAAGGAAGCGGCCGTGGACCAAAAGTATACCCCCGGTGAAATTGAACTGAAATGGCAGAAATACTGGGATGAGTCAAAGACCTTCCAGGCTGTCGAAGACACCGATAAACAAAAATACTACCTGTTGGAAATGTTTCCCTATCCCTCCGGCAGAATCCATATGGGGCATGTACGAAACTATTCTATCGGGGATGTGATCGGTAGATTCAAGCGGATGCGTGGACATAACGTTCTGCACCCCATGGGCTGGGATGCCTTCGGCATGCCGGCTGAGAATGCTGCTATCCAGAACAAGACCCATCCCGCACAATGGACATATGAAAATATGGCCTATATGCGCGGTCAACTTAAACAGTTGGGGCTCTCCTACGATTGGGATCGGGAGATTGCTACCTGCGATGTTGCTTACTATCGCTGGGAACAGAAGATTTTCCTGGAGATGTTTAAACGCGGGCTGGCCTACAAAAAGACTTCATTCGTCAACTGGTGCCCGAAATGCGAAACCGTGCTGGCCAATGAGCAAGTAGAGGATGGCGGCTGCTGGCGTTGTGATTCAGAGGTACAACAAAAAGAATTGGACCAGTGGTTTTTCCGCATTACCGACTATGCCGAGGAGTTGCTGGAGTGGACCCATAAACTACCCGGCTGGCCGGAACGGGTACTGGTAATGCAGCGCAACTGGATCGGCAAGAGTTACGGCTGTGAGATCAACTTCCCCCTGGAGACCGGCGCTGGTTTCATCAAGGTGTTTACGACCCGTCAGGACACGGTTTTTGGGGCTACCTTCATGTCGCTGGCGCCCGAGCATCCTATGGCGCAGGAGCTGACAACCGTTGACCGCAAGGCTGCGGTCGAAGCCTTTATTGAAAAGCTTCGGACGGCCGATAGTAACAAGCGCAACGCCGAGGATTTTGAGAAGGAAGGGGTTTTCACCGGCTCTTACTGCATCAACCCCTTGACCGGTGTTCGTATGCCGGTCTACCTGGCCAACTTTGTACTGATGGATTACGGAACCGGTGCGGTAATGGCTGTTCCTACCCACGACCAAAGGGATTTCGAGTTCGCCAGGAAATATTCCTTGCCGCTTCAGGTTGTTATCACCCCTGAAAACAGTACGTTGGATGCTGCCACCATGACAGAAGCCTACACCGAGGCCGGAATTCTGGTGCATTCCGACCGCTTCGATGGCATGAACAGTGACGCTGCAAAGGAGGCTATCGCTGATTATCTACAGGAAAAGGGTATCGGTACCAAGACCGTAAATTATCGTCTGCGCGATTGGGGTATCTCCCGTCAACGCTATTGGGGCAACCCCATTCCGATCATTTATTGTGATGTATGCGGCGTTGTACCGGTTCCCGAACAGGATCTCCCGGTAACGCTCCCCGTGGATGTGGAATTTACCGGCGAAGGCGGCAGTCCGCTGGCCAGAGTGGAATCATTTGTCAACGTAACCTGCCCGATATGCGGGATCGCCGCACGGCGGGAGTCGGATACCATGGACACCTTTGTGCAGTCCTCCTGGTACTTCCTGCGCTATTGTTGCCCTGATCTGCAGGATGCTCCGCTGGATCACTCGAAGGTCGATCACTGGATGTCCGTGGATCAGTATATCGGGGGCATCGAGCACGCTGTCATGCACCTGCTCTACGCACGCTTTTTTACCAAGGTGCTGCGAGACATGGGTTATATCAGCTGCGATGAGCCATTTATCAACCTGCTGACGCAGGGAATGGTTATAAAAGATGGCGCCAAGATGAGCAAATCCAAGGGAAATGTAGTCGATCCGGATGCCCTGATCAAGAAATACGGAGCAGACACCGCCCGGCTGTTCTCGCTGTTTGCCGCTCCCCCCGAAAAGGATCTGGATTGGAGCGACCAGGGTGTGGATGGTTCATTCCGGTTTCTCAACCGTGTCTGGAAATTGGTACACGAACGGTTGGAACTGGTACGTAATGCACGTAGTGTCGATGTTGACTCGCTCAGCTCCGAAGAACGCCTTCTGCGCAGATCCGTGCACAAGACCATCAGAAAGGTGACGGAGGATTTAGAGGAACGTTTTCACTTCAACACGGCCATCGCAGCGATAATGGAACTTCTCAACACACTGCAGTCAAAGGAATTGCCGACACCCCAGTATGGTCCCGTCATGAAGGAGGCCCTGGAAAGCATGGTACTGTTGCTGGCTCCGTTCGTGCCTCATATCTCGGAGGAACTGTGGCAGTTACTCGGCCATACGGAACATCTTTCATCCGCCTCATGGCCTGACTATGATCAAAGCGCCGTTGTTGATGAAGAGGTCTTGGTAGTCGTTCAGGTTAATGGCAAGTTGCGCTCAAAAATCATGGTTCCGGCCGGGACCGATGAGGCTGTTCTTAAATCCCGTGCTCTTGAAGACGAAAAAGTACAGCCTTTTCTGGAAGGTGTGCAGGTCCGCAAGGTTATCTGCATACCAGGCAAGCTGGTTAATATTGTGGTTGGATAGAGCCAATATGTCTATGGGATCAATCAGATATATCAGCAGGTTTGCATATAAAAATGTGCTGCTCACAATATTGTCCGCGAGTGTCATGTTGCTGTTTCTGCCAGCCTGCGGCTATCAGTTTACCGGTTCAAGCAACAACATGCTGGCATCGGGCCAATCCCTGTGGGTGTCGTTTATCAAGATAGAAATCGATAGTCCTTCAGTCCAGACAACACTGCGGCGCTCCCTTCTGGAAGAATGTCATGCTTTGCGGGGTCTCTATCCTTCCGCCAACGAGGCAACCGCCGACCTTCGCATAACGGGTAATCTGCGCTCGTATACATCGCAAATTGTTTCATATACTGCTCTCGATCTGGCCAAGGAGTATCGTCTGACAATTGGTGTTGAACTAGAGGTTTTCAAAAAAGGCGAGACAGTCCCCTTTTGGAAAGGTACCCTCCAGAGCTTTCAGGATTATCCCGCCAATACTGATCTGGCACTGCAACGGTCAGCCGAGGCGGCGGCTCTTGACGCCGCTTCTCGTAAACTCGCCCAGAAATTTTTGATGTCTGTGGAGCAATCCTACTGAATGACACCCCAGGAATTTGAGATACTGGTAAAGAAGGGCTCGATTCCCGCAGTGTGTTATCTGTATGGTGAAGAGTCTTTCCTGCTTGAGCGGGCCACACGTTCGCTCCTTGAACGTGCTATTGACCCGTCCCTTAAGGATTTCAATTATAATGTATTTTACGGTAACGAATCAAAAGGTGTCGATATCGTCGATGCTGCTCAGACACTGCCCATGTTTGCCGAACGTCGTGCCGTACTGGTCAAGCGGGCAGAAAACCTGACGGCCGCCGCCTGTGAGATATTACTGCCCTATGTCCTTAATCCTGCTGCCAGTACCTGTCTGATCTTCTCCGGAACCAAGATAGACCAGCGTAAGAAGTTTTTCGTGGAACTTAAGAAACATGGCACTCTGGTAGAATTTAAGCGTATCTACGACAACAAGTTATCCTCTTTCATCCAGGCCGAATCATCGGTTCTTGGAAAACCGATCGAACCTGCCGCCGCCGATCTGCTTTCGTTTTTGATCGGTAACAACCTGCAGGAACTGTCCTCGCAGCTCGAAAAGCTGGCAGTTTTTGCCGGTACACGTTCGCGCATCACGTTGGACGATGTACGAACCATCGCCAGCAGCAGCAAGTCTTTCACGGTATTCGAGCTGGCAAAGTATCTTTGTCTCAGGGATCTGCAGAATGCGTTAAAGAGTCTGGATACGCTTTTTCTGAACGGCGAGGAAACGCCCATGATGATCGGAGCCCTGTCGCGTCATTTCCGTCAGTTATGGCGGGTCAGGGAGATGCTGGACCGCAAGGCGGCCAAGACGGATATTGCCAAGGAGGTCGGTATCAATCCCTATTTTCTGGATGACATGATCTCCCAGGCCAGGAATTTCGGGAGGGGAACCTTGCGGTGCATCTTTGATGAGTTGTACCGCTGCGACCTGGCTTCAAAGACCGGTGGCGGGCAACCCTACACATTGATGCACGGGCTGGTGGTGGGCATCTGCACCAGTTGATTGCAACTATCGTAACAGCCACACGGGGAATGAATTCCCCGGCTACCATCACCTGACTATTGGACAAATAAACACTCTCATGAATACAACCACAAAATGACCTCTACATCAAGCCGTCGCCCCTGCAACCGCCGCAGGCCAATACCTCGGTTAAAACCCTCCAGCCAACCCTGCTCGCGATAAGGCTGCACAAAGCAGCCGAAGACACGTGGAAGTCCTCGACGATGTAAGTTGCAGGTCAACGTACTTGACCACGCGCCGCGTGAGGTTTGGTGGGGTATTGACAATGTCGCTGAGTTGGAGGAGTGGCGGGATGGGTTGAAGTTGGTTCCGATTGAGTGGCTGCGAGTCCTTTGGGCGGACTTTATGGATAGTTCCCACGTTCAGCATCTCCTTTAAATCCTCCTCTCTCTGTTGGATCCAGAGAGTATGGAGGTGGGTGCTAGGGTGGGGTCAATTTTGGCCGCCGATTTCGGGTTTCACGTTTTCTGAAATGACGTCAAAAAGCGAATAACGAAAAAAGGGGACATACCGGCAGGTAGTCCCCTTTTAAAATATTTAAACAGTGAATCAGCCGAGTGTGTTGACCAAAATGGTCAGGCGAGACACATTGCGTGAAGCGTTGGAGCTGTGAAGAACACCTTTGGAAGCCGAGGCATCAATGACAGGAATGGCCGCTTTCAAAGCTGCTACTGCAGCATCCTTGTCCTTGGCAGCAACCGCTTCACGAACTCTTTTGATGTATGTTTTCAGCGTGGTCGAAACGTGACGGTTACGTGCGTTTCGTTTCGCATTCTGCTTGATTCTTTTGATTGCCGATTTGTGATGTGCCAAACTGCACCTCCATGAAAGAGTATAAAACGTAATTTATTAAGCTAAAGAGAATTTATTACCATTGATACTGTTGCTGTGTCAAGCTAATTTATCCCTTTATCAGCACACACCGACCGCTGAATACCAGTTTTCTCTCAACGAACAGCCGGATGGCTTCAGGGAATATGCGATGCTCTTCCACCTGAATACGGGCCGAGAGGGATTCCTCCGTATCGTCCTGCATAACCGGGACGATGGCTTGCTGTATAATTGGTCCTGTATCGGTTCCACAATCCACCAGATGCACCGTACATCCGGTAAATTTGACGCCATACGCCAGGGCCTGTTGCTGTGCATGAAGACCTGGAAAAGCGGGCAGCAGGGCAGGGTGGATATTCATGATGGCGTTGGGAAAGGCAGTTATCATGACATCTGAGAGAATTTTCATGTAGCCGGCCAGCACTACCAGTTCAACCCCATAGCCTCGCAGGATCTCCACCAAGGCGGCATCGTATTCCTTACGTCCCTTGTAGCCGGAGTTTTCCAGGACAATACAGGGAACCCCATGCGATTTGGCCCGAGTCAGCGCGTAAGCGCCGGGATTATTGCTGATGACACAGGCAATGCGGGCATTAAGTACGCCAGACTCGATAGAGTTGATAATTGACTGAAGGTTTGAGCCGTTTCCCGAGACAAGGACAGCCAGCACACATGGTGGCGACAGGCTCTTCATCACTCCACCAGTTGCACACATTCGGAGCCTTCAGGGCAGGCGGTTATCTTCCCGATGCTCCAGGCCTGCTCGTCCATGCCATGCAGGCGGTCGATGATGTCCTCTGCTTCGTTTTCCGCCACGACAAGCACCATGCCGATGCCCATATTGAAGGTTTTGTACATCTCGTCCCGGGCAACATTACCGGCATCGCGCAGGACGTCAAACAGGGTAGGGCGCACCCAGCCATCGAGGTTGATAGTCGCCTGGCAACCGCGGGGCAGGATGCGGGGCACATTTTCGAGCAGCCCCCCCCCGGTGATATGGGCGATCCCATTGATTTTGAAATCCTTCAGCAGGTTCAGCACCGAGCGGACGTAGATGCGGGTGGGGGTGAGAAGTTCCTCCGCCACTGTGCGGCCTGTTCCGGGAAAAGGGGAGTCTATCGAGAGCCCCAGGCACTCAAAGATTAATTTGCGGGCCAGTGAGTAGCCATTGCTGTGGAGACCGCTGGAAGCGATGCCGATCAGACGGTTACCGACCGCGATGGTCGAGCCGTCGATGATATTTTCCCGATCCACCACACCGACGGTAAAACCGGCCACATCGTACTCACCATCGGAGTAAAAACCGGGCATCTCGGCGGTCTCGCCGCCGATCAAGGCACAACCGGCCTGGCGACACCCTTCAGCGATACCCTTGACGATCAGGGCTGCTTTTTCAGGCAGGAGTCTGCCTGTCGCCAGATAATCCAGGAAAAAGAGCGGTTCGGCGCCCTGCACGATGATATCGTTGACACACATGGCAACCAGATCGATACCGACCGTTTCATGGCGGTCCGCCATGAATGCGATCTTGAGTTTGGTTCCAACGCCATCCGTGCCGGAGACCAGGACCGGATTTTTGTACTTGCTGGTGTTAAGGGAAAAAAGTCCGCCAAACCCCCCGATTTCGGCCATCACCTCGGGCCGGAAGGTGGATTTCACCAGCGGCTTGATCATGTTGACGAAACTGTTGCCGGCCTCTATATCAACGCCGGCATCCTTATAGGTAATTCTCTGATCACTCACGCACTACCTCCTCAATCAAAGAATCTTTTTAGAACATGGGCCGGGAAAAGTCAATTTCAAACTACCTCGGACAGCTGCGAGCCGGTGTGAGTATTCCGGACGGTGCACGTTCGCCCAGCTGCGAAGTACACAATCCGCCGATCCAATCTCCGTGAGGTGCAGGTGGATGTCAACCGAGTATGCTTCACCGCAGGCGCGGGTCAATACCGGGTTCATACCTGGCCCAACTTCCTTTCGAGCCGTTCGATGACCTCGGCAACCGTGCCTTCGATATCATCCCCGTGCGCGGTGAAATACAGGTATTGTCCCGAGTGATGGGACCAATCGAGGTTTTCGACACGCAACGGCGCAAGCAGGGACTCTATCTTCTCGTAGCTGATGAAAGGTTCACCGTCTGGCCACCTTCTGTCGAGCTTGGCCTGCTGGGCATCCGTCAAGGGTATCCGGTACGTGATCGAATAAATTTCAGCTTTCATGGTGCTCCTGACGCCTGCTATGTGTCGTTTGGGTATTCACGGTTATACACCGTTTCCGGTCGGTTACAGGAGCAGCCTGCGAAAATCGATGCTGACCCGCTCCTGTTCTTTCTGCAGCACAAATCCGCTTTTGAGAACAGCCGCTTCGATCTCTTTCATATGCAGGGCCCCCCAGGGGATTATGACGGTATCGTAGCGTTCAAGGGCCTTGTCCAGGTGACTGAGCAGCCCCAGGTTCCTGCGGTGCAGGATATCGTCCATGATGACTTCGTTCATATCCGGAGTCAGGTTTTTTTCCGACCAGGCGTTGAGCGCCAGAAGACCCGTCACGAAGGAAGGGCTCTGCCGCAGCTGCTTTCCAACGGCGTTGAGAAATGTGATGGTCGGCTGACGAAAGGCGCTGACATCCACATCGGCCCTGAGGATATCGGGCGTCCCCGGCGGTTTCAGAGTCGGGGACGCCGAAGCGTGCGAGCGTGGTGATGCGAACTCGTCCTCCCCAATCAGCCTCCCCCTGAACAGCAGTTTGTCCTGGGACGTCAGCCCAAGAAAACCGGCCATCTTTCCGTAATCGATCCGGTTGTGCAGCAGGTGCTTGTCATCGCTGACCCCTTCAGCCAAAACAATACTCCGGCCCGCAGTGACCGGATTACCCACCGCATCGTAGTATTCCTTGTCCCCTATGTGAATCATGGCCGCCAGACGGATCGTTCGGTTGCCGCGCGTGTAAACCCGCTCGGTCATCGAGAGGCCGCCGGGTGTCAGGTGCATAAAGCCGGCGGTATACTCGGCCATATTCGCGTCAGCCACCGTAAAAGCGAATATCAGCAGGACGAGCGGGATAACAATCAGGTTTGCTCCGCAGAAGAACAGGGTGTTCCTGAGACTGAAAGACGGGGCCGCGAACAGCGCCGGCGGCATCGTCAGACACCGCTCATTCCCTTTGCGGAAACGGGTGAGCGGCAGCATGCCGATGGCAACCTGGGCAGCGGCCAGGAGCAGGCCGTACATCCGGAGTTCCGCCAGAGACGGAAAAAACCAGGTGGAGACGATGGACCAGAGTACAAAGACTACCGGGGGCAGAAAGATCCGTTTGGGCAGGCGGCGGTCGATGCCGAGGCTGAGATAGATCGGAACACTCAGCAAGATGACGACAACGGCCAGAAGGTTCCGTAATGCGGTAAAAGGCATCAGCGGCGTCAACAGGGACACGAGTTCATCAACCAGCGAAAAACCGCCATCGGCAAGAAACAGTATCAGAAACAGGTTGGCAAAGATCCTCATCGGCCAGTTCCCCGCATCATCCCTGTAAACAAAGCCAGCGCCAGCAGGGCAGAACAGCCGGCAGCGGCAAAGGCCGCCGGGTAGCCGATCTGTTTCAGGGCGATACCCATGACGGTTGCTCCGCACATCATACCCAGATAGATACAGCTGTTATACATCCCCATGGCCAAGCCTCGCTGTACAGCCGGGATCAGTTCTGCGATCAGGGCGCCGATCGCGGTGAAGGTCAGGGCCATCCCCACCCCCATGACAACGGCGCAGCCCATCAGCTGTGCCAGCTGTACCACCTGACCCAGTGTTATCAGCGCAACCGCCAGACAGATCAGGCCAACCGCCACAAGCCAGCGCCGATCCAGGCGATCGGCAAGAGCGCCGATCGGAACTCGGCCGACGACATTGGTGACAGCCTGGGCGGCAAACACCAGACCGGCCTGACCCGGATCGTAACCATGCAGTGTGGCATATAACGGCAGAAACGTCAGGAAGACACCAAACCCGATACAGCTGCCGGCAGTCGCCAGCAGGCAGGCCAGCAGACTGCGGTTGCGTAGCAGGTCGATCATGCCTGCCAGGGCAAGCTGCAGATTGGTTCTGTGGCGGGGCGGCCCCTGGGGCAGCAACAGCAGGGCCAAGAGCGTAACCGCCAGCAGCAGCCCTCCGGAGACGAGAAACACCTGGCGAAGCCCGACGGCCTTGGCAAGGTAGCCTCCCGAAGCCGGTCCCAGGGTCATAGCGATATAGATGGCGGTCGTATACCAGCCATAGGCCTGGCCAAGCCGATCGGAAGGCATGACATCAGCTACCAGTGAAAGCATGCCGGGAGCAAAGGCCGCCAGACCGGCGCCGAAGAGGATATAGGCCGCCACCATCTGGCCCGGCTGGTGGCACAGCGTAACCAGGAGCGAAGAGGCGGCTGTGGCGGTTACACCGGCTATGATCGGCAGTTTGCGGCCTGTGCGGTCGGCCAGCAGGCCGGCAGGGATGGACAACACACCGGCCGTCAGCATAAAGGCGCCGTTGATGGTACCCACCTGGGCCGGACCGGCTCCCAGTGAAGCTGCAAACAACGGCATGACCGGGATGCGCAGGTACGAACTGAAAAAGGCCGCGAAACCGATCAGGCACAGCAGCAGAAACGGGGTAAGATCATGCGTGCTCTTAGTCATACGTGCATATCACCGGTTGATGAGACCCATCAGGGACTCCGGATAACGCCCCCCGGCGGCCGCCCCTCTGGGTAACGCCTCGGCGATCTCCTCCATTTCGGCCGCGCTGATGGTCACCGCGCCCGCGGCAACATTCTGCTCCAGATACGTCCGGTGTTTGGTCCCCGGAATCGGCACGATGTCAGCCCCCTGGGCTAGCACCCAGGCCAGGGCCAGCTGTCCGGGTGTAATGCCCTTCCGCTCGGCGATGGCCCTGACCCGCTCTACCAGCTCCAGGTTCCTGGTAAAGTTCTCGCCCTGAAAACGGGGGGAGTTACGGCGGTAGTCGTCTTGCGCGAAATCATCGGGGCTTTTCAGCTGCCCGGTCAGAAACCCGCGCCCAAGCGGGCTGTAGGCCACAAATCCGATACCCAGCTCACGCAGGGCCGCCAGCACCTCATCCTCCGGGTCACGGGTCCAGAGCGAATACTCGCTCTGCAGTGCCGTGATGGGGTGGATCGCATGGGCACGACGGATGGTCCGGACACCCGCCTCGGATAGCCCGATATAGCGAATCTTGCCGGCAGTGACCAGGTCGGCCATGGCTCCGACCGTATCCTCGATCGGCACCTCATTATCCACCCGGTGCTGATAATACAGGTCGATATGATCCAGCCCCAGGCGTTTCAACGAAGCGTCGCAGGCGGAACGGACATACTCCGGCCGGCCGCTGATCCCGGTAATGGGTGCCCAGCCCCCCTTGTTGGGCTGACTGCGCATGATGCCGAACTTGGTGGCAAGCACGACCTGATTGCGGCGTCCTTTGATGGCCTTGCCGACCAGCTCCTCGTTGGTGAAGGGACCGTACATATCGGACGTATCCAGAAAATTCACCCCCAGCTCCAGGGCACGGTGGATGGTGGCGATAGATTCCGCCTCATCGCGCTGACCGTAAAAATCGGACATACCCATGCAGCCCAGGCCCTGGGCCGAAACAACCAGTCCCTGTGTTCCAAGCTTTCTCAGTTCCACGGTAAAACTCCTTGTCTGTCGTTATGTGAGGTCCTTATCCATCACGTGCCAATCCTATTTACAGCTCAATCACCTTATCCGTAATCTCCGTAAAGGCCACATCATGGCTGACCAGAAAGAGTTGGTCGTACCAGTGTTCGGTAACCTCCTCGCGCCCCACGTCGATGGCGCGGAAGGCATGGGCCAGATTCTCCCGCCGGGCCGCATCCAGATTGGAGGTCGGCTCGTCGAAGAAGGCGACCCGCGCTCCGATGGTCTGCAGCAGCGCCAGGCGCAGGGCCACCACGGCACTCATCATCTGCCCGCCCGACAGCTGGTCGTCGCTGCGTTCCCGCATGGCCCCGTCCTGCATATCCTTGAGCACGATCTGATAGTTATCGCCCCAGTACAGCTCTTCATCCGACTCGGCAATGGTCCGGTAGATGCGGTCGGCCCGCAGGCTGATCTCCTCGCGGAAACGTTCCGAGAGCTGGGTGGAGACGTTCTTGAAGACCTGGTTGCGCAGGAACTTGACCAGCTTTTCCTTTTCCTCGAAGCTCTTGATCTCGGCCTGTTTGGCGTCGATCTCCAGCTGTATCGCGGTGAGATGACCTATCTCGGTCTCCAGCCGTTCGGCATTGCGGTCAAGGCCGATAATCTGTTGGCGCAGGGTGGCGCCATCGGCCTGCAGCTTTTCCTTATCCTGGCGTACCTGCCGGAGCAGTTCCGGTTGAAAGCCGGCCTTCTTCCCGATCAGTTCGGATTGTTTCGACGCCAACGCTCCGGTTACCGTTTCCAGGTGCCCCTGCAACCTTGTCAGGTGCTGGAGACGGCTATCAAGCTCCAGAGCGACATTCTGGTTGGCCGTGAAGGACACACTCGCGGGGTGGTGTTGCAGCCGCTCCTGTTCCGCCTGAGTGATTGTCGTATCCAGGTTGGCAAAGGTCTTCAAAGCGGCCCTTCGTGCCGCAACCTGTCTGGCGGCCTCGGCCTGTTGCGTGACGACACTCTCCAGCCCGGCAGCACGCCCGTTGTTTTTGTTACGGCGCAGCTCCAGAGCGGCGAGCTGTTTATCCAGCTCCTGCCGGCGTACGGCGCGGCTGTTCAGTTCCTTCTCGGCACCTTCGGCCTCTTTAAGTAGAATGGTCAGCTGCTTGAGCGTCTCGTCCAATCCTGATGCCTGATGATCCAGATCTTCAAAACGGCTGCTGAACACATCGCGGGGGGCCGATCCGGCCAGATTGCGGCACTGCTCCTGAAAGAAGGGACAGACGCCTTCGGCAAGTTTTTCCTTACCCTCCAGCAGGCTTTCACGGCGTCCATCCAAGAGCGAACGCCGACCCTTGAGAATATCAAGTTCTTTCCTGATCTCAACAACCCGCGAGGCTGTTGCTGACAGTTCGGCATCCGCGTGCAGTTCCGTCCGGGCACTGTTGAGCTTTGTTTGTTCTTCATCCAGTTGTCTGCTTGTTGTTCCGATCTCGGCACGTTCATGCTCCAGATGCTGGACCAGTCGCTGTGCTTCCTTTTCCAGATCATTAACCGCCTTTTCAACAACTCGCCGTTGCTGCTCCTTTTGACGCAGCTCAACCAAAATCGCCTCTACTTTCTCGAAGGCCTCTTTGCCGCTCCTTGATTCGGCCACAATCTTTAAGGCGGTGTTGCTTTCATCAACCCGCTGCTTCTGTTCAGCAATCTTGGTGGTGCCGTCCGCGATACGGTTTTGCAGGATCTGCACCTCGCCACTGAGGGTAGCAATCGCCTTTTCGCTCTTTTCCAGCTCAACCATGTGGCTGTCCAGAGCGGCCAGAAGCGCTTCCGTTTCCTTCAGTCCTTGCTGCCTGACAATAACATCACTTCGGATGGCAGTCAGTTCCGCGGTTCTGTCGGGCAGTACCGCCACCCGTTCCTGTTTGCCCGCCACCTCGGCCGCCAGCACCTTCATGCGTTCCTGTAGCGCGGAGAGCAGGCTGCTGGTCCCCTTGTAGGTCTTGCGCCAGGCATCGATGCCGAGGATCTCGTCAAAGGCCTCCTGGCGCTTGGTAGCCTGTTTGATAACGAATGGTCCCAGGAAGTCGTTCTGGAAGGGGCCGATCACCAGCTTGAACTGCTCGGCCAGCGGGCGGCCATTGGCCAGGCCGAGGATCTCAGCTACCCGCGCCTCGGTCTCCTCCATGCGGGCATGATCCTCCACCTCGAAACTACCGCCGATCTCCCTGGCCAACAGCCACTTGGCAGCGGCGCCGACCGTACGGCTGACCCGGTAGGTATCACCATCGCCGGCCCGGAAGACCACGCTGATCTCGCCCTTCTTGCTGCCGATGGAGAGGAAACGATCGACATTGGAGACGAAGTCCCTGGCGTCCACCCCGAACAGGGCATAGCCGATGGCCTCGAAGATGGTGCTCTTGCCGGCGCCGTTGGGACCGGAGAGGACGTTGATCCCGGCGGAGAAGGAGAGCTCCGTGTCACGGTGTGACTTGATGTTTTTGAGGTGGATAGAAAGGATCTGCATGGCTACACCTCACGCGGGAGAAGGCCCAGCAGCTCTTCGCCTTCCGCGTCCCCCTTCATGACCTGATCGCGGATGGCCAAGGCCAGGCCGACCAGTTCATCCGTGCGCCCTTTGTAGCTGCTGTTGGCGCTGATCAGCTCGCCCAGCACATCCCTCTCGATCTCGGCCAGGCTGCGCTTGATCTCCTCACCATTCCCGCTGCGGGTTACCAGCGAGAGGTGGTTCTTGATCTCCACATGCAGCGGCGCACAGATCTCCTCCAGAGACAGACGCAGTCGCTCGCGGCCCAGCTCAAAGGGATGGAAGGCCACCCGCCCGGAGAGCCTGACCTCCAGCAACGGCCGGCGCAGGTCGTCCGTCCGGGACAGTTTCTCCGAAATCTGGTTGCGGAAGCTCTCCAGGGCCTGGTCGGCGTTCCCGGCGCCATCCAGGTCGATGGTGGCGACCAGCATCGGGCGAGGGGAGGTGGGGCGGAACTCATGGCAATAGACACCGTCCTCCACCCGGACCAGGTAATAGCCCTTGTCGTATTTCTCTTCGCCGAAGTTGACCCGTTCCGGTGCGCCGGGGTTGAAGGCGTAGTTGCGACCTTCGGGTGTGGAGATGATATAGGGTTTGTGGCCATGACCCAGCGCCACATAATCGAAGCGCTCCGCCAGCGGCAACGCCTCGTCCGGTTGCATGTTGCCGATCTCCACCGGCGAATAGCTCCAGACGCCGACATGGAACAGCAGCAGGTTATGTTTCGTGGTCACCGCCTCGCAGATACGCGCCACATGGTTGCCGGCCTGGGTGCCGATGTAACCGAGGCCGTAGATATGGATGCCCTTGATCTCGATGTGACCGCCGGCGCCGGTTTCGGGATCGAACGGAGCGAAGCGATAACCGCCATCCTCGGTACGGGACGGGCGCAGCAGGCGGATATAGCCCATCTGCGAAAGCGCCTCCATCCAGGAAATGCTGTCACGGCGATGGATCCAGTCGTGATTGCCCTCCACGGCGATGCAGGGGATATCGGCATCCTTCAGCGCTTGCAGGGTCTCGATGGTGCGGGCAAAGGTGCGGGGCAGGATCTGGCCGGTATGGAATAGATCGCCGCCGATCAGGACAAAATCGACCTGTTCGGCAATGGCGTCGGCTACTATGCCGGCGAGCATCCGGAAGAAGTCTTCGTAGCGCTCGGTTTCATCTGCAGCTGTCCGGTATGTTTTGCCGAGGTGGATATCAGCGGTATGGAGGAATGTGATCATGAGAGTTACGCTTTCATATCCGTGCAATCAAACGCTTCGGGGTCTGTGTATTGCTTGTTGAGTAGTACCAGATTTGCTGCGTGGTTTCCATGTAAAAGGATGAATGCTTTATGTCAATCCTGACACAGGTCGATCAAACAAGGCACCTCTACGAATTGAGCAGAGAATGGAGTATTCCATCAAGCGCAGCCAGACACCATTTGCAACCAGCTGAATCAAATTGACCCATATAGACATATTTTAACTACAGCTTGAATGCTGAACATATCCCGATTACCGAGCGTGCGGTACGCAGATAATTGTACCGAAGAGAGCGGAAAACTTCACGACTGAACAAGCTGTGAAATGCATCAATAGTAGTATCAAATTACTTGATCAAATCACCTGAACGTAGCACCATAGCAACATCAGCGAAAAGTGGCAGCAAGGGGGGATCACCCGTTACGGCTGCTTAGTGCATGTCTGGATGATATTTGCTCACACGTCAGCGGGGCCTTAACCATGGGGCGAATCAGAGTGTTATCCATTGCAGGGGTGTTGGCAGCTACTTTCCTGCTCGTATCCGCATGCACTCCACTGGTAAATTATCCGGGGCGGCTTGCCCTACATCCCAAACTCATTAACAGTCGTTTTTTCGCCAGAGACGGGGCTGAATTGCCGGTACGCTCATGGTTGCCGAAGTACAAACCGCTTAAGGCCGTGATTGTTGGTGTCCATGGTTTCAATGATTACAGTAATTCTTTTGCCATCCCCGCAAGCTACCTGACCCGCTACGGCATCGCCTGTTACGCCTACGATCAGCGCGGATTCGGTGCTGCTCCGCTGCGAGGTCTTTGGTCGGGCGTCGATGCCTACGCTCACGATCTCTCCAGCTTTGTAGCTGAGGTACGCAAACTGCACCCGCATGTTCCGCTCTATATCATGGGTGAGAGTATGGGCGGCGCTGTAACTATCGTTACGTTAACCGGTCACAATCCTCCTCCGGTTGATGGCGTTATCCTTGTTGCACCTGCGGTCTGGGGGCGGGAAACAATGCCGTGGTATCAAAGTTGGCTTCTGGCGCTAACTTCACACACAGTGCCCTGGTTGAAGGTGAGCGGGAGTAGTTTGGGGGTTGTGCCATCCCCCCTGTGTCAGGATAGTTGTCGCTTCCCTTCCGAAATTTTGTGTTAATCTCGGGGCGTCAGAAAGGGGAAGATTATGACTCATTATTCCGAAGAATTCAGAGCAAGTATTGCCGCTAGGTTGTTGCCACCAAATAATG
>DAHZCG010000008.1 GCA_027404165.1 Geobacteraceae bacterium
GGGCGACCGGTGCTCCGGCTATCTTCTGGCTGGACAAGAACAGGGCCCATGACGCCCAGATGATCGAAAAGGTGAATACCTACCTGAAAGATCATGATACGAACGGCCTGGATATTCGTGTCATGGCTCCTGTGGAAGCGATGAACTTCACGATGCAGCGGGCAAAGGATGGTCAAGATACCATTACGGTAACCGGCAATGCCCTGAGGGATTACCTGACCGACCTCTTCCCGATCCTCGAGCTGGGCACCAGCGCCAAGATGCTCTCCATCGTGCCGCTCCTGGCCGGTGGCGGTCTGTTCGAGACCGGAGCAGGCGGTTCCGCTCCAAAACATGTCCAGCAGTTCGTTCAGGAAGGGTACCTGCGCTGGGATTCCCTCGGCGAGTTCCTGGCCCTGGCCGTGTCCCTGGAACACCTGGCAGCTACCTTCAAAAATGAAAAATCTCAGCTTCTGGCTGATACCCTTGACCAAGCCAATACCAAGTTCTTGGAGAACAACAAAAACCCGGCCCGTAAGGTTGGTCAGATAGACAACAGGGGCAGCCACTTCTACCTCGCAATGTACTGGGCCGAGGCTTTGGCTGCACAGACCAAGGATGCTGATCTTGCCGCTCGTTTTACCAAAGTAGCCAAGCAGCTTCAGGAAAATGAGACGAAGATCAATGAAGAGTTGATCGGCGCCCAGGGCAAGCCTGTCGATATGGGTGGCTACTATCTTCCTGATCAGGTCAAGACCGAGAAAGCAATGCGTCCCAGTGCGACATTGAATGCAATTATTGATGCAATTGCATAGTTTAATAATTAAGCTGCTCTTTTAAAACCTGTATTATACCAGCGGAAGTGAGTTGGATGGCTTATACGTATCTAACAGTCCCCGCGGGGGACAAGATCACCATGGGAATGGACGGCAAGCTGAATGTGCCGGACAACCCGATCATTCCGTTCATCGAAGGCGACGGTACCGGGGTCGATATCTGGAAGGCCTCGGTACGCGTTTTCGATGCTGCTGTCGAAAAGGTTTACGGCAGCAAAAGAAAAATCAGCTGGATGGAAGTGTATGCCGGTGAAAAGCCGTTCAACCTGTTCCGTGATAAAATGGGTGATAAAGCCTGGTTGCCAGACGAGACCGTTGAGGCCTTCAGGGAGTTTCTGGTTGGCATCAAAGGTCCGCTGACCACCCCGATCGGTGGTGGAATTCGCTCGCTTAACGTAGCCCTTCGTCAGTTACTGGATCTGTACACCTGTCTCCGTCCGGTTCGTTATTTTCAAGGCGTCCCGTCGCCGGTCAAGAAGCCTCAAGATGTTGATATGGTTATCTTTCGCGAGAATTGCGAGGACATTTATGTCGGCATCGAGTGGATGACCGGTACCCCTGAATGTGAAAAAATCAAGAAGTTTCTCATCGATGAGATGGGGGTTAACAAGATCCGTTTTCCGGAAACCTCGTCCATCGGCATCAAGCCGATCTCCAAACAAGGTTCCGAACGTCTGATTCGTGCTGCGATTCAGTATGCACTCGATCACAAACGCAAGTCAGTAACTATTGTCCATAAGGGCAATATTATGAAGTTCACCGAAGGGGCCTTCAAGGATTGGGGCTATGGTATCGCCAAAGGCGAGTTTCGCAATCGGACCGTGTCCGAGCGTGAAAGCTGGATTATCGACAATCAGGATCGCAACCCGTTGTTGCCGGTTGAGGATAACGCCAAAGCGATTGATCCCGGCTATGACATGATGTCGCCCAAACAAAAAGAGGCAATCTGTAGCGAGGTAGAGCTTGCCATCAAACTGATGCCGACCCACGGTAACGGCAAGTGGAAAAAACTTTTGATGGTCAAGGACACTATTGCAGATATCACTTTGCAGCAGGTGCTGACTCGTGCTAAGGAATTTGATGTAGTTGCTACCATGAATTTGGAAGGCGACTTTCTTTCAGATGCCTTGGCAGCACAGGTTGGTGGTATCGGGATCGCCCCGGGCGCCAATATCAATTATGTTACCGGTCATGCCATCTTCGAGGCAACCCATGGCACTGCTCCTAAATACGCCAACCTTGACAAGGTCAACCCTGGTTCTGTTATACTGTCCGGCGTCATGATGCTTGAGCATATGGGGTGGCTGGAAGCTGCCGACATAATTGTCAAGTCCATCGATAAAACCATCGGCCAAAAGCGAGTTACCTATGACTTCGAGCGCATGATGCAGGGGGCAACGCTGCTGTCCTGTTCAGGTTTTGCTGATGCACTGATTGAAAACATGTAGTTGTTACAAATTCGTTGTAGGGCTGATTTCGTATCCAGCCTACAATCATTTAAGCAACAAATAAAACCAGGAGGAAACAGAATGGCTCGTAAAAAGATTTCTCTCATCGGCGGCGGTCAGATTGGTGGCGTTCTTGCTCAGCTTTGTGCTCTGCGTGAACTTGGAGACGTTGTGTTGTTTGACATCGTCGAAGGCTTGCCCCAGGGCAAGATGCTGGACATCGCCGAAGTAGGTCCGGTTGACCGCTATGACGTTGACCTGAAAGGCACCAACAGTTATGAAGACATCAAGGGTTCGGATGTTGTCATCGTAACGGCCGGCCTGCCCCGCAAACCGGGCATGAGCCGTGACGACCTGATCGAGGTCAACTCCAAGATCATGACCTCGGTTGCAGAAGGCATTAAAACCTACGCTCCCAACGCCATCGTCATCGTTATTTCCAACCCGCTGGACGCGATGGTGACACTCTGCCAGAAGATCACCGGCTTTCCTTACAACCGCGTTATCGGTCAGGCCGGCGTTCTGGATTCAGCCCGCTTTGCCTCCTTCATCGCCTGGGAACTGGGCGTATCCGTGAAAGACGTAACCGCCATGACCCTCGGCGGACACGGCGACGACATGGTTCCTCTGGTCCGTTATGCCAGCGTCAACGGCATTCCGGTTGTGGAACTGCTTGAGCAGAAATATGGTGCTGAAAAGGGCAAGGAAGTCATGGAAGCCATGGTCAAGCGTACCCGCGGCGCCGGCGGCGAAGTCGTGGCCCTGCTCAAAACCGGCTCTGCCTTCTACTCACCCGCTTCATCTGCCATCGCCATGGCAGAATCGATCCTCAAGGATCAGAAACGTGTTCTCCCCACCTGTTGCTTCCTGCAGGGTGAATTCGGCGTCAGCGGTTACTATGTCGGCGTTCCGGCTGTTCTGGGTGAGAAGGGTGTCGAGAACATCATCCAGTTCAAGCTTGATGCCGAAGAACAGGCCATGATGGATAAGTCTGTAGCAGCTGTTAAAGGCCTTGTAGACAGTATGAAGTAAGCACGTAGCCTACTCAGGTTTCTTTTGTGATCGCAAAAGAAGGGCATCCGCCCTTCTTTTGCCACATTATGGGATCTGAAATTACACCTTTTATTACGGGAATAAAGGAGTCTTGTCAGATGGAGAAAAAACTGCCGAAAATCGAGATTATCGAGAAGTACTGCAAGGGGTGTCATATCTGCGTCGAGTTTTGCCCCACCAAAGTTCTTGAAATGCAGGGCTTTGTAGCTGCCGTCAAAAACCTGGAAGCCTGCATCAAATGTATGCAGTGCGAACTCAGATGCCCCGACTTTGCCATTAAAGTCATTACCGAATAATTCTACGGGAGGAAATGAACAGATGTCCAAAAAAGTAGCGTTTCTTCAGGGTAACGAGGCTGCAACCTACGGCGCGCTGTATGCCGGTTGCAACTTTTTTGCAGGTTATCCGATCACCCCTTCGACCGAGGTTGCCGAGGTTATGGCTGCCGAATTGCCAAAGATCGGCGGAAAATTCATTCAGATGGAAGATGAAATCGGCGCCATGGCTGCCATCCTGGGCGCGTCCCTGGCCGGCTCCAAGGTTCTGACGTCGACCTCCGGCCCCGGCCTTTCCTTGAAACAGGAACTGATCGGTTACGGTTGTATCGCCGAGATCCCCTGCGTCATCTACAACGTCATGCGTGGTGGTCCTTCCACCGGTATGCCGACCGGCCCCAGCCAGTCAGACGTCATGAGCGCCAAGTGGGGCACCCATGGAGACCATCCGGCCATCTGCCTGACACCGGCCTCCGTCCAGGAGACTTACGAAGAGGTCATCCGCGCCTTCAACCTGTCCGAGAAATATCGTACGCCGGTTATGGTTATGCCGGACGAGATCGTCGCCCACATGCGCGAGCGGGTTGTGTTCCCCGAGCCGGGCGAGATCGAAGTCGTGCCCCGCAAGGCCCCGACTGTGTCGCCCGACCAGTACAAACCGTATGACACCAGCTTCGGTGACGTACCGCCGTTGGCTGCCTTCGGTTCCGGCTACAAGTTCCATGTCACCGGTCTCAACAAGGCGCAGGACGGCTTCCCGACCACCAAGGCCGAGCTTGTCCAGGCTGAGGAAGAGCGTCAGGTCCGCAAGGTCGATGCCAATGTGGACGATATCGTCCAGTTCGAAGAGTACCAGCTTGCCGATGCAGAGGTTGTCGTGGTCGCCTACGGTTCCACCTCCCGTTCGGCCCGCTACGCTGTCAATGTAGCTCGTGAGCAGGGCATCAAGGCCGGCATGTTCCGCATAAAGACCTTCTGGCCGTTCCCTGACAAGCAGATCAAGGCGCTGGCTGCCAAAGTCAAAGGCTTTGTCATTCCGGAAATGAACCTGGGCATGTGCTCCCTGGAAATCGAACGTAACGCTCAGGGCAAGGCTCCGGTCCTCGGTATCTTCCGTGTAGACGGAGAGCCGATCAACCCCGACCAGATCCTCGCAAAGATTAAGGAGGTTAAGTAACCATGGCATTTAATTATGAAAAATGGCTTCGTCCCGGCAAGCTCCCTCATATCTGGTGTCCCGGCTGCGGCCACGGCATCGTCATGAAGGGCCTGATCCGGGCTTTTGAAACCTTGCAGCTCAAAAAGGAAGATACCGCACTCGTTTCCGGTATCGGCTGCGCATCGCGTCTGCCCGGCTACATCGACTGCTGTACCCTGCATACCGCCCACGGCCGTGCTGCAGCTTTTGCAACCGGCGTCAAGATGGCAAAACCGGAGATGAACGTGATCTTGGTCGGCGGAGACGGCGACGGAACCGCCATCGGCGGCAACCACTTCATCCACGCCTGTCGTCGCAACATCGACATGACCTACATCATCCTCAACAACTACATCTACGGCATGACCGGCGGACAGTTTTCTCCCTGTACCCCGACCGGCCACAAGGCATCAACCACCCCTTACGGCAACCCTGATCCCGGCTTCGACATCGCCAAACTGGCGATCGGTGCCGGCGCCACCTTTGTCGCCCGCGGAACCGCCTTCCACGCCAACCAGATCGACAAGCTGATCGTCGAGGCCATTCAGCACAAGGGCTTCTCGGTGGTCGAGATCCTGGACGACTGCCCGACCACCTACGGTCGCCGCAACAAATACAAATCGGTTATCGAGATGATGAACCGCCTGAAAGAGGTTGCTGTTCCCGTCAAGGCCGCCGAAAAAATGACCGCCGAGCAGTTGCAGGGCAAGGTACTGACCGGCGTTCTTTACAAGGAAGAGAAGGCACATTACACCGACGAGTACGCCAAGGTCATCGAGCGTGCCCAGGCCGCCAAATAATTACAGGAAAAGGAGCGATAAAGATGTCACGTTATGAACTCAGATTTTCCGGTGCGGGCGGGCAGGGCTTGATTACCGCCGGCATCATCATGGCCAAGGCTGCCTCCATCTATGAAGGCAAGCAGGCTGTTCAATCCCAGAGCTACGGACCCGAGGCCCGTGGTGGCGCATCAAAATCGGAAGTCATCATCTCCGATGGTCCGATCGATTATCCCAAGATTACCCAGTGTGACGCACTGTTGGCCATGACCCAGGAAGCGGCCAACAAGTATTCACACGACCTTAAGGAAGGGGGCGTGTTGCTGGTTGACTCTGACCTGGTCACCACCCTCCCCAAGGGCAATTTCAAGACAGTGGCATTTCCGATCATCAATACCGCCAAGAACGATGTCGGCCGCGAAATCGTCGCCAATATCGTTGCCTTGGGCGCCATGGTTGCCCTGACCGGTCAGGTTACCCGCGAGAATGCCGAAAAGGCCGTGCTTTCCAGCGTTCCCGAGGCTTTTCTTGAATTGAACAAGAAGGCCTTCAGTATCGGTTATGAAAAGGCCCTGGCAGCTGCCAACGCCTAAAAGTTGACCTTGTAAATAGGTAGTAATTAAAGGCCCGGTGCGTAAGCATCGGGCCTTTTTTTTGCACGTGGCTGGTGCCTGCGACGTATCTTGTCGCATGTCTGTGATATGGATTGTAACATTCTTTCATGATGCCTTGTTTATGGAAAGGTGATATGGATAGATGGGATTGCGCTGGATGCGCGGGCATGGGTTGCCGGTTGATGAAGTAGATTTGAAGTCCCCCTTCAGAAAGGGGGATTTAGGGGGATTTAACGGCGGAGAAATACCTGTTGCTGTGGCATTGTTTGGATGTCGGGGGGGACTAATTTATGACGAAATATTTTGCTCATTCTGAAAACGACAAGAAAGAAAAACATCCATTGGCAAAACATCTGCACGAAACGGCGCGGTTGGCAGAATCATTTGCAGGTCAGGATGAGTATAAATCTCTATTCAAACTATCCGGCTTGCTTCATGACCTTGGTAAGTACCAGCCGGAATTCCAACATTATTTAGAAAATGGTGGACGGCGAGGCAGCGTTCCTCATGCAAAATGGGGTGCTGGTTATACCCGTAAGTTCAAGATTAATGATGTGTCTATTGCCATAGACGGCCATCACAAGGGATTGCCCGATAAGGCAGCATGGCAAAGTGATACCAATCCGATTCTTCATAATGACGAGCCTGGTTTTGATGACGTAAGGCAGGCATTTCTTTCTGATGCTGGCTTTGAAGAACTTTCACTTGAATCGCTCCAGCCATTACCCTTTGAAAATGCATTTCAGAGAGAACTCTTCATTCGCTACCTTTTCAGCATCCTGACCGACAGTGACTGGCTTTCCACGGAAGAGCATTTTGAACCGGAAAAATCGGCACTGCGACCGGACCGGACACTGCCGATTGACTTCATGCTCGATAAACTTGAAGAGGAGTTTGCCGCAAAATCCAAGGATGGCGAAATCAATGAGCTGCGCAATCAGGCCCGTAATCAGGCTATTGACAAGGCTTTGCTGACAACCGGCTGTTACTCGCTCGCATTGCCCACAGGCATGGGAAAAACGTTGACCTCACTGGCGTGGGCATTACGACACGCTAAACAAAACCATCTGAAACGTATCATCATTGTCCTGCCTTACATCAGCATCATTGACCAGACTGCCCGCGAGCTAAAAAAAATCTTTGGTGAAGAATGGATTCTTGAGCATCACTCCAGCTACAACGAGGGGCAAAAAACCGCCACCGACAAAAACGAGGATTATTCCTTCGAGCAGAAAAGAAAGCAGCTCGCCTGCGAAAACTGGGACTTCCCTGTGATTGTCACCACAACTGTGCAGTTCTTTGAATCAATGTTCAGTAACAAACCGTCCAAGTGTCGCAAAGTCCACAATATTGCCGAGTCGGTCGTTATCTTCGATGAGGTGCAGACCATTCCAAAAGAGATCGTCCTCCCCACCCTGGGCATGCTGAATGATGTTCAGGCCGTCATGCGGGCATCATTCCTGTTCTGCACCGCTACTCAGCCGGCCTATGAGAAACGCCCCGGCTTCGATGGCATTACCACAATCACGCCACTTATTGAAGACCCAGGAATCCTGTACGACAAAACCAAACGAGTAACCTACAACCTGCTGGCCGATCTTGCGCCAGTCACATATAGCCAATTGACTGATGCAGTACTTGAACATAATCAATCGGCACTGGTTATTTTCAACACCAAAATGGATGCGCTGGAGTTCTACAATCTCATGGAATCCGACGAAACATGGGATGCCAAATACCACCTGTCAACCGCTATGTGCCCGGTTCATCGAAAAAAGACGATCAAAGATATCAAGGATGACCTTGATTTGAAGATGAAAATTCTAGTTATCTCGACGCAGCTTATTGAAGCCGGAGTTGATTTCGATTTTCCTCTGGTATTCCGGGCGCTGGCGCCACTGGAGGCGATCATTCAGTCTGCCGGGCGCTGCAACCGTGAAGGAAAAATGGAAGGCTTAGGCGATGTGTTTCTGTTTGTTTTGCAGGATGCCAGATACCCCAACAAGACCTACCAAGCCTGCGCCGGATATGCAGCGGAATTGCTTCAAAGCGATATTGAACAACTCTACAGCCATAACGTGTTTGAAAAATACTATGCCAGCGTCTTTGCGCTCTATATCGACCAAACAAAGCAGCAGGGAATCAACAACGCCCGCAAGGAGTTCAATTTCGAGACGGTGAATGACAGCTACCACTATCTGGACGATCACTCCGAGGGGCTGTTTATCTACAACTATAACGGCGAAAGCAGGCAACTACTGCATTCACTGCAATATAAGGAATACCTGTCCCGCGACGATTACCGCGCCATGCAGCCATTCACGGTGCAGGCGTACGAAAACTTTATCTTTCAAAATAGAGATGACGTTAAGACGTCACCCCACGGTTTCAAAATCTGGTACGGCAATTATGATCCGGCCACGGGCATTTCCGTGGCTCCAATGGAGGTGGACAAGTATGTGGTGTGATCAAGGAGGCGCATATGCTTGATAATCGAGTAGTACGGGTTAAGGTAACGGGCGACTATGCCTGTTTTACCCGACCCGACCTAAAGGTGGAGAGGATGACCTACCCCTGCATGACGCCGTCGGCGGCGCGTGGTGTGCTGGACGCCATCCTCTGGAAACCTGAATTTCAGTGGTATGTCAGACGAATCATTGTGCTGAATCCGGTTCGTTTTATGTCTATCAAGCGCAATGAGATCAATTCCAAACAGGGACGTAGTCCGATTGTTGTTGAGGAAAAACGGGCGCAACGCAATAGCGTGTTATTGCGGGACGTAGCGTACATCATTGAGGCGTCGATTTTCATGAACAATGCTGCCGACAAGAGGATGTATGAAAAGTACGTTGGCATGACGGAGAAGAGGGAAGGGCTCTTCCCTCGGCGCGTCAAAAAGGGGCAGTGCTGGAGTAGACCATATCTGGGCACCCGCGAGTTTTCCGCCGAGTTCATGTCGCCGGACGGGAATGAACAGCCGTTACAGGAAACCATTCCTATTGGCAGCATGCTGTTTGACATCTTCTATGACGACACAGGCAAACCCCAACCACTCTTTTTCGAGGCTGCAATCCGTGATGGGGTGCTGAACTGTGAAGTGCCGGAAAACGACAAGATGATGGGCTCTTCGCATTTGCGACCGCCGTTAGGAAGCGAAGTCTCCTCTGCTATTTATGAGTTTAACCGGCAGGAAGAGGAGGAGGCTGTATGATCAAAGAATTTTGCGATTTTGGAACACCGGTCTGTGAAAAGAAATACGGCGAGTGGAATCATGTAGCTCTCAAGGAAGAAGCAATTTCAATCGAATTGGTTATAGATACCGAAGGACGTTTCGTTCGATTTGAGTCTCTTGGAAAGATAGTGACTATAGCCGAGGCGCTGAACTCGAAAAAGGGAAGCGCCAGATTGCTTCTTGATAAAGCTGAAGAAGTTCTCTGTTATGGCGGCAAAGATTCACAGAAAAAACACTCTCTGTTCCTGGCGAAGCTCATGTTGTACCAGCAACTGCCTGTCCTGAAGCCAGTAGCTGCTTTTTATGGCGACAATAAAGTTAATGGACTGGATAACGCGCTCAAAGATTTTGAAGGAGCCATTCCAGAAAAAAGCAGGGGTGGAAATATCGGCTTTCGCATTCAACAGGAGGGGGTGCGTATCCATGAAAAACCAGAGGTTAGAAATGAAATAATTGCCGTGTATATGGAAAAAAAGAAAGATTCTCCCAGAAAGAAATGCGCCATTTGTGGACAAACCGAGTTTCCGGTTGAAGACGAACCACATGGTATGATCAAAAATGTTCCGGCTGGCAAATCAAGTGGTTGTGCACTGGTTTCATACAACGCCACTGCATTTGAATCCTATGAATTGAAAGGGAATGACAACTCAACGATTTGTGTTAGCTGTGCTCGAAAATATGTAGAAGGCTTAGGCGCACTATTTTCAGAAGGTATGCCGTTTAAGAACGAAAAAAAGAAAGATGATGTTCTTTATTCTTATCGATGGCCTCGCAGACGTTCAGCAAGTTACGGTCTTGATACTGCGATACTTTTCTGGACTCGGAACAATATTGAACTAAAGGAAATGGATTTACTTGATGCCCCTGATGCTGGCGCTGTTGCAAAAATGATTTCAGCAGCATCATCAGGGAACAGGAACGACTCCAATTACGTTGAGGTGGAAAAGTTTTATTCTTGCTCACTTTCCGGCGCGGCGGCTCGCATTGCTGTGAGGGATTGGATCGAAACAAGCTTGGGTGAATTTCGGTCATCAATTGCGCAGTGGTTCAAAGATATCGCTATCATCAAGTATGATTCTGAACAAAAGAAATCAGACATCTATTACGCCCCGCTGTATTCGTTGGCTAAGAGTTGTCAGCGGAGGTTGCTGGATGCCAATAAATATGACGATAAGGACACAACCTGGGCCAGAGTCGCCAGCATTCTATGGAAGTCAGCCATCTACAATAATACCTGCCAGAATAATCCCGTTCCGATCTGTATTCTTTCAAAAATTTTACAACGCGCAAGAGTTGATAAACACGGCGTTACACCGGAACGCGCCGCACTGATCAAACTCATATTGAATCGAAATTTCAAAGGAGGTGGATTCATGATTACGGAAGACAGTGTGCAGGGTGAAAAGCCGATTGCCTACATTTGTGGACAGATTTTCGCAAAAATCGAGAGCATCCAGTATGCAGCTCTTGGAGAAAAGAATGCTGGGATCAGGGAAAAGTTTTTCACCTACGCCATGACGACACCGGCAGCGGCGTTCGGCAGGCTTTTTAATCTGAGTTCCAAACATTTTACCAAGCTGAAACACGAAAAACCGGGATTGGCTGTAAAGTTGGATAAGGAATTACAGGAGATGTGCGGGGATATAGACATTAACAAGTTTCCGGCGATGTTCCGGCTGGAAGAACAGGGACAGTTCGCCATAGGCTACTACCATCAGAGGCAGAAACAATTCGCATAAAATACCAAAATTAAAGGAGATACAACGATGAGTGAAGTAATCAAAAACCGATATGATTTTGCATTTTTCTTCGACGTTAAAGATGGCAATCCCAATGGTGACCCGGATCAGGTCAATCTTCCAAGGGTTGATACCGAGGATCAGCACGGCCTTGTTACTGATGTCTGCATAAAGAGAAAAATCAGAAACTATGTGACGTTAAAGGGAGAGCTGAAGTCACCTTTTGACATATTTATTCGCCAGCGCGATATTGCTGCCGATGACAGTTATTTGAATGCTCTTATCGGTAAGGCTGAAGGGGACACAACTTCTGCCAAAAAAGGGAATTTGTGTAATAACTATTGGGATATCAGAACGTTCGGTGCTGTATTGAGTACAGGCGAATCTGAAAGCGTTGAGGCTGGTGATGAGACTGACGATGGAGCAGCCACAAAAAAGCCGAGCAAGAAAAAAGTAAAGGGTGGCGGCACGGTACGCGGACCGGTGCAACTGACATTTGCACGTTCGGAAGATCGCGTATACCAGGCGGAACACTCTATTACCCGTTGTTGTGTAACCACAGAAAAAGAGAGGGACAGTCAGTTAGCGAACGACAGGGAGTTTGCTTCAACTTTCGGACGAAAGGCAACCGTGCCGTATGCCATGTATCGTATGCACGGCTTTGTCTCAACCATTGATGCCAGGAAAACCGGTTTTTCCGAAGATGATCTGAAGTTGCTCTGGGAATCCCTTATCAATGCCTTTGAACACGACCGTGCAGCGGCGCGTGGCGAGATGAACCCGCGTAAGCTGGTTATCTTCAAGCACTCCAGCCATTTGGGTAACGAACTTTCCGGCAGGTTGTTTGAACGGGTAACGGTAAAGAAAAATTCTGATTTACCCCGCTGCAAGGATGATTACCAGATTGACGTGAACAAGGAACAAATACCGTCAGGCATTGAAGTTAAGGTCTGGCCGGAAGAGGCGGTTTATTAAGGAACCACCTACAACCAAAGGCAAATCCCCCCTTGCCCCCCTTTGCAAAGTGGGGTAAAGGCAAATCCCTCCCAGCCTCCCTTTGCAAAGGGAGGAGCCTTGAAGTCCCCCTTCAGAAAGGCACCCTCTGGGGCATAAAGGGATTTAGTGAAAGTTGTAGATTTGAAGTCCCCCTTCAGAAAGGGGGATTTAGGGGGATTTGCCTTTAGAAGGAGCAATCATGCTCGAATACAGTCGCAATCTGAAGCCACCATCCCGTGAGTTGCGCAAGAATATGACCGATGCCGAGCGGGTCTTATGGGCGCGGCTGCGCGGAAAACAGTTGCTTGATGTTCCGTTCTACCGCCAGAAGCCGATCGGCCCATTTATCGTTGATTTTTACTGTCATGCGGCAACTTTGGTTATTGAGGTTGATGGCGGACAGCATTTTGAGGCGGAACACGCCAGGAAAGATGCGGAACGGGACAAATACCTGGTAAAAGCAGGGTTACTGGTCTTGCGTTTCGATAATCGTCAGGTGCTGTTGGAGACGGATGCCGTGGTTGAGGCGATATTGAAGGTGATGGTGGAAAGGCAAATCCCCCCTGGCCCCCCTTTGCAAAGTGGGGTAACTTTAAATCCCCCTAAATCCCCCTTCAAAAAGGGGGACTTTAAAGACTCCCCCCTTCAGAAAGGGGGGCTGGGGGGGATTTGCCGTTCAGATTCAGGGGGATTTGCCGTTGATCCCATCCCTATCTCCGCCCTGGAGCACTATGCCTACTGCCCGCGCCAGTGTGCCTTGATTCATGTGGAGCAGGTTTGGGATGAAAACCTGTACACCATGCGGGGCAGGGACGTGCATGAGCACGTGCATGACGATTCGTCCCATGAATTGTCCGGGGTTCGGATGGAGCGTTCACTACCAATCTGGTCACGGCGGTTGAATCTGACCGGTAAGGCCGATCTGGTTGAGTTTCATGGTGATTGCCCCTATCCGGTAGAGTACAAGTCGGGGCGTCATCGCAAGGGGAATCCGGAAACCATCCAGCTCTGCGCCCAGGCGCTTTGCCTGGAAGAGATGTTCGATGTTTGCGTGTTGAAAGGGGCCATCTTCTGGCATGGCTCGCGGGAGCGGCGTGAGGTGGCCTTTACCGATGCCATGCGTCAGCAGGTGGAAGAGGTGGCGCAACAAGTGATTGAAATGCTGGAGAAGCGAATTGTACCCCCACCGGTAAATGACAAGCGCTGCGAGGGGTGTTCATTGAAGGAGGCATGTATGCCCGCAGTGGTCGCCGACAAGGCAAGAAACCGCAAGGCGGCGCGGGAGTTGTTTGCAATTTAGGAGGGAAATATGGAAGAGAAGCTGGTAGTTTTTCAGGACAAAAAAATCCGGCGGACGCTGCATAAAGGTGAATGGTGGTTTGCTATTGTTGATGTAATTGCGGCATTAACAGACTCTGTTGATCCGGCCGGATATATCAAGGATATGCGTCGTCGTGATGCGGAGTTATCCAAAGGGTGGGGGCAAATTGCCACCCCCCTTTCTGTGGTGACACCTGGTGGAAAACAAAGGATCAATTGCGCCAATACCGAAGGTATCTTTCGCATTATCCAGTCGATCCCATCACCCAAGGCCGAACCATTCAAGCGCTGGCTGGCCAAGGTCGGCTACGAAAGAGTACAGGAGATAGAAGATCCTGAACTGGCAACGGCCAGGACACGGGAGCTGTACCGGGCCAAGGGATATTCGGAGGCCTGGATCGAAAAGCGGATGCGCGGCATTGCAGTGCGGGCCGAACTGACAGAAGAATGGAAACAGCGCGGTGTGGGCGAAGCGCCGGAGTATGCCATCCTGACTGCCGAAATCAGCAAAGCGGCCTTCGGTATGACGCCGACGGAATACAAAGAGTTCAAAGGGCTGGAGCGAGAGAACCTGCGGGATCACATGACCGATCTGGAATTGATCTTTTCCATGCTGGGTGAGGCGGCCACTACGGAGATTGCCCGCAAGCAGGATGCCAAAGGTTTTCCCGAGAATAAGGTGGCGGCACGTAAGGGCGGTAAGATCGCCGGTGATGCCAGGGAGAAGCTGGAGATCGAGACCGGTGAAAAAGTTGCTACGCAGGAGAACTACCTGACTGAGCCTGAGAGTCTAAAACGACAGCGAAATCCCCTCCAGCCACCCTTTGATAAAGTGGGGAGAAAAAGATGAAACAACTCCTCAACACACTCTATGTCATGACCCAGGGAGCTTACCTGTCGCTCGATCACGAGACCGTGCGGGTGGAGGTGGGCGGCGAGCTGAAACTGCAGGTGCCGCTGCATCACCTCGGATCTATAGTGACCATGGGAAATGTCATGATCAGCCCGTTCTTCCTGGGCAAGTGCGCCGACGACGGTCGCGCCGTGGTGATCCTGGACCGCAACGGGCGCTACAAGTGTCGCATGGTCGGCAAGACCACCGGCAATGTCCTGCTGCGCCAGGTTCAGTATCAGGCGGTGCAGGATGAGGCGCGAACCACCGTTCTTGCCGCCGCCATGACCGCCGGCAAGGTGAAGAACGCCCGCAATGTGCTGATGCGCAGCGCCCGCGAGGCGGATTCTCCTGATGAAGAAGCCCGCTTGCGGAAGTCCGCCGATGTTCAGGCCGATGCTCTCTTTCACCTGAAAACGCCCCGTGATGCCGATCATGTGCGCGGTCTGGAAGGGGAGGCGGCCGCTGCCTATTTTGATGTCTTTACGTTGATGATGAAACCGGCTGAGCGGGATTTGCTCCCGATGAACGGCCGTAACCGTCGTCCGCCGCTGGATCCGGTCAATGCCTTGATTTCGTTCCTGTACACCCTGCTATTGAACGACTGCATCAGCGCCCTGGAGGGTGTCGGGCTTGATCCGCAGATGGGCTTCCTGCATGTGCCGCGGCCGGGCAGGCCGTCGTTGGGGCTGGATCTGATGGAGGAGTTTCGATCCTTTTTGGCCGACCGCCTGGCGATTACGCTTATCAACCGCAAGCAGGTCACGCTAGAACATTTCGAGCCGCGCCCCGGTGGCGCGGTGTATCTGAATGAAAAAGGTCGTAAAGAGGTGGTGGCTGCCTGGCAGAAGCGCAAGCAGGAAGAGGTGGACCATCCCCTGCTGGCTGAAAAGCCGCCAATCGGTCTGTTGCCGCATCTGCAGGCCAGGTTGCTGGCACGGCATCTGCGGGGAGATTTGGAGTCATATGTATCGTATATTCATCCGTGAAAGGCAAATCCCCTCTGGCACCCCTTTGCAAAGTGGGGTAACTGCAAATCCCCCTAAATCCCCCTTCAAAAAGGGGGACTTTAAAGACTCGGTTCACTGCTGCCGGGTAGACTGTGATGCCTAGCTAATTCCATCTTCAATAAGGGGGACTTTAAGACTCCCCCCTTCAGAAAGGGGGGCTGGGGGGGGATTTGCTTTCAGATTCTGAATGCGCACGAGGTACTTTATGTGGATAGTTGTCTGTTACGACGTAAATACCGAAACACGCGATGGCAGAAGGCGTCTGCGTCGTGTGGCTCAGGTATGTAAAAACTTCGGTCAGCGGGTGCAGAAGTCGGTATTCGAGTGCCAGGTGGACGAAATCAAGTTTGAACAATTAAGGCGTCGTTTGCTGAAAGAGGTAAGGCTGGAGCTGGACAACCTTCGTCTCTACCGATTGACAGAGCCGAGGGAAAACCGTGTTGAAGAGTATGGTGCAACCAGAACCATGTTTTTTGATGAAGAGACGTTGGTTGTCTGAGTTGCGCGAACCTGGTGCTGATGAAGAAAACCGGGGGTGTTCGCGATGTATGAAATTCAAGTAGTTAGAGGTCCAATAAAGTGTAGTGTGTCATGTTTAGATGGTATTCCCGCACGGTACGCGAAACCGGTGGGATAACTTGCTGGAAACTGTACCCTTTTTGAGGGGACAGAGCGCCCGTCCTATCTGGGCGGGCGAGGATTGAAACACCGGGACCATCACCGTAAACCCCGATCTCAGCGGAGCGCCCGTCCTATCTGGGCGGGCGAGGATTGAAACTGTCAAGGAAGATCCGCAGGGCCACACCAGCCGGGGAGCGCCCGTCCTATCTGGGCGGGCGAGGATTGAAACTAGCGTGCCGATAAATGCGCCGTCGTTGGTCGGCTGAGCGCCCGTCCTATCTGGGCGGGCGAGGATTGAAACAGCGTTGCAGCAATCACTATTAAAGGGTGGTGAAGAGCGCCCGTCCTATCTGGGCGGGCGAGGATTGAAACAACGGGCAAATACAGGGTATGAATGCCGATGGTAATGGAGCGCCCGTCCTATCTGGGCGGGCGAGGATTGAAACCAGTATTGAGATTTAGGATTTGTGCATCTGGTTTGAGCGCCCGTCCTATCTGGGCGGGCGAGGATTGAAACTGCCTGTTCGCCGCCGCTGCCATTGTCCAGGCATTGAGCGCCCGTCCTATCTGGGCGGGCGAGGATTGAAACTAACAGTTAACAGCCGGTTTAAAGGTTTATGGTATGAGCGCCCGTCCTATCTGGGCGGGCGAGGATTGAAACCATTTTGCCAGTGTTGTTTCCAAAGATTCGAGGCTCGAGCGCCCGTCCTATCTGGGCGGGCGAGGATTGAAACAGATATAACACCGTCGCGCCGTAAATAATCTACAGAGCGCCCGTCCTATCTGGGCGGGCGAGGATTGAAACATC
>DAHZCG010000004.1 GCA_027404165.1 Geobacteraceae bacterium
TGGTGGTGGTATCGTCGTTATTGTCTCCCGATCCGGTGTCACGCACCGTCATCTGGAACTGCCCCTTGTAATCAAGTTGCAGCGTCCCCTCGTCATTCGGGCCGAAGGTCATCTGCGGTCCGGCAAAGGCTGTGCCGGCCAAGCCCAACAACAGGGCAGCTGAAGCACTTATTTTCCCGATTCTAGACATATATCTTTCTCCTTCACTAGTTAGTGTGATTACTTAAAATATTGAAAACGGGTTGTCAATGCTAGCAACCGCTACCACTGCCGGAAGCCCCGCCACTGGTGGTCGTGCTTACTGGTGGAGTGGAAAAATAGATTTTATCAGCTTTAAAAATCTGGTTGGCTTCTGGATCTAGAACTGATGTGAAACTCAGATAGAGATTGTCGGATAGTGGCAGAGAGCCACTAAATGTACCAAAACTACGTGAATCAATATCAGTTCTCCAGATGGAAGGGGTCCCATTCACGTCGGGTAAGTTCCCTGATTTGTAGCCGGACCACTGTCCCCATGAGCCATCATACATTGTAACTGGCCACCCCAGAATCCCGTCCAACACGAAGAACGGCACTGATGCACGGTAACCGGACACACAATAGACATAGTTCATTTTCTTTGTTGCGGTGACGCCAAGAGCTGACAGATAGCCGGCAAGATCAGTCTTGTAGGTACGAGTTTTAGGACCAGTTACATCAACTGTTGCTGTCGTCGAAGCATTGGTTGATACTAATTTTGTTACAGTCGTTGTGGTTCCTATTTTTAATGTTGTCGTGGCAGGAATGGTATAATCAGCATAGTTATCCTTGATAGCACCGGTAATATGTGCAGTGTCATAATCATAGGACCCATTTGGATTGGCACCACGTGCGTCCAGAATGGCAATACCTGCAGCATCTGTCGTGCTTTCAGTGCCAGCATTGACTTTATCAACCAACGCGATCATTTCGCCGATCGAGTAGCGCATTCCAAGGGATGCAAAGTTACCCGTATAATTGTTGCAGACACTGTATGTTGAAGGAGTAATATTCGGGACTACGGAAGTCAGAGAATACGTCCCGTCTTTCCAGGCATCATCACCACCATCCAGTATTTTAATGCGATTTTTTGGAAAGCCCCAATATCGTAGTGTAAAGTATGCACGAGCAGCATATAAATTGTTTTGGCCACTACTGACGGTCAAAACAATTGTTGTATATTTATTAATGCCAAAGCGCTGAATCAGCTTATCCATAGAAGCACCATCAGGAACCATGGTAGTCATGTCTGCAACTGCTTCTCGACGGGTATACCCAAGTTCTGTACCGCTATTCCAGAGTTGTGCGCCCGGTATATGACTGGTATATCCATACGTTGTTTTGGCTGTTGTTGTAGTTACAAATTTGTCGTCAGATGTATCAGCAGGGGTGCCATTATTATCAATTGTGTTACTTGTTGTTGTTGCAGTTGAATCAGCTGCAGGACTTACGGTCAAAACAACAACCCTGTCATAGCTGCTGAATGAGGCATTTACCTTACCTTCATCCATCCACCCTTTAAGCGTTGCGGCATCAATCAAGGCATCAGCAGTTTTAGTGGTGGTTATGTTTGCGCTAGCAGCCGGATCACTGTACCCATCCGTCCCGCACCCCCACATGGTAAGCGCGGCAATCAGTACTGTCCCAAGCAGGGCTACAATCAGTCCTTTGCTCTTCTTCATCATCTTTTCCGACATAATTCCTCCTCCTAAAAAAGTGTGAGAATACAACCGGTACCAAAGGCGTTTCAATTCTACATCTCTACCTGCTCTTCACCTCCCTTCGAGTAATGTAGCCAGATTGTGCGAACGCGAAAAAAGGCATTAAAATACCGGCGGCAATTAAACCGTCGGTATTGTAAAACTGGGGCTTTTGTGGCAGAGTAGCCTCCTTCTGCATTGATGAAAACATCTTGTATAAAAACAGGGTAATCATTAATTTTTTGCTCCAGTTTGCAGGGTTAACTTCCTTGGTACCGTTTTGCTGAAGCCCCTTCCATTTTACGAAAGGGTAAAAACTTCATTGCCCGATAACTGGATCTGCCCATTTGAATTTGACCTTCGGTTTTTCCGTAATCTGTCGTTGCTGGATTTCTCTTGTTTCATGTGGCGACGACAAGGTCGAAGTGCGTGCCTGTGGCACAGTTGCAGGCGACGTTCCCGAAGTGTGATCGCTTGAAGACAAATACTTCACCGCTGCAATCGTATTGACAGTGCCGTCAAGTATTATTGATTGAGTTTTTCCATCGGTAAAAGTAATGACAACCGAATCAGCCCAACTTTGAGAACTGCATGACAGAATAAACATGGCCAACATGCTTATTTTTAAATTATTCATTGGCGTATGATTCCTGTATTTATGATGTGGCAGGTTGCTCATGCTCGATAAAATCTGGTCAAGTCCAGATTTCGGCTGCATCTTAGTATGGTCATTTGATATTATGAAAACGAAATTTAATCATGAAGCTATGCGGGTTTGTCAATAAAACAAGGTATTACGGAGAAATGCAATGAAAACCGTGTATTTACGAACACTTGTAGAGTCAGTTACAACCGGAAGCTTTTCCAAAGCAGCCGAAAATCTTTTTATTACCCAGTCTGCGGTATCACGCAGAATCAAATTTCTGGAAGATCAATATGGTTATTCACTTATAGACCGCACTGGACCGGTACTGGTTGCAACCGATGCGGGACGGGTTGTGATCGAAAAAGCTGAAAAAATATTAAAGCTTGAAAATGACCTGTTCAACGAACTTGGCAACCTTTCCCAAAAGTCCGGAATAACATTTTGCTGTACACCTTCCTTTGGCATCACTTATCTGCCTGAAATAATGAAAGGCTTCATGCTTCTCAAGCCGGACATGCTGGAATTAAAGTTCTTTTTTGAAATGCCGGACAAGGTCGTGGACGGAATGCTGAAGGGTTTGTATCAGGTGGGTGTGATAGAACATAATACGGATTATGATTTTGCTGAGCTTGAAACTTTTGAACTGCCGGGAGATGAAGTTGTATTCGTCAGTTCACCAAAATTGGAGATTGCGGATGAGGAATTATCAATTGAGCAATTGACCAGTTTTGATCTTTATACCAGAAAAGAGGGGTGCTGTTCCAGTAAGCTGCTTGAACACAATATAAACAAACTGGGTAAAGATTTTTCGTTGTTTAACAGAGTCATTTATTATGACGACCTTCACCTTATTATCAGTTCGGTGCTCGAAGGGTATGGACTTGCTTTCATATCCAGATCTGTTGTAGCCAAACTGGTAAAAGAAGGTGCATTGCGTACACATCATATCGCCGGTTTTGAGCACGCCTACAACCGCACTCTTATCGTTAACAAAGAATCTGCTCCAACACAGTTGCTTGGTAAATTGGTTGAGGAGATCAGAGGAGTTTTCAAAAAGATGCCGATGCAGTTAATTGTTTCATCCTGCAATGCGGTCGTCTTTAGCCTACCGCTTGTTGTGGCATCGACATAAAATACGCACGGCAGATGTCAGAGCGGAGGTGCTAGTTGGTATCGTCCATACAACTATCTCCCATATCGTTAACATACGCCTTCACCAACGGCAGTTCCCGCTCCAGAGCAATTACAAGCTCTCGGACGTTGGCGTGATTATCACGAGTGGCATTATCCTGAATACCGGTGCAGATTTCGGAAAGTTTTTGCAAGCCCAGGTTTCTGCTTCCCCCCAGCAGGTAATGAGCTGTTTTGTACACTCCTGAAAAGTTTTTCTCCTCAACTGCTGCATACAATGCCGGTATGTTTTTCTCGACATTTTCGAGGTACGGTTTCACCACTGTCGGTACGAAGTCTTTCCCCGTTTTTTTGAACATACGCAACAGCTTATGTAATCGTGCCGCATCAAAAACAGCCCCGGCAGACGCTTCATGACCGTCCATCTCACAAAGAGGCTCTGGATTCTGAGAAGTAAAATGCCGAACCGGAACTGCCCAGCGTGCTACAATCCCCTGCAACGTGCTGGAGCGTATCGGTTTACTCAGATAATCATCCATCCCGGCTGCAAGGCATTTTTCCCGGAACCCTTTGATGGCATTCGCAGTGAGAGCAATAATAATAGTGTGCTTCTTATTCCCTTCCAACCGCCGTATTTCATCGGTTGCTTCAAAACCATTCATATCCGGCATATTGCAGTCCATTAATACAATATCGTAGGTATGCTGAAGGACCATTGCAACGGCGGCCCTTCCGGATGAGACCACATCGGCCTTGCAGCCGATAAACTGCAGCATGGTGGCCGCGACAACCTGACTGGAAGGATTATCCTCCGCGACAAGAACACGCACCTGCCCAAAATCTTCCCGAGAGGACGTCTCTTTCGGATCTACACCCACGTTTGCATCGCTTTCGGCATACGTGCCATAATTTTTCTGCTGCATACAGAGAGAAACAACGGTAACAGCACCTATAACCCGATGTTGATGAATCGGTTTAGACAATAATGCAGAAAAAATAGTATCCGGGAAATCAGGCACTTTTCCGGTGTCATGTGAAAGCGGCGAGAGGAGTATAAGCTGGGTCTTGCTGATATGTTCATCTGCTTTTATGTTTTCGCCAAGCTCGACACCATCCATATCCGGCATATTCTTGTCAATGAGCGCAATCCCGTAGGGATCACCGTTACTCTGTGCGCTTTTCAGCATTTTAAGTGCTTTCTCTCCCGACGCAACCAGGCTGCAGCGCAATCCCAGGGAGGTAAGATATCTGGCAAGGATCAAACGATTCTGCCGGACGTCATCTACAACCAGAACGCGAATGCCGCTGAGCTCGGAATGTGATACTGTTTCTGCCCGGTATGACATATCAAGCGGCAACGTCAGGGTAAACCAGAACGTAGAACCTTTGCCCACGCTGCTAGTAACGCCAATCTCCCCCCCCATCATTTCTACCAGGCTTTTGCTGATTGCAAGCCCAAGGCCGGTACCACCAAGCGGTCGGTGCAGAGATGAATCCACCTGATAAAATTTTTGGAAGAGTAGCGGGAGCCCCTCCTCCGGAATGCCGATGCCGGTATCCGAGACTTTGATCTTGAGAGAAGCCTCCTTACCGCTGGTGCCAAGACATTCCACATCAATAGTTATTTGGCCATGATCGGTAAATTTAATCGCGTTGCCGGTAAGATTTACCAACACCTGCCTGATACGCCCCGCATCACCGATCAAGTGGGTCGGTATCTCAGGGGAGTAACAGATTATAAGCTCGACCTGCTTACCAACAGTTCTCGGAGCAAGGAGATCACCCACATTTTCACATACGGAGCGTAAATCAAATGGAGCTGGTTTAATTTCAACTTTTCCAGACTCCACTTTGGAGAAATCAAGGATATCGTTAATAATATCAAGCAGAGTAGTTGCAGAATTAAGTATACCATTGGCAAACAGAAGCTGTTGTTCTGACAATCCGGTTTTCAAGAGTAGATCAGACATTCCGATGACACCGTTCATAGGGGTGCGAATTTCATGGCTCATGGTTGCCAGAAAATCACTTTTTGCCTGATTCGCCGTTTCAGCTTGATTGTGTGCAGCAATGATCTCATGAGACTGCTGAAGAATCAGGTCTTGCGAAGTTTTAAGTTCGCTCATATAGCGTAGGATTTTTTCATCCGCCAAATGCTGTTCAGTGATGTCCCGCACGATAATCAGGACTTCATCTTCTCCACTCCGAACAGAACGGAGCTCAAGATAACGGGGCACACTTTGTACCGAAAAGTTAAAGCAGAGTTGCATATCGTCAGACTGAAGCCCTTGAGTGATATCGTTGTAATTAGCAGTTTCTGCTCCGGGTGTCAGCACATCAGTAATTTTTTTTCCAATCAGGTCGTCGGGAATAAATGAAAAATCAGTTGAGTTCGGCTTTTGGCAGTAAAGGATGGTGCCATCGTTGCGGCATCGAAAAATAAGATCCGGAATAGCCTTTAACAGTGCAAGCGTTTTCAACTCGCTCTCATGAAGTTCCTTCTGCATCTGGTTATGGATATGTTCTTGTGTCTGTTTGTAAATGGCCATCTCGACACAGTGCTTAAGATGATTAAGGTTGACCGGTTTTTCAAGAAAGGCAAAAGCGTTTGCGGTTTTGCTCCGGGAAAAAGTATCATCATCCCCATGCGCAGTAAGAAAGATGATCGGTATATCGACTTCCGTACAAATCCGGTTGGCGGCAGCAATGCCATCAATGTCCCCCTTCAGTGTAACGTCCATCAGAATCAGGTCCGGGAGCACGGTTGATGCCGTCTCGATTGCTTCAATACCATTGTCAACTATCGCAACGATATCGTACTCAAGACGAGCCAGCGACTTGCCGAGCCTTTGTGCAGTTGCGGTCTCATCTTCAACTATCATTATCCTGTATTTGCGCGTCAAATTCCGATCCCTCCCACTAGGTCAGAAAATGTGGTTTTGATCTGCTGACTTCAACCGTACAGATAGTTGATCCGGCTTTATATTAACCCCAATTTCACTAATTGCAAATATGTTACAGCTCGTAGTTTGAATAATACTGAGTAAAAGAATCGCATTCCTTACCAGTTCTTGAGCAATGCCATATCTGTTTATCGGTACAAAAGGAGCACGGAGGTAATGGCTCGCTACTGAGCTGGCTTACTATGCACTGAAGTTTTTGATATTCAGCAGCAAAAATCTCTTCCCGACATTTCAGTTCTCTTGAGGTTTTGTGCATTTTCACCACCATTTTCTGATGAATTTATTCATTCTACCGTGACACTCTTGGCCAGGTTTCTGGGCTGATCAACATCCTTACCCTTCAGTATCGCAAAATTATACGCCAGAAGCTGGAGTGCTACGGCAAACAGTACAGGGGATAAGGCCTCTCCGGCCCATGGAATGTGCAAGGTAAAATCCGCTCTTCTGCCGGTTTCAAAATCTCCCTCGGAGCACAAGGCAACAACTTTTCCTCCACGGGTAATGACCTCCTCCATATTGGATCTGACCTTTACAAGATGCCGATCATTAGGAGCCAGAATAAAAACCGGCATCTCTCTGTCAATCAAGGCAATCGGCCCATGCTTCATCTCGCCGGCAGGATATCCGTCGGCATGGATATACGATATCTCCTTCAACTTGAGAGCGCCTTCAAGGGCAATCGGAAAACTGATACCTCGTCCGAGGTAAATAGCATCCCAGGATGTCAGATACTCACAGGCAATCTCTTCGATCTGAGGGTCAAGTTCCAGCGTTTTTTCAACCAAAACCGGCAGTTCGCTCAATGCGGCGATCATTTCCTGTCCTTTTTTCAAATCAATGCTGCCATTGGCGCGCCCGAGACGGATGGTCAACAGATAGAGCGCTACAAGCTGGGTAGTAAATGCCTTGGTTGAAGCAACACCTATTTCCAGGCCGGCGTGTGTATAAATAACCCCATCTGATTCACGGGCAATGGATGAATCGACAACGTTGCAGATTGACACGATGCGTGCGTTCTTGTTCTTCGCCTCGCGCAATGCCGCCAGCGTGTCTGCCGTTTCCCCGGACTGGGAAATAGGAATCACCAGAGTTTTCCCCGAGACGAGAGGATCGCGGTAGCGAAATTCCGAAGCTATCTCCACATCGACAGGAATCCGGCAATACTCCTCAATCAGGTATTTTCCCGCAAGGGCCGCATGCCACGAAGTGCCGCATGCCACAAAGCAGATTCTTTCGAACGCTTGCAGCTCCTGATCATTCAGATGTAATTCTTCCAGAAAGACGTTTCCTTCATCTTCCAGCAGACGGCCTGCAACCACATTTTTGACTGCCTGGGGCTGTTCATGAATTTCCTTGAGCATAAAATTTGGATAGCCGTTTTTTTCAGCTTTCAGTGGAGACCAGTCAATGTAACGCGACTCTTTGGTGATCTCAAACCCGTCAATGGTGCTGAATTTTACGCCGCCATCTCTAAATACCGCCATCTCACCATCTTCCATTATTACCATCTCCCGCGTGTTGGAAATAATGGCCGGCATATCCGATGCAATAAAGAATTCTTTTCCCTTGATTCCAATGACTATCGGAGAACCGGACTTGGCAACAATGAGTGTCTTATCGTCTTTCTTACTCAGTATGCAAAGAGCGTATGTGCCCTGAATCATTTTAAATGCCTGCTGAACGGCCTCTTCGAATGATCCAGTCGTTTCCATTTTTTCATCAATGAGGTGAGATATAACCTCTGAATCCGTCTCAGAAACAAAAACGTGCCCTTGATCAGATAATTCTTCTTTCAGTGCAAGATAGTTTTCAATAATGCCATTATGGACGACCACGACAGATCCGCCTTTGTGAGGATGGGCATTTGCTACCGTCGGTTTCCCGTGGGTAGCCCAGCGCGTGTGGCCGATACCAATGGTTCCGTGCATAGGCTGCTCTTTAAGAAGTCGTTCCAGGTTAACCAGTTTTCCAGGGCTGCGCCGGATCTCTACATCGCCTAAATCCATGGTACAGATTCCGGCAGAGTCATAGCCTCGATATTCAAGCATTTTCAGCCCGTTCATTATTACTGGGACAGCGTCCTGGTTTCCCATATACCCCACGATGCCGCACATATTTTTTGCTCCCTTCAAAGAGATCACTCTTCTCTTGGAAAAAGAATTTACTTACAGAAGAAACTGTCTGCAGTTTGCAGAGAATGCTTTTACACATACTGTGCCAGCAGCTAAAAGTAATAACATGTATTTTAAATCAATATGTTAATGGGAACGCATGAGGCATACACCAGACGCAACAGGCAGGATAATTTGGTGGGAAGTACGATAGAGAGAGAAAATGTAGCGACAATTGAGCGTAATCAGTACGTTGTCATGATTTTTACCAGTGTTACTTTTGTGGCACGGAGGTTTGACAATCCTGTTTCGTTAATCAGGAACACCCAAACGCTTACTGAGCGTTTGTCGGGCTATACCGAGTAAGAGTGCCGCAGATCTCTGATTACCGTTGGTCAGGTTCATGGCAGATGATGTCAGATAATCTTCCGTCTCCTTTATAGTCGGGAAACGGCCAAAGAAAGCATACAACGCCGCATCCAGCTCCTTACTCGGCACCAGAAGTGCCGCATTTGAAAGGCTATGTTCATGGTCGGTCAAACCGACAAAGCAGTCGAGCGTCAACAAACCAGAAGCGTGCCGTGCGACGGCATCAGAAATCATGGCGTGCAGTTCGCGGACATTCCCTTCGAAATGGTAGGTAGAGAGAAGCGCCGTAACTTCCCGTGAAGGGACTGGCTTGGGTTTATTAAGTGATCTTGACGCTTTTTCGAGAAAATAATCCAACAGGGCCGGAACATCTTCGCGACGTTCTCTCAATGGAGGAACCTGAATATGATGAGCACAGAGTCTGTAGTAGAGATCCTTGCGAAATTTGTTGGAGGCAATGAGACTGGAAAGATCCTTATTGGTCGCTACGATCAGTCGGGCATCGGTTTTTTTCAGAACATCCGATCCCACGGGATAAAATTCCTGTTCCTGGATAAGCCGCAACAGTTTGATTTGGGATGTTTCATTCAAATCACCGATCTCATCTAGAAACAGGGTGCCACCCGTAGCTGCGGAAATAAGGCCGTCACGAGGCTGATCCGCACCGGTAAAAGCACCTTTTTTATGGCCAAACAGGGTATCTGAAAACATATTATCATCAAGCCCAGCAGCATTGACCGTAACAAAAGCTCCTTTTCTGCCACTCAATGCTCCTACCGCTTGAGCAATCAACTCTTTACCTACCCCGGTTTCGCCAGTAATCAATATTGGCTGGTCTGATTTGGCGATAACTTCAATATACTGAAAAATAGCCCGCATTTTTTTGCTGGTCGTAATAATAGCATCAAATGCAGCAGGATGTTCCAAACGGTCATTAAGCAGATATTCCCGTAAGCTGCGGTTTTCCAGAGACAACTCGTTAATATGGAGTGCATTCACGACACTCAGCAACAGGCGCTCAACCTCGACCGGCTTGGTGAGATAATCAACAGCACCCGCTTTTATGCAGCTCACCGCCGTCTCAATATCATCAGATGAAGTCATAACGATAACAGGGATGTGCGGAAAATTGCGAATCAGAACAGGGAGAAGTTCCAACCCGGATACATGAGGCATCATCAGGTCAAGAACGATGACTGAGACAGGATGAGCTTCAAGAAACTGAACAGTCTTCCTGCTGTCGGTGAGGGTCAGGACATTTTTGACTCCTTCACTCTCCAGAGCGGTGACATGTATGTCAAGCACCACGCGATCATCATCTATCAATAACAGCGGCAACTGCGAATTGAGTTTTGAAATCATATTGTCCTTTCGTATCCTTGATGGCGTACAACTATCGTCAAGAGACAGATTCGATAGATTTTAAACGCTTACTTATGGTTTGGCGTGTGACTCCCAATATTGCAGCAGCGGCCGCATAGTTACCCTCCGAAAGCTTCAGTGCCTCCACGATCAGATAATCTTCAATTTCACGAAACGTGGGCAGGCGACCAAAGAGGCTGTAGATCCCTGCCGTGGCGACAACTGGCGTGGCAGAAGGGGCGCGAGAGGGCCCTGATGCCGCAGAGGAAATACCTGAAAAATCATCACAGGTCAGGAGGCCTTCTTCATGGCGGGCGACGGCATCGCTGACTTTTGCCTGCAACTCCCTGACGTTGCCGGGAAAATCATACTCGGCAAGTGCTTTGATGAGATCAGGGGAGACGACAGGAACACTTCTCCCAAAGTGCCGTGCGGCCTCATTGACGAAGCTGTCAAGCAGAAGCGGGAGATCCTCCCGGCGCTCGCGCAGTGCAGGAATGTGTATTTGATGGGTGCAAAGCCGGTAATAAAGATCCCGCCGGAAGCGCCCCTCCTTGATACGTTCCTGCAAATTTACATTTGTCGCCAGAACAATCCGTGCTGAACAGGTTTTCACCAGATCGGCACCAACCGGGTAATATTCCCGTTCTTGCAGCAACCGCAGAAGCTTAACCTGGGACAATTCATTCAAGTCTCCAATTTCGTCCAGAAACAGTGTGCCCATTGCAGCCTTGCAGACCAATCCATCACGGCATTGATCTGCACCGGTAAAAGCGCCCTTCTTATGCCCAAAGAGCGTATCGGAAAACATGGCGTCATCAAGACCGGCAACATTAATGCTAACAAACTGCCCCCTTACTCTACTGATCCGGTGAATCGCACGGGCAAACAACTCTTTACCAACACCGGTTTCTCCCGTAATCAGCACCGCTTGAGGCGAGCAGGCGACAACCTCGGTATATTGAAAGATCGAACGCATCTTTCTGCAGGTTGTCTTTATTTCTGTAAACGCCTCTGGATGTTCAAGGCGGTCGTTGAGCAGATATTCTTTCAGGGACAACGATTCCTGCTGTAATCGGCTTGAATTTAGTACCTTTTCAACTGCCTGGACCAGACGGACAGGCTCAACCGGCCTGACCATATAATCAACAGCTCCGAACTTCATGCAGTTGACAGCTATTTCTACATCGGAAGATGCCGTTTCCACAATAACCGGGAGATGAGAATAATCACTGCAGATTCGTGATAAAAGTTCAGATCTATCCATAGTATGGGTCATTTCAAAAATAACCAGGGAAACACAATTCTGTTCAAGAAACGGTAGGATGGCACGGCTGTCAGTAAGGGTGAGAACCGGGCCTATTCCGGCATCCAGAAGTATGGACCGGGTCAGTTCCAACGGTTCTGCATCATCACCGACCAGCAAGACCGTATTTACGACTCCAGGCACTTCAACTGTCATAATCCATCGTCCTTATTATCATTTCCATGTTGTACCCAGGTATTTTTCAAGCACGCATATCAACATGTAATGATGATCCCTGAAAAGTCCTTATAACTATTCCCTTTTATCGCATTTGTTTCGCTTGTCAAGTTTGCATGCGCCTATTTTTTTACTCTTACTCACATAGGTGGTCGATATCGCCATGGCTCCAATAGTAACAACTGCTGTTTTTATTAACAATCGTCACCAATAACGTTTTCAGTCATTGTCCCCCTCCGTCCACCAACTGCCCTGATTTCTAATGTAACATCTTTTCGCTAATAACAATTCTGTCATACTTCCAATAATATGCCGTTATTATTAAGTATTTTTACAAACATCACATGGCACAGTATGTGATAGCCATATGGGGGGACATCGCATCAACAAGCGAATGTAACTGGTCTCATCGTCAACCAGATTTGCATTGTTGAAATGCAACGCAACCATGGCAATTATAGAAAAGGACATAAAGAAACTGCCTCGTAGAAAAGGGACGGATATACGATGATAACGGCACTTTCCATGACTGCAATATCATTTGCAGTACTCTTTCCACTATATTTTACACTACGGAAGGAAACGCCATCCCTGCCGGTCCCTCTTGCTATTGCAGTCATGCTGTCTGCATTCCTGGAATTTTTTGATCTGCTGATATTGCAAAATCCGGAACACATATATTTCTGGAAGAAGTTTTCTCTTATGTGCGAAGCCTTCCTGCCCCCTGTCTGGCTCTGGTTCTCCCTGACATATGCGCGACAAGACTGCTACCAAACAACATCAATCCCGTTCCGGGTTCTGCTGGCTGTCTCACCACTCATAGCCATATTTGCATTCATGCTGCCAATCCGTTCGTTTGTATATTCACCTGATTTTGCTAGTGAAAAAATCCTCTTTCTCGGCAATAACGGCTTCATATTTTATCTTCTGGTACTCATCTATTTGATCATATGTCTGATTCAACTGGAACAAACTCTTACGCATACAGCAAGGGTCTCACGCGGGAAGATCAAGTTCGAGCTACTCGGATCAGGGGCTATTCTTGCAATCATGATCATATACTACAGTCAGAGCCTCCTCTTTCGCACGCTCAACATGCAACTGGTACCAATGCGCAGTATCGTACTGATTGTCGGAATAGCGATGATCGCCTATTCACGCCTGAAACAAGGTGGCGTCGTAAATGTTCACGTTTCCCAACAAATTGCCTGCAAGTCAGTCGTGCTCCTCGCCGTTGGCTTATATATCCTCGGACTCGGACTCGTCGGCGAAGGAATGAAATACTTCGGCGACGGATTCCAGCGAGCAATGATCTTCGCTACTGTTTTTTTTCTCGGCCTTGGCCTATTCATCATTCTCCTCTCGGAAACAGTCAAACGCAGAGTCAGGGTGTTTATCCACAAAAACTTCTACCAGAACAAATATGACTACCGTAACCAATGGATTCAGTTCACTGATCGACTTTCTTCATCACAGACCAGTGAGAACCTGCTGGATTCGATTGTTTCAGAATTCTGTGACACGTTCGGTATGGGAACGGGAGCTCTGTTCACAATAAGCCTGGAGCATGACAAATATCAACAGGCTGCCGGTATTTCGATGGAGAGTGGCGAGGTGACCTTCGGCATCGACGACCCTGTTATCGAGTCTTTGACCAGAAGCCGATGGATTGTTGATTTACGGAATGACATCACGGTACATGAAAACTACTGCCACAAAGCGTTTTTAAATAAATTAGACGCCTGCTTCATTATCCCGCTTTTCATGAACGAAGCTGTTGATGGGTTCATAATATTGGGGAGACCTCACAGCAATGAAGAAATTTATAACCATGAAGACTTCGACTTGATGAGAACACTCGCAAAACAGGCTTCATCCGCGCTTTTGAATTTAAGGCTTTCGGATCAGCTATCCTGTTCACGAGAGTTGGCAGCGATTGGCAAGGTGTCTACGTTCGTAATGCACGACTTGAAAAATCTGATTTCCGCTCTCTCACTTATGCTGGAAAATGCACAGGAGCATATCGACCTCCCTGCTTTTCAAAGCGACTTGCTCATATCCCTCAGGAATACCGTCACCAAGATGAATGCTCTGATCTTGCGCCTTAAGCATCTGCCGGAGAAAAGCACACTACAACTGACTCCTGTTGATCTACTGGTAATGGCGCGTGAAACCGCAGCCCTGGTAAATGGAACGGCTCTGGATGTAACAGGAAAGCATGTAATAGCAGAGGTAGACAGGGAAGAACTGCAAAAAGTAGCTCTCAATCTCATGCTGAATGCTGTTGAGGCGACAGATGGGAATACGCCGGTTAAGGTGGAGGTAGGTGAAAGCGAAAGCCCGTTTATTCGCGTAAGAGATGAAGGACGCGGCATTCCTGCGGCATTCATGCAATATGTGCTGTTTAGACCCTTCACCAGCACAAAGAAACAGGGAATGGGAATCGGACTCTACCAAAGCAGGCAGATTATTGAGGCGCACGGCGGCAGGATTGAAGTTGTGAGCACCATCAATCATGGCTCAGAATTCACCGTCTGGTTACCAAAAATCAACGTAGAAACCGCCTAGCAAAAGGTGACTATGGAAAAGCTCGTCATAATTGAGGACAACCAGGAAATAAGCAACCAGCTTCGCTGGGGGCTCGCAAAGGAATACGAGGTCTTTGTAGCCTGTGACCGCATGGAAGCGATCCCGCTTATAAAAAAGCATACCCCGAAAGTAATCACACTCGACCTCGGTCTGCCGCCTGACGAAGCGGGTTGCGAAGAAGGGTTCCAGTGCCTGGAGGAAATTCTTCAAAAAACGCCTTCCGCAAAAGTGATCATGATTACCGGAAATGATGAGCGTGAAAATGCTTTACGGGCAGTGCAATGCGGTGCGTACGATTATTACTGCAAACCCTTTGATCTGCCGGAACTGAAAGTGATCCTCAAAAGAGCCTTTCACCTGGCGGCAATTGAAAATGAAAATTCACGTCTTCAGAGCAGTATCGATCTGCATGGTTTCACCCCGGGAGGGATCATCGGCACATCGCCCCGCATGTTGGGGGTTTTTTCTTCTATCCGTAAGGTTGCTTCATCAGAAGTAGCAGTGTTGATTACCGGTGAAAGCGGTACCGGAAAGGAGTTGGTCGCCAGGGCGATTCACGAACTCAGCCCGAGAAAATCGAAGAGCTTCATCGCCATAAATTGTGGAGCCATTCCGGAAAATCTGCTGGAAGCCGAGTTGTTCGGCTACGAAAAAGGAGCTTTCAGCGGGGCTAATATGCGTGTTCAGGGAAAAGTGGAATACGCCCATAAAGGGACCCTTTTCCTTGACGAAATCGGCGAACTGCCACTCAATCTACAGGTCAAACTGCTTCGTTTTCTGCAGGAAAAGACTATCCAGCGCGTTGGAGGAAGAGAGGATATCGTCGTGGATGCCCGCATCATTGCCGCGACCAACAGAAATATCATCAAGGAAACGGAAGCGGGCGCTTTTCGCGAAGATCTCTACTATCGGATTTCAGTCATCCACATTAAATTGCCGCCACTGCGTGATCGCGGAGATGACATCAAGCTTCTGGCGAACTTTTTTCTTCGCCGCTGCAGCCATCAATTCGGAAAAAAAATTCATCGGTTCAGCCCTGATTCCGTAAAACTTCTTGAATCGTACGAATGGCCCGGTAATGTGAGGGAACTGGAGAACAAGGTGCAGCGGGCGGTCATTATGTCAGATAGTTCCATCATCGAACCCGAGGCGCTCGATTTTTCCCTTAAAACAGCCAAAGAAGGAATCCATTCATTTGCCAACCTGTCTCTGAAAGACGCCCGTGAAATGGTTGAGCGCGAAATGGTGATTTCCGCGATAGAAAATCAGAGGAACAACATGGCCAAGACCGCCGAAGTACTTGGCATCAGCAGGCCGACCCTTTATGATCTGGTAAAAAAACATAACATTGCAAAATTTTTGGAACAGGAACCGGCATAAGGTTACATACCTGTTTAGCAGCGTCAGGCAGGGGGGGACAGGACAGAATACAGCGATTTGCTTATCTCTTCAATAATGTACGGTTTAATGATGACCCCTTTGAAACCGAAGGCCTTGTAATTGGACATAATCGGATCGTTTGAATAACCGCTGGAAACAAATGCCTTCACGTGCGGATCAATCTCCAGCAGCTTTTTGATAGCTTCTTTACCACCCATCCCTCCAGGAATTGTCAAGTCCATGATGACGGCATCAAATGGCCGCTGGTTGGAAAAGGCAGTTTGATAACTAATTAGCGCTTCCTCACCGTTTTTAGCAAATGAAGCGGTATAGCCAAGGTGGCCGAGAATTATTCCTGCAACATCCCTGATCATTTCTTCATCGTCCATAACCAGGATATGCCCCGTACCGTCAACAACAAGCGGGGATATTGGCGACTCCAGTGAATCGGTTTCCGGGCATGCGGGGAGAAAAATATGAAAAGTTGATCCTTTCCCCGGAATTGAATCAATGGTTATGCAGCCGCAATGATTTTTGATAACCGAATAGGATGTGGCAAGACCGAGGCCGCTTCCTGCTTTTTTGGTAGTAAAATACGGGTCGAAAATTCTGGGCAGGTGTTCACTGGATATGCCTTTACCGGTATCACGAATGCTGATGTGGATATAGTTCCCCTGCGGCAGCGGCAAGCTGTCAGAGCAGGTTTTCTCCAGATTCTCTGCGTCGATGAAGATTGCTCCACCATCGGGCATCGCTTGATCGGCGTTAAGCACCAGATTGTGAATCACCTGGCTGATTTGCCCGGCATCCATTTCCACCGGCCACAGGCCACTGGCAATATTGAAACAACAGCGAACATTTGCCCCCCTGAGGGCAAAGCCGGCCGAATCCGTGAGAATCTCCACAATTGAAGCTGTTTTTTTAACCGGCGCGCCACCCTTGGCAAAGGTCAGTAGTTGCTGCGTCAGGTCGCGGGCTCGGAATGCTGCCTTTTCAGCTTCCGCAAGCCGTTTATGGATTACGTCTTCAGGGTTGACATGCATTGCCGCAATGGAGATGTTGCCGATAATTCCCGTGAGCATATTATTAAAATCATGGGCAATCCCCCCGGCAAGAACTCCAAGCGACTCAAGTTTTTCAGCCCGCTGCAGATTGGTTTCCAAGATCTGCTGTTCGCTGATATCTCGAAAGACGAGAACAGTACCGACAACCTTACTTTCAGCGTTGCAAATAGGCGCGCCGCTGTCGGCAATAACCCGGGCCGTACCATCTTTGGCAATGAGAGTAGAATGGATATCCAATGAAAAGACTGTTCCGGTTTTCAGTATTTTTTCAGCAAGGTTTTCACACCGTTTACCAGTTTTTTCGCTGATAATGTGAAACACTTCTTCCAGCGGTTGACCGAAGGCTTCCAGTTGACTCCAGCCAGTGAGTTGTTCAGCTACCTTGTTGATCAAAACAACTCTACCGGATGTATCAGTAGTAATTACACCATCACCAATACTTCGCAGAGTAACGGCCAGCTGCTCTTTTTCAGCGGCCAAAGCCTCTTCAGCCAGTTTATGCCATGACATATCTCGAAAAATACTGCGAGTGGCAACAGGAACCCCATTAATAAATTTACAGTTGGCACTTCCTTCAACAGTAATTTTCCTCCCGGACTTACTGACGAAAACCACCTCCACATGGCTGACTTCCTGCCCTTCCATGACCCGCTGGAACAGCTCATTGCAGTGTCTATGACATGAGGGATCAATGATATCGAAGATGCGCAGGTGCTCAATTTCCTGATCACTGTAACCAAGCACCTTCCGCCAAGCCCGGTTGACATAGATAAAACGGCCATCGGGAGCAACACTCTGGATCAGGTCGTTTGCATTTTCAAACAGGTCGCGGTACCGCTCTTCACTTTCACGCAGGGCCTCTTCCCTCAACATACGTTCGGTGACATCAATGTAGACTGCAAGGCAGTTGCTAATCATGCCGTCCAGATCGTGGATAGGAGTGACAATTATTTCATAGATGCGTCCACGATTTTCCCAATTATTGAATCGTACGGGCATATTTGTTGCGATTGCCTTATTGAACTGACACATCTCGTTCGAGACATTCCCGCAGCAGATCAGCTCCAGGCACGTTTTACCGATAATGTCGCCGTCATCTCGATCGGGAAAGAAAAAATCCTTCATTTTTTGATTATACGAATGAATGGACATGTCTCTATTCAGGAGCATGAACCCTATTCCCGCTGCATCTAATATCGCAATGTTTTTTTCGTTAGCCAGAAGCAGCTCGGCATTCGTATTGTGGAGGTGGCCCAGTATCTGTCTGAATGAGTCACAGATAATGCCGATGGGATCCAGTTCAACCAACGTTTCGTCATCAAGTCCTTCCGGTCCGAGCGGCAAGGTCCCCATCACGGTCAGCATCTGGTTGACCTTGGCGCGGATATAATCGTTCTTGAATCCCAGCTTGGTTCGCAATTGGGCATTTTCCCTGGTCAAACGGCTGATTTCCAGGTTTAAGAGAGAGTCGTCGACACAGACGCTGCTGTTCTCATGGTCTTTTGTCATCTTGCCGGATTCCTTCACTTTCATATTACCTACCGTGGATGAGGGGTTTTTCCCACTATGGTTTAGTAATCGTAATAGTGTAGTAACGTTGACATTTTTGAACATCTACCTTGAAGCCCATGTTGGAAGCTGCTTCCGGAATTGTGTGGGTACCGTCCCTGCTGTCGGTTTTAAATAACAGAACAACCGTGCCAGCCGTGAGTTGGGAGCTGTATTTGTTTAGTTCGCGCAACGCCACAAGCAATGAAGCCGGGCATATTTGTCCGCAAATATCAAACTCGATGAGTTGAAAAATATCGGATTCCATGCAAAAGCTCCAGTGAGGTAACAGCTGTTATTTTAGATAATTCCACGTACCAAGGTGTGGCATATGCTGAATTAATCGGGATAGGTGAGTTACATACCATATTGGTGGCAAGATTTCACTGCCTTATTACATACCGGGAGAGGATTAGACTTCCTAACCACGCTCCAGGAAAAAGTCCTGCAACAAAGAGCAGGCTCTGAGCCGCAAGGATCGGTATCCCGCCAAGAAGATGCCAGACATTGCAGCCGGGCGCCATACGTGAGGCAAGTCCCATGATGACACCACCAATTGCTGCAGACAAATAGTGCTTCCAGGGTAGTTTTACATACATTCTGAATTCATTCAACAGTACTGCGGAAAGGGTGCCGCCGAGCATAATCCCGGCGACAACCGGAAACTGGATCAAGGCAATTGCGTCCAATTCAGGTCCAGGACCGCCGCTCAGCTGCATGCCGGTTACCGGGAGCCGATAGGTAAGGGGTAACGATTTGAAATAGGCAAGTTTTTGGAGATGTGTGCTGAAAAACAACGCTTCGAGTGACCCGGCAATTTTTGCGTATGCAGTTGTAATTCCCAACGGCATGCCGATGGTAACATACGATATAACGCCGAGCAGCGAAAGGATAAGCGCCGCCTGCCATGGCTGCACAGAACCGGTCAACAAGGTCGGACGTACCCAGTCACCCTGCCGGTGCCAGCGATGGAAATACCATGAAGCGATGATTGTGATAATTGAAATCAGCAACAACGGTGGGAGGTTAAGGATTTGAGGGATAGTAACTTTCCCTCTGAACAAGGTTGTTGCTGAAGCAATGGAACTCCACCACGGATATATTTCCGCATAGAGGGCGCTGCCGATGATAAGCCCCGCAAAGGCAACAGCACTCAGAACGCTGCCGGCGCCCATCTTGTAGAGCGTGCCGACAACACAGCCACCGGCCAAAACCATGCCGATACCGAAGAAAAAACCACCGAGTACGTTAGTCAGGGATGGTGATCCGATCAGGGGGAATGGATACAGGGAGAGGAACCCCAGATAGCGCGCCAGTTCAAACAATACCATACTGCTGACTATCAGGAGCAACAGGGTGCGCAGTTTAAGGAGTGACCCGAAGAGAAAGAAGTCGCGGAACATCCCGGCAATGCAGAAGTCGGAGCGATGCATAATGAAACCGGCGACAAGGCCGATGAGCAGACCGAAAAACAGCATAAAAAGAATGGTGAACGTACCCATAGTAATAATTCTCCGACGAAAAGGTACAGCATGCCACATAATTCTCTGTGGAGGAATTATTTTTCATTTCATTGTCATTGTTTTACTTTTCTGGTTTAAAATAATTCAATCCAGCGGCGTAACGCCCGTTGCATCAAGATCAATCCACCCTGCTCATAGTGAGAGGCTTCCCTTTACTATCAATATAATGGATTCAACTGATTCACATCATCAAGCTGCTTAGCAAAAGAGTAAAGCGAAACAGTAAATGCTTTACAATTTGTCCAATCCATTTAGACTGTAAGAAGGAGAAAGGAGGCGATATCCATGGCACGCTTTTACGATACAACAAATAATTCTGACCTGGAGCGGGTTGAAGGCCTGCTGAAGAAAAGCGGCGTAGTATATACACTGCGGGTTTTGGAAGACGACATGGCACTTCTAAAGGAAATCCAGGTAGCTGAAGAGGATCTGAACGCTGCTGAGAAAGCCGTGGAGGGCACGTCTTATCGCGACAACTAGACGAATATACGCAGACCAGACCTAAGAGGTACTTGATCCGCAGATGCCGTCTGTTCCGGCCAACGCTCTGAATCGGGCCAGCCACAGCATCGAGAGGAGATGCATTATATAAGAAGCGCGGCCGGCTTCTCCAGGGTTGAGCGTAATTCTGCAAGGAAAGAAGCAGCGTAAGCACCATCAACAGTACGATGATCACTTGAGAGAGTGACCCGCATAGTTGCTGCTACAGCAAGCTGGCCGGTGCGTACAACCGGCCTCTCGATTATTGCGCCAACTGCCAGGATGCCGGTCTGTCCGGGCATAATAAGGGCTGTAAATTCATCCACTCCATACATTCCCAGGTTCGAAACAGAGAAAGATCCTTCTGCCATCTCTTCGGAGGTAAGCCGGCCGTTCCGGCTTTTTTCGGCCAGTCGTGAGGACTCGGCCTGAATCTCGGCAACCGACAGACGCTGGCAGCGCCTGACAGCCGGCATCTGCAGCCCGTCGGGCGTTGACACCGCAAAGTTGATATGAATATCCTCGATATCCGCAGTGGCATTGGAACAAAGACGTGGGAATCTCAACAATGCACTGGCACAGGCCTTGATCACCAAGGCATTGTAACCGATGGGTTGAGGACTCTCCTTCAGTTCGCGAATAATCTCACGGCACGCTCCCATATCAATTTCAATGGTAACGGAGAAATGCGGGATTGTTTGCCATGAACGGGTAACCGTGGTGGCGATAGCCTGCCGCATCGATGTTGGCATGGTACTCTTTATTGATGCTATCGGCATCTCCGTCGGAGCAGTTGTGGACGGAGCGGCAGCGTCATGTTTCTCCTGCTGCTGTCCGGCAAAGGATGTCAAATCCTCCAGGGTAATCCTCCCTTCCGGACCACTGTGTTGCACCTGTTCCAGATCAATACCCTGTTCACGCGCCAAACGGCGCACCAGCGGAGATGCTTTTTCGTGTGTCATCTCAGCCTCGTATATCATCTCACGGTGAGACATGGCAGCCTCGGGCACCTCGGGGGAAAAAGTTTCCTGTGCTGTTGCTGGCGCTAATGGACGGGCATCCGTTGCCGCAGAATCAGGCTGGCTGACGGCAGCCGCTTCTGCTATTTCACCCGCTTCTCCGATCAGGCCGAGTACTGTTCCAACCGGAACATTTTCTCCGCCGTCTACCATGGTTTTAATCAGAATGCCAGAGGCAAAGGCCTCGAGTTCCATGGTCGCCTTGTCAGTTTCCACCTCGCCAATAATATCCCCCCGCTCGATATGGTCCCCAACCTTTTTTTTCCAGCAGGCAAACAGCCCCTCGGTCATGGTGTCGGATAACTTGGGCATGATGATTTCGGTAGCCATGAATTCTCCTTAATTCCAATTAAAACCGGACCCGTGCGTTAACAAAAATACCATTCTGCCCTATTATGCAGAAAATAATTACCGGACCGTTAATATGCGCCGGCCATGGCATTCCTTACCGCCTGCAGTATTAACTCGGTCTGCGGTATGCAGATCTTTTCGATCTTGCGTGAATACGGCATGGGTACATCAAGACCTGACACTCTTGTTACCGCTGTTTTGAGAATATCGAAGCAGTGCTCATATATTCGCGAGGTAATCTCCGCCCCCAGCCCGCACGTACGCCAGCATTCCTCCACCACCACTACGCGCCCGGTTTTTCGGATCGAAGCCAGGATGATTTCCTCGTCCAGAGGGGCCAGACTGCGCAGGTCCACAACTTCGCATGAAATTCCCTCTTGTGCCAGTTCCTCCGCCGCCTGCAGTGCCAGCACGGTCATACGGGCATAGGCCACGATGGTTATATGTTCCCCGAGTCGCTTCACATCTGCCCGGCCAATCGGTACAAGATATTCCGGGTCATCCGGCACCTCTCCCTTGCTGTTGTAGAGCAATTCGTGCTCCAGGAAGACTACCGGATTGTTGTTGCGGATGGCACTTTTAAGCAGGCCCTTGGCATCTGCCGGTGTAGACGGATAGAGGACGTACATGCCGGGACAGTGCATGAAGTAGGTTTCAAGACTCTGTGAATGTTGGGCTCCCAGCTGGCTGCCGCCTCCACCCGGCATGCGGATTGTCATGGGCAGAAAAGTCTGGCCTCCGAACATGGAGCGAATCTTGGCCATATGATTGATGATCTGATCCATAGCGAGCAGGGCAAAGTTCACTGTCATCAGCTCGGCCACCGGCCGCAAGCCCCCCATTGCTGCCCCGATCGAAACACCGATGATGGTATTCTCTGAAATGGGGGTATCCTTTACCCGCTCCTCGCCAAACTCGGCCAGCAGACCACGGGTTACCTTGAACGACCCCTCATACAGCGCCACGTCCTCACCGAGGACAACCACGGAGGGATCATGACGCATCTCCTCTTTCAGAGCCAGATTGAGTGCATCGCGATAGGTCATCTCAGACATATAAATCCTCCCAAACTTCGCCGTCATCGGGCCAGGGGGACTCTTCGGCAAAGGTTACCGCCCCGTCAACAGTTGCCCTGCAGCGCGCCTCGATGGCGTCAAGATCCTTGCGAGTGGCGATGCCTTCCTCAATCAAACGCTTGGCATAGTTAGGCAACGGATCGCGGGCCTTCCACATTTCGTGTTCCGCCGCAGAGCGATATTTTGCCGGGTCGGCCATGGAGTGGCCCCGAAAGCGGTACGTGGTCGCTTCGATAAAGTAAGGGCGTCCGGTTTCGCGAACCTTTTCCGAGGCATACTTGACCGCCCGATAGACGGAGATCACGTCCATGCCATCCACCTTTTCTGAAGGGATATCATAGCCGCAGGTACGCTTATGGATGGATGCCAGCGCCGATGAGCGGTGGACTTCTGTGCCGATGCCGTAATAATTGTTTTCACAGATAAAAAGGACCGGCAGTTGCCATAATTGCGCCCAGTTAAGCGATTCGTGGAAGGTGCCCTGGTTGACCGCCCCGTCACCGAAGAAACAGGCGGCGATGCGATCTTCACCTCGGTACCGTGCAGCAAACGCCAAACCGACCGAAATCGGAAACTGGCCCCCAACAATAGCATACCCACCCATGAAGTTCAGAGCGGGGTCAAAAAGGTGCATGGAGCCCCCTTTCCCTTTGCAGATGCCGGTTGCCTTGCCGAAAAGTTCAGCCATGACCCGCCGGGGATCGGCTCCCCGTACAATAGCCTGGGCGTGTTCACGATAGGCGGAGAGAATGTAGTCATCCCGATGCAGTCCTGCGGTTGCTCCGACAGCTACGGCCTCCTGGCCGCTATAAAGATGAAGGAAGCCGGTGATATTTCCTTTTGTATACTGTTCAGCACAGCGTTCTTCAAATTCCCTCGAAATAAACATCTGCTCGTAAAACCTGAGCAACTCCTGATCTGGTAATAATATGCGCAACTTGGCTTCCATTGGTTTCCTCCGAGTTGTCCGCCCCGCACTCCACCGTTGCGTCCCCATACAAAAATTATATCAAGCATTATGAACATAACCAGCAAAATATTTTGTCCCCGGCACCGCGCAAATGCCGGCATCATTGATGGCGACGGAACCAGGCGACTACCGCTTCGCTGCTCTGGGCACCGGAAAGTTGATCGATAACGTTCCCATTCCTGATCAACAAGAGCGCCGGAATGCCTCGAACACCGAATCGACCTGCCAGTCCCGGATTTTCCTGGGTATTGATCTGTACAACGGCTGCAGTGCCTGCCAGCACTTCTGCCACCTTGCGCACTGCAGGTTCAAACGACCTACAGTGCGGGCACCATGGCGCCCATAACTCGGCCAGCACCGGGCCGTTGTACCTGCTGATAAATGTGTCGTAGGAACGATCCGTGAGTTGTTGAGGCCGAAAGTACATAAGCGGCAACTCCGTGCGGCAATTACCGCAACGGCCGCTTTTGCCTTCCTTTTCGGCCGGGACCCTGTTTGCCGTGCCACAAGAACTGCAGGTAACAACATATGCTGGCATATCGCACTCGCTCCCATCTATGATATAATTTTGCCGGTGAGTATCACGTAATGATCAAAGCACCGGATACTTCAGCAATAAAAAAGCCCACCGTCTCAATTCATGATCAGGTGAGCTTCAGTTGGTTTGCGCATAAACCACGCGACAGCAAACCCGATTGAATTTTCATCTATGGCAGCTGTTCCGAATCAACTTCTGCACACTCATCCCGGCTCCACGTATCCAGTTCGCCATTGGCAAGTTTTACCTGAACGGTTTCCCCCTCATTGGTGCAGCCAAAAGTGTAGCCAATTTCACCGGTCTTAAGATTACGCAGGGCAACATTTTCCTCCCGCTGTTCTGTCCGGTAACAAACCTTGTCGTACTTGTTGGTATCCATGGGCACTCTCCTTTCAGCACGCTTCCGGAAAAAAATGCCACACTCCGGAAACGGTCAGGCAAACCGACCGGAATTTTGTCATACTACGGTAATATCCAAATTTGATTCCCATAAGCCATGCAGATTACACCGTTGCCGCACAACAAGCGTAACTTTACCTTTCGGAGCAACATCCTTGGGAAGCGCGACAGTAAATGAAACCTTTGGCTTCATAAAACCCCGGGGCTGGAAGTCTACCCTTCCTGCCGGTTCGTTTCCGATGGAGAGTTCGATATATTCAATCCAGTGAGCCGGTCCCATAACGTGGATCTTCTCACCAACCGAAACTTCTACCATAAAAAACTCTCCGGCCTTAACCGAAGCCGGCGCGGAAATCACCGGTACATGGGAAATTTCCAAGGGTGTTTTTTTCCCGGAGTCCTTAACCCGGTTTATCGAATCGAACAGGGATTGATCCACCTTGGCGGGAAAATAACGTTCAGATGCGGCTGCTAACGAGCTGATACCAGCAGAAAGTGTACCGATTACGGTAGCAGTCAAAAAACTCCGTCTGTCCATGAGGTGTTCCTCTCATAACAAATTAATAGGTTGCAGGTACTCCTGCAGAGTATTATAAAAATTAGTTAGTTACAGCTATTTGAATGTCTTGAGGACATACTCTGCAATAGCCTTTGCATCCTTGTCGGACACCATGTTCTTGTCAAAGGTGCTCATCCCTGGCCCGGGATGACGCATAAGTTTAACGATATCATTTGCAGTCTTGATGCCGTTTTTGTGAAGATCCTTGCGCGAGAGAGTCTTGTCGGCCTTGATGATATTGCCGCCATCGGCATGGCATGCCGCACAATGCGCCTTGAATCCGGCTTCGCCGCTTTTGCCGGCGGCATGGAGTGGTGCCTGCCACAGCAAGAGGACAGCCAAAAATGCAGCTGCCGAAATTGCGATCGTTGAAGTTCCGGTTGATGACATGGTTCTGAGAGCAGTTCGATTGAAATCCATTGTATTTCTCCTTGAAGTTTAATTACGGCAGCTCCCTGCCGTTAGTGCATCGTTGATGCAACGATATTTTACGACACCATGCTGACAAATGTTTCTTTTCCATTATTACAGAGATACATGGTTTTGCAACAGCGCTCCGTCAAAATAGTTCATATTCGCTTGTCATTGGCGGCATAACAGTGCGTAAACATTATGAAAAAAGTTATATGGCGGCTCAATCGGGCTGCCAAAACAGATAATTCTGCAATTAATATCGCAGGGCTACCCAGCTATGGGTACATCCGAATGTACCCCGCTCGTAAATTCAAGTACCCGATCTATTTTAACGGCGAATCTGGTCAGTATCTGGGGCGTTTCCGGCGTGTTGACAGGTTGATTATTCTCATCATGAATTGCCGTTTCTGTATTCTTAATGACCGATCCGAGCATCTGGTAGCCCTTTCCGGTGTCAGGCAAAAACACCACAACCGCTATGCGGAAATTGCACTCGATATTCTGCAATGTTGACGGACAAAACCAGTTTTCAAAAATCAGCACAGAGTCTCCGGAGACAGTAACCTGTTCCCCGATGGCCATGTGCGGCTGACCGGATGAATCTGCGGTGGCAACAAAAACAAGAGTGGTCTTTTCCATCAAACTTCTTACCGGTTCAGTGATCATATCGACCATAACGCGCACCCCGGGTTCCTTATGCCGCACGAATCAGCGGCAACATCAGAAGAAACCAAGGCAGAAACCGAGCCAACTTATAAAAATAATTAGCTTGTCAAATCGGCATGTTATAGCAGCTGACCCTAATCAAAGATCAGAGTCAGCTGAAACAGATTTTGCAGCAATTCTGGTGGAAAGCATGGAGAATATGCCCGTAATTGACTGATGAGGCCCAAAGTTACGTTTGTTGCCCGGTGTCACATTTGTTGCTGATTTGCATCACATCTGAAAACAATTTGTGCAGCGTGGACAGCATCCATCACCTTCATGCCGCCTCAATGTTGATTCTGTTTCACTAAATTCAGCGTTCCACCGGCTAAAAGCTCCTGACGCTGGCGGTCTGATATCTCCAACACTGTGGCAACCTCCCGGCCATTAATGAACACCGGAATTTCACTGGCTCCGTTTATGACAAGTCTCCGGATGTCGGGAATCACAACCTGATCACCCTGTTTAAAAAGATCAAAATCTGCAGGATTTTTGAAAACCAGCGGTACAATGCCGAAATTAACCAGATTAGCCTTGTGTATGCGGGCAAAACTTTTGACTATCTTGGCGCGAATTCCCAAATAGCGGGGAGCTATGGCAGCATGTTCGCGAGAAGACCCCTGCCCATAATTCTCGCCGGCGACAATAATGCCGTCTCCGGTAGCCAATGCGCGAGCAGGGAATTCCGCGTCCACCTGTTCGAGCACATGCTCGCTGATCGCAGGAATATTACTGCGCAACGGCAACACTTTATTTCCGGCAGGCATAATATGATCGGTTGTAATATTGTCACCAAGCACAATGACGACGCCAGCATGCAGAGTGTCAGGAAGAACCGTAAAATCCGGAAACGGCAGGATATTCGGTCCGGTCTTGATTTCGACCGTTGAACGGTCTTCCAGCGGAAAGATAATGCCGGAATCATCCAGAAGATATTTCACGGGGTTCTGTACCGCCGGATACGATCTGGTCTTTGCCAAGGTGCGCGGATCAGTGATGACGCCATAAATACCCGATGCGGCGGCTGTCTCAGGGGAACAGAGGTACACTTTGTCGCCCGTGGTGCCACTTCGGCCGGGAAAATTGCGCGGAAAGGTGCGAAGGCTGACCTGGTCTGTTCCCGGTGCCTGTCCCATACCGATGCACCCCAGACAACCTGACTGGTGAATGCTGATTCCCGCCATCAGCAACATCATAACACCACCATCCTGGGCAATATTTTCCAACACTTGGCGGCTTCCGGGATTGACATGAAAATGTACCCCAGATGCGACCCGGTTTCCCTCCATGATCCGGCAGACGGTCATCAGATCGCGGTATGAAGAGTTCACCGAACTGCCAACAATAACCTGATCAACTTTAGTCCCTGCTACGTCCCGGACCGGCACCACCTTGTCGGGCGACGAGGGACAGGCAATCAACGGTTCCAATGTCGAGAGATCAATTTCATCATATTCATCATACGTTGCCCCTTCGTCTGCCGACAATGGCTGCCAGTCATCCCCGCGGCCCTGTGATTCCAGGAACTGGCGCGTCCGTTCATCGGAAGGGAAAATGGATGAAGTGGCTCCCAATTCGGCCCCCATGTTGCCAATCGTCGCTCGATCCGTTGCGGACAGGGACGCAACACCCGGTCCATAATATTCAATCACCGCGCCGACCGCTCCTCTGACGGTATGACGGCGTAACATTTCGAGAATGACATCCTTTCCCGAAACCCAGTCAGGAAGCTTTCCGATCAGTTTGATTCCCATAACCTTCGGACAGGGAAGATAAAAGGGATGCCCGGCCATTGCCAACGCAACATCAAGGCCGCCGGCACCAATTGCCAGCACGGAAATTCCTGCGGCCGTCGGCGAATGGGAGTCGGCGCCCAAAAGAATGATGCCGGGAACCCCGAAACGTTCCAGATGAACCTGGTGTGAAACACCGTTCCCCGGTTTGGACAGATACATGCCGAATTTCATCGCGGCAGATGTCAAAAATGCGTGATCATCCGCATTTTTGTAATCGGTCTGCAACAGATTATGATCAATGTACTGTGCTGCCAAACCAACCTTTACCTTCGAAAGCCCCATGGCGATAAATTCCAGCATAGCCATCGTTCCGGTGGCGTCTTGAAGCAGGGTATGGTCAATCCGGATTGCAATCTCCGTATCCGGAACCAGCGCACCTTCGACCAGATGAGCTTCCAGTATTTTTGTAGTAAGATTTTTTGACATGGTGCACCTCCGAGCAAGTTAAAACTTTTTTCTGCACAGGTATCAAATATTAAGAGCAACTCCACCCATCTTCAGCCCGGAGCCATCTGTCAGTATCGGTCGCTCGTGGACAGTTAAATACAATGGCAACATAGCGTCCAGCCTGTTTTAAGTATAAACTCATATTGCACTAAATCAAGATCATGCAGCACAGGAATATGACGAACAACATAAAAGCGGGCTCGACAAACGGTATAAACTTGACCCAACAATTTTACACCGGCTTGATAATTGTAAAAACGTGACTACACTATACATGCCGCTTCTTATCATCATGAACCGTGACGCAATAAAGATAAAAATGGAGTTTTGGCATGAGCCACCAGGATTACAGTTCCCACTCTATCATGCTTGTGGACGACGAAACGGAAGCGCTATCGCTGTTGAAGTCATTTCTTTTCCACGAAGGATTCCAGAAGGTGCAGACGTTTAACGACAGCCTGCTGGCGCTTGAAAATTTCAAGAGCGAGGAGGTTGCTCTGGTCATCATGGACCTGATGATGCCCAAGCTCCACGGCAGGGACCTTCTTGAGGCCTTTTCTGAATTGAAGCCGCAGGTCCCGGTAATTGTTGTTACTGCCGAGAGCCACATCGATACCGCTATCGATTGCATGAAAACTGGAGCCGTCGACTATATTACCAAACCGATTTCCATCAATCGCTTTATTGCCGGCGTAAAGAGAGCACTTGAACTACACGGTCTCAACGAAGACATCATGCTGCTGGACAACGCAAGTGATGAAGAAATCGCCGCCCGGACTCCGCACATCCCTTCAATCATAACTCAGGACCGGGAAATGCTGTCGCTTCTGAGCTATGTCGAGGTCGTAGCAAAATCACGGCAACCGGTGCTTATCTCCGGAGAAACCGGGGTCGGCAAGGAACTGGTGGCACGGGCGGTACACACACTGAGTGGACTGAAAGGGGGCTTTGTCAGCATCAACATCGCCGGCCTCGATGACCAGATGTTTTCCGACACCCTGTTTGGGCACCGTCGCGGTGCCTTTACCGGGGCTCTCAGCGACCGGGATGGGCTGATCATGAAGGCGGCCAACGGGACAATCTTTCTTGACGAGATTGGAGACCTGAACGAACTCTCGCAGATAAAGCTGCTACGGCTTCTCCAGGAGAACGAGTACTACCAGCTTGGATCCGACAACCCGCTCAAAAGTAACGCACGCCTGGTAGTGGCAACCAACAGAGTTCTGTGGCAAAGAATGAATGACGGAAAATTTCGCAAAGATCTTTATTTCCGTCTCTGCACCCATCAGGTCACGATTCCGCCGCTCCGGAAACGGACAGGAGACATCCCTCTGCTTTTGAGCCATTTCATCAGACAGGCCGCAAGCGCCATGGGAAAAGGCAGACTTTCATATCGCAAAGAGCTGGTCGATTTTCTTGTTACCTATGAATTCCCCGGTAATATTCGAGAACTTCAGTCGATCATCTATGATTTTGTCAGCAGGAGTACGACATCCAGGCTTTCTACAGCGCTTCTGAAAAAGGTTATTGCCCGCGAACAGGAACCGGCAAATGTTGTAATGCAACAAGGGAATGCTGTACCCAGTTGCGAGGCCAATGGCATTAGCTTTTCGTCAATACCGACACTGAAATATGCCGAAAGCGTCATTATCGATAAGGCGCTTGAAGTGGCGAAAAACAATCAGGGCACCGCCGCCAGGATGCTCGGCATAACGCGACAGGCCCTTAATAATCGCTTAAGAAGAACAAAATCAAAAAAATAGCAGTGATGCCCGGAGTAATTGCTCACCCAATGCCGCGCCACCATACCGCTACTTTTATTACCGAGGTAATTTCATGCCAGAAATTCCGCCAGCAGGTAAGGATACGCTCCGGATCAGGGAGATGACCATCGACGATTTCCCCGTGGTCTTCCATATCGGCGAAGAGGTCTTTACCGCCGAATCGTTCCAAAGTCTCTATCGCACGTGGGACGAATATGAAATCACCACTCTCTTCAACTCGGATAACGAACTCTGTCTGGTCGCGGAAGCAGGCGGGAAAATTCTCGGGTTTGCCCTGGGAACAACAGTCACCAAACATAATTCACCCTGGAAATATGGCTATCTTGTCTGGGTAGGAGTTCGCAGAAATATTCAACAAGTGGGCGTGGGGAGCAGGCTGTTCAAGGAGATCAAGCATCGCATGAAGGAGCAGGGAGTGCGGATGATGATCATTGACACCTCTGCCGACAACCAACCGGCAATTCATTTTTTTCAAAAACAGGGGTTTGGTGATATTCAAGAGCACGTGTACATGTCTCTGAACTTGTCGCGCAAAACCACAAAAAAACCGGTCAAAAAACCATGAACGCTCGCGTGGAAAAGATCTGGCACTTCATCAATCCTGAGCGGCTGAGAAAAACGTTTCTGGAACTCCTCGATATTTATTCTCCGTCCGGCAAGGAAGAAGACATCCAGATCTACCTGGAGGAACTCCTTACCCGGGCCGGCTTTTGCGTAGAACGGCAGGAAGTGGACGAAGACCGTTATAATCTGTGCGTTACCATGGGGCCGGATAAACCGCGACTCTACATGGTAGGCCATGTGGATACCGTCCCGGCCTGGGACCTGGATGAGGTCGGGCCTCAGGAAGAAGGCGGCATCATTCATGGCTTGGGAAGCGCTGACATGAAGGGAGGCTGCGCAGCCATGGTCGAGACATGGTTGGCTATTACCGAAGCTCTTAAACCGGCCGAACGCCCGTCGGTTGGCCTTCTGCTGGTGGTAGGAGAAGAAGAGAACGGCGACGGCAGCGCGACTTTTCTTGAATCGTGTCATCCTCCCTGGGTGGTTATCGGCGAACCGACCAACCTGGCTGCCGGATTCGCTCATTACGGTTATCTGGAGGCCGGCTTCGTCACACGCGGCCTCCGCAGCCATTCCTCTCTTCCTGAACTGGGGCATAATGCCGTTGAATCGATGCTGCGGGTTTTGTTGTTGTTAGGAAATGACCCGTTGTTTGATCGGGCTACATCTGACATAGTCTATTCGATCAGGGAAATGAGATCATCACAGGCCGGTTTTGTCGTTCCGGATCGTTGTGAAACCTGGATAGACCTGCATCTGCCGCCCAACCAAGACCCGTTCTCACTCCAGAATGAAATTCGCAGCATCGTCGCCAATCTTGACCGGACCATTTCCGGGCTGAATCTCGAAGTCACGTTCGATTTCGCCTCTGCAGGCTACAATCTTGGCACCGACAACCGTCTGGCACAAATTTTACAAGAGGTCTACCCTCGTCTTGGCCAGCCGTTACAGCTGGATGCCTTCCGTTCTCATTCGGACGGCAATCTCTTTTATGCGGCAGGTGTAAAGCCGCTTATCCTCGGCCCCGGATCTCTGGAAACAGCTCATACACCTGATGAGCGGGTGGCCTTTGAGGAAGTGTCCGGCGCAGCCCGGATCTATGCAGCACTCTGCCTTGAGACATCCTGAGCTGATGTGAAGCAACAGATACAAACTCAAAGCGGAGAAATAATGACGACTACGAACAAGATACTGATCAGCGACTTTGACGGCACCATGACCGAACGCGATTTTTTCATGGTCGCCTTGTCTCATCTGCCTCCCGGGGCGGCTGCTCCGTGGAAGCGCTACGAGCAGGGCCATGCAAGCCACTTCAATGCTCTAGCTGAAATATTTTCCGGACTCCGGGTCGATGAACATGAACTTGATAGTATGCTGGCGGAGATGAAGCTAGAAAGCTGCCTGGTCGAAGGTTTTGAACACCTGCACCATACCGGCTGGGCACTGGTAATCGCCTCGGCCGGATGCTCGTTTTATATCGAACGGATGCTGGCCCCTACCGGGATCAAGGTTCTCATACACGCGAATCCGGGCGAGTTCGTCCCCGGCCGGGGGCTTTTCATGAAACCACCGCGTCAATCACCATTTTTTAGCGCTGAAACTGGCATCGACAAGGCTGCCGTAGTACAGCATTATCTTGATCAGGGTTTTGCTACCGCCTTTGCCGGAGACGGCCGCCCGGACCTGGCACCGGCGTTGTTGATACCACCAGAACGCCGCTTTGCACGGGGCTGGCTGGCGGAGGAACTTGAAAGCCGCCGGGAGCCGTTCGTGTACTTCGACAGATGGTGCGATATCTCGCTCAGCTTCTGCGGGGGAAGCGCATGATACAATCACGTACGACCATCGCTATCCCGAGCCTGGTAAGAATCAAGAGCGGGGCGCTTGAAAAACTCGGCATCTACTGCTGCCGGTACGGTTTTAATAATATTGCGGTTATCGCCAGTAGCGATATCCCGGGCGCCCTTATGGCATCTGCCAAAAAAGCACTGGCAGCTGCGGATGTACAGACCCACCAGTGGTTTAGTTGCTCCGAAGCCAGCTTTGAACAGGCTCAGAGCATCTTCGTATCCTTGCCTGGCGATGTCTCGGCCATCATCGGACTTGGTGGGGGAAGAGCGCTGGATGTTGCCAAATATGTGGCCTTTCTGGGCCGGTTGCCGAATATCGCGGTTCCGACATCACTTTCCAACGACGGGTTCTGCAGTCCCGGTGCCAGCCTGACCATCGAAGGATGCAAGCGTTCTCTTCCGGCGGCCATGCCGTTTGGCGTAATAATTGATACCGGTTCCTGCCTGGCCGCCCCGAAACAACTCTGGCTGTCCGGAGTTGGCGATCTGGCGGCCAAACTGACCGCAGTACGAGACTGGAAACTTGCCTTCCACGCCACGGGAGAACCGGTCAATGATTTTGCAGCCCTGCTGTCCGATGCCACGGTGTTCCAGTTCATATCACGGCCGATAAGGGATCACGAAGGCGCCAGGTTGTTGGGAACAGCACTGATGCTGAACGGCATTGCCATGGAGGTTTGCAACTCATCACGTCCGGCCAGCGGCAGCGAGCACCTGATATCACACGCGCTCGATCAAATATCTGCACGCCCCCGGATGCACGGGCTCCAGGTCGGCGTTGCCACCTACATCGTCAGCAGGCTCCAGGGAGAACAGACGGACACCATTCGCAGCCTGTTCAAAACGACCGGCTTCTGGGACGAGATCAGGAACGATCCCTTCAGCGCATCGGAATGGGTTGAAGCGGCCAGACAGGCAGTGACCATTAAGAAGGGATTCTATACGGTTCTCTCGTCTCGCGATTGCGTCGATGAATTTCGTTCAATGCTGGAAAACGACAGTACCCTTACGGGATGTTTTGTTGCCTGACGGAGTACGATGAGGTCGATAGAGACCGGACCGGGTCAGTTTCTGCGGCATAAGGAGGGCGAAGAGTATGAGTGGATGGCGAGTGAAGTGCGGGAGCTCTTTTACCGTGGCCCTGATTCTGGCGGCCGCCCCTTTGTATCCGGACTGGATGAAACATGGAAGTGCGACTGCCGCCCAAATGGATGAGGCGGCTGTTCACCAGCAAGAACCGGTGAATGCACCCTCCGGAGAATCGGCGGAATATCACACACCATTGGCAGGAGAGCCGTTACACACAGTTTTCATGGGTAAAGCGCTCGATATCCCCGCCCGTGACCGCGGTCACGTGACGGCCCTGATTCTGGGAGGAGAATTTTATACACCCAAACAGGGGATACCGCCGGCACCCCGATCGGCGCGCTCTATCTGAAGCGGATGTGGGAGGAATCCAGGGCGCGCGCTGTAATAAGCATATTTATCAATGACCTGGAGTATGTCAGAAGCTTCGGGAACCTTGAAGTCGTTACTCGTTTCGATAACAACACAATTCCGGGCGGTCAGAAGGAAGTGGTAAATAATAAGGAGATTAAATCATCCGACGTAGAATGGGGAACGGTGGTCGGCTCGTTGGGACCCGGTCTCCGCTACACGGTGGCTCCCTTCCAGGTTGACAACGACCTGAGACTCCAACTGCTCGGCAAGATCGGCTACTTTTATGCCGCGCGGACAAACGACACGGGACCAAATCTGGTGCTGCCACCCAACACGTTGCTGTACGGCGTAAAACTGCGAGGCCGTTATGACGGGATGCGCCGCAATCTGCTGGACCTCCCGCATACGGGTATGGCAGCCGGATTTGACCTTGATTACATGTACCGGGACAAATGGGCCAATTTCGGCACCATCCCCGATGCAATCTTCACCAGTGCGGATACCCGGAGCTACCTCCAGTTTAACGGTTATTTCATAGGTGTCGGCGGAATCCCGGGACTGTCGGAAAAAAACCGGATTCTCTTCAGCTTCCACGGCGGAATCACTCCTGATAAAAGCGCCGACCGCTACAATGCCATCACGATCGGCGGCGGTCCTCTTCCCGGCGAATCGGATGACCTCTGCCGCCCCGATTACCCCGGCACCATGTTCAATCAGGTTCTCGTATCCGATTATGCTCTGGCGGCCCTGCAATACCGGCGCGAAATCGCCCCATTCCTTTATCTCCATCTGCGTGAAACATTGATCTGGGCGGACCGGGCAGCCGTTACTGACACCAACAAGTTTCTGTTCAAAAGCTCAACCGGGGCGGCAACAACGATCGGTCTGGATACCGGTTTTTTCTGGGATTCCACTCTGTATCTCGGTTATTCATGGGATTCAAGCTTCATCCGCAATGGCAAGCCGGGAAGCGCCCTGATCCTTACCTGGAGCAAATCATTCTGAAGCAAGTTCCCGCGCCAAGCACTCGATATGCCGTTCATCGGTGCCGCAGCAACCACCCAGCACCTTCATGCCCAATTCACTGTTAAGTGCCGCAACGCTCCGCCCAAACGTCTCCGGCTCCTCTTCCACCAGTTCAGGGCTTGCATCCAGTTCTTCCGGGCTAAGAGCCGCTGTGTTGGCCAGCAGGCCGATAATCCGTTCCCTCACCAATGGAGAGGAGTTAGTGTCGTTCAGCATGGCGCTACGAAAAGCCGAAGCGTGGGTGCAGTTAATCAGATAAGCGAACGGGCGCGGAGTTACGGCAGCATCGATGGAGGTTATGGCCTCGTTGAGTGGTGTGCCATCCAGCAGGGTACCTTCAGGCCGGGCCACAAAGCTGATCACGTACGGCAATCCGGTTGCAGCCTGAGCCCGCGCCAACCCCATCGCCTCGCTCAGCGCAGGAAGCGTGGAAGCCAGCAGAACGTCGACACCGGCTGCAGCAAGTGCTTCGGCTTGCCAGGCATGGAATTCTCGGGCTGCGTCAGCAGTCATGGCCTCAACCGGCTTGTAGGCATCTCCGCGGCAGCTCATCAACCCGCAGATAGTCACCTGGTGTGCATAATCACCGTATCTGCTGCGCAGTCCCGCCAAAAAGCGGAAGTTGTCGCCGTTCAGATCGCGGCCTGCCAACCCGGCTGCCGCAATTCGCTCCCGTCCGGCGCGCCAGGTGGGAGTGGAGAGCAGCAAAGGCAGGTTATAGCGACAACCGATGTCCAGGTACTGGCGACAAATAACTTCCAGTGCCGCCCGACCTGTTTCCTGATAAATAAGGGCCGAATTAACCACATGCTCGTCAAGCCGGATACTGCTTGAACGCCGCAAACGCTCGATGACCGCCCCTTCACCGAGAATAACCGGGGATGCCGCCACTAACTCCTGGAATGATGCACCTCTACCAGCTATCATAGTGTCTCCTCTCAACGTATAGGTCTATCCTGCAGGACGTAATGGGTGATTCAGGCATACGAAGACAGCGCAGGCCGGAGGAGGTGGAGAACATCTGTTATAAATAAAGGAACACTACAGATTATAAACAGCAGGGAAAAAACGGGGAACTCAGGACGAGCTCCCCGCGGTTTTTTATTATTTCTTCTTGGCTGGGGCTTTGACCGCTTTAACAGGCTTGGCATTCAGATCTTTAAGAGACTTGCCGGGGGCAAATTTGCCATTCGTCTTGGCAGCTATCTTCATTTCCTTGCCGGTCTGGGGATTTCTTCCGGTACGGGCAGCACGGGTTACCGCGCTGAATGTGCCAAAACCGACGAGAGTGATTTTGTCACCGGCTTTGAGAGCTGCTGTGGTTTCAGCAATGAAACTGTTAAGTGCCTTTTCTGCCTGAACCTTGGTTAGATCCGCACCTTCTGCAATCTTTGCAACGAGTTCTGATTTGTTCATAAACCCTCCTTTATGAAATTTTTGTACGATATATACTCAGAAACAAGTTATGTCCACTCATTTTATACACTGAGCTCAAGCTCCAGTGTAAATGTAGCAAAATTCACTGTATGTTTTCAGGCGATACGGGCCTCGGCCTGCATACATACGGCGCCGGTGCCGAGTACAGAATTCAGAGTGACGTTATCTCCCAGAACATTCGCATGGAGCATGATCGGGTCACCAACAAAGGCCGGGGACACGCCCCGATAACTGAAGTCGCACACCCGGCGACCGCTGATCTCTTCGGCATATGCAGCCAGCATGGTGGCATTCAGCGGGCCGTGAATCACCAGGTTTTTATACCCTTCCGTCTCGCGGCAATAGTCAACATCATAGTGAATGCGGTGTCCGTTGAAAGTCAGTGCCGAATACCTAAACAGCATCGTTGAATCAGGAGTAAATGCTTTCATGAATTGTGCGGAAGGAATGGGTGGTGCACCACTGGAGATTTTTCCGGGCGGAGTGGTATTTTTATAAACAATGTCTTGTTCCTCCCGAATCAGCAGATCGCCCTGAAGTGATGTAAGCTCGTGAAGGACGGTCACGAAAACCAAATCTCCTGAGGAGCCACGTTTGTGATCCACTTCCAGAATAGTTGACGTCTTGCGCACGGTCGAGCCGATCTGCACCGGCGCCAGAAATGACACACGTCCGCCGGCCCACATCCGGTTGGACAGTGATACCGGCGGCATAAAGCCGCCCCGGGCCGGATGACCGTCAAGGCCGAGCTCACGTGAAGGGATCCCTTCCAGAAAATAGATCCAATGCCATAATGGTGGCAAGGGTTGTCCGTCACGGATGGTATCCGCATCCAGGCAATCCACTGTGGCAGCCATCAACCGGGCATGACGGGCAGCAATCAGGTCCTCGTCAGTCCGTGATGTGCCGATCCAGGTACGAAGATAATCAAGGTCGATCACGCTCATTGCTCTCATTCCTCCCCGTGGCATTCTTGCGTGGAAAATACAGATGCCATTCAAACACTTCATACGGTACTTATATCAAACAATTTATCGTAAATGAACACGTTATGCTTGTTTCTGTCGCCGACTGTAGTAAATTTCTATGGAGACGTAGTGCATTTTTTCCGGATGGCGGCCCGGGACACCATGCTAAAAAATATCACCGAAAGGAAGACAGAAATGAACAATCAAACCCGGTTCACGGCACTGGTCGTAGACAAGAAACCCGACAACACGTTTACGCGGGAGATTTGCGAGCGCACCATCGCCGATCTGCCCCCAGGAGATTTGGTCGTCCGGGTCCGTTACTCCTCGCTCAATTATAAGGATGCCCTCTCGGCCACCGGTCACCCCGGAGTGACACGGCGGTTCCCCCACACCCCCGGCATTGACGTTGCCGGTGAGGTTGTTTCCTGCGAAAACGGCAGTTTTAAACCGGGAGCCGCGGTTATCGTCACCGGTTACGACCTGGGGATGGAGACCGACGGCGGCTGGGGACAATATATTCGAATCCCGGCCGCTTGGGCCGTGCGCCTTCCGGAGCAACTGTCACTGCGCGAAGCGATGATACTTGGCACTGCCGGCTTCACTGCTGCCCTGTCGGTGTTAAAGCTGGAGCAGGCCGGAGTGAAGCCTACAGATGGTGATATCCTTGTCACCGGTGCCACTGGCGGCGTCGGGAGCATCGCCGTGTCCATTCTGGCCCAGGCAGGATACCGGGTTACAGCCGCCACCGGAAAGAGTTTTGATGAAGCGTTTCTGCACACATTGGGCGCTGCTGAAGTAATTTCACGTAAAGAGGTACTGGAGGGAGCGGAGCGGCCGATGATGAAAGAGCGCTGGGCTGGTGTTGTCGACATGGTCGGCGGAGAGACCCTGGCGGCGGCGATCAAGTCAACCCGCTACGGTGGAGCAGTCACGTGTTGCGGTCTGGTCGCTTCACCGGACCTGCCCTTGAATGTCTATCCATTCATCCTGCGCGGGGTGAGGCTTATCGGCATTGATTCGGTTCAATGCCCCGCCGACACACGCCTGCAGGTCTGGGATAAACTTTCAGACGCATGGAAACCGGATCAATTGGCGGAAATGGCGACAGAGGTGTCTCTGGAGGGTTTGGAGGAAAAAATCCAGGCCATCCTCCACGGGGGAATCCGGGGACGGGTCGTCGTGAAATTACCGTAGAGATACCACGAAAACTGTACCAACAAGGAGAATACATCATGTCACATCTATTTGAACCACTCACCCTGCGCAGCGTGACTATTCCCAACAGGATTGCCGTATCGCCCATGTGCCAGTATTCAAGTGTGGACGGCTATGCCAATGACTGGCATCTGGTCCACCTCGGCAGCCGGGCAACCGGCGGGGCGGGACTGGTGCTGACCGAGGCTGCGGCCATAACTCCTCAGGGTCGGATAAGCCCGCAAGATCTGGGTATTTGGAGCGACAAACACATAGATTTCCTGACACGCATCGTTCACTTCATATCACAACGCGGAAGCATAGCCGGTATTCAACTGGCCCATGCCGGCCGTAAGGCCAGCACCCCTCCCCCGTGGAAGCACCGGGCCGTCACCTTGACTGAAGCGGAGGGTGGCTGGCCGATTGTGGCCCCAAGCTCCGTAGCCTTCGATGACGGATGTATCGTACCAAAAGAGATGACTGAAAATGAAATCCAGGAGATTGCCGTGGCTTTTACAGAGGCTGCCCGGCGCTCACTCCTTGCAGGTTTCAAGGTTGCCGAAATCCATGCTGCCCATGGTTACCTGCTGCACCAGTTTCTCTCCCCGCTCAGCAATCGAAGAACTGACCGCTATGGCGGAAGTTTCGAGAATCGTACCCGCCTGCTCCGGGATATTGTGGCTGCCGTCAGAGGAGTATGGCCGGACCAACTGCCGCTCTTGGTACGGATTTCAGCTACCGACTGGGTCGAAAATGGCTGGGATATCGATCAGTCGGTCGAACTGGTGCGTCAGCTGCTGCCCTTGGGTGTGGATCTGATCGATTGTTCCTCAGGTGGCAGTGACCCGCATGCTCAAATCCCTCTCGGTGCGGGGTACCAGACCCGGTTTGCCGAAAAGGTCCGGCGGGAAACCGGTGGCAAGACCGGAGCTGTGGGGATGATTACCGCCCCGGCTCAAGCAGATCACATCATACGTTCAGGACAGGCCGACCTGGTGCTGCTCGCCAGGGAAATGCTCCGTGATCCCTATTGGCCGCTCCGGGCCGCCCGGGAGCTCAGTTTCATGACGCCGTGGCCGGCCCAGTATGTCCGCTCGGCACCACCTAACACCCCGGCCTACCTGCCGGATGACCAGATAATAATAAAATAACAGCTGCCGCTGTCTGAATCTGCATATTCCAAACATTTCAGCACTCGTGGTTTAATCATTTTGCTGTATGGCGGGGTATCGGAATTAGCCATGCTTACACCTCGAGTGCCGCAACCGCCTCCGTCTGTTCCCGCTCTTTACTGTGGTCACGAGCGATGAGCATGTAGATTGAAGGAACGACAAAAAGCGTGAAAAACGTGCCGACGAACATGCCGCCCACCAGCACGAGACCGATGGAGTTTCGAGCCGCGGCACCGGCACCCGTCACGAGGGTCAACGGGAAATGACCGGCAATTGTGGCAGCGGTGGTCATCATGATCGGCCGCAAACGGATCATGGCCGCATCATGTATTGCCTCCAGCTTTGAGTGCCCCTGGAGCTGCAAATGGTTGGCAAATTCAACAATCAGAATACCGTTCTTTGACACCAACCCCACGAGAGTCACCAGGCCAACCTGGGAATAAATGTTGAGCGTTGTGGTCCAGCCGTGAGTCCAGAACGTGACGCCAGGATCGGGCATTTTCAGGAAGGTGAAGATAAGCGCTCCGAACATGGCCAGCGGCACGGAACCGGCCAGGATCACGAACGGGTCGCGGAAACTGTTGAACTGAGCCGCCAGCACCAGGAATATCAGGACAACAGCCAGGCCGAAAGCGGGCAGAAACTTGTTTCCTTCGGTACGCAGCTGACGCGATTCTCCGGTATAATCCAGAACATACCCTTTGGGCAGAATACTGGCCGCTTCGCCCTCCAGGTAGCGCAGCGCCTCATCCAGCGGCCGAATGGCCACACCGCTGATTTTGACTGCATTCAGCTGTTGAAAACGGTTCAGCGAGCGGGGAATAACCGAATCGCGCAGCGTGGCAATAGTGCTGAGCGGCACCAGTTTGTTATTGGGACCGGTGACGTAGATTTGCTTGAGCTGGTCCGGATTGAGGCGCCCTACCCGCTGAATCTGGGGTATTACTTTGTAGCTGCGGCCGGAGATGTCGAAACGATTGACAAAGTTGCCACCTACCATATCACCGAGATCGCTGCCGACCTGTCCGAGATTGAGGCCGAGGGCTGCAACCTTGTCACGGTCGATGATGAACTCTGACTGGGGCTGGTCGATCTTGACGTCAATCAATGGCGGGAAGGCAAACATCCCGCTCTTCGCGGCCTTCAACTGCAGTTGCGTGGCAAATTCAAGTATTTGCGGCGTATCCGCAGTGGAGGCAAGAACAAATTCCACCGGGAACTGGCCGCCACCGGGCAGCGCGGGCGGCGTTACCGGAAACACCCGTATCCCGGGGATTCTCTGCAGCTTCTGCTGCACTTCGGGTAAAATCTGGAAGATAGTGCGTGTGCGCTCGCTCCATGGCTTGGTAACCATGCCGCTGAAACCGGAACTCGGAGAGGTAATCTGGAAGGTAAAATCTGTCTCTGGAACGCTCATGAACGCCTTGTTGACCGCAGCCGCATAAATTTTGTTCTGGTCGAGAGTCGAGTTGGCCGCTGCGTCAATGATCCCGAAGATAACACCCTGATCCTCGGATGGGGCCAGCTCCTTGGCCGACATTCGGAACATGGGTATCGTCAGCAGGCTGATCACGATCCAGACAATATAGACCGCCGGTCGGGCATTCAAAGTTGCACTCAGCAAACGCCCGTAGCCGTTTCTGAAGCGTTTGAAGTCGCGGGAAATACGTCCTGCCAGGCCATGTTCCTCCATGCCCGGCTTAAGCAGCTTTGCCGACATGACCGGCGTCAGGGTCAGGGCTACAATACCGGAAATGGTCACCGCTCCGGCCAGCGTGAAGGCAAATTCGCGGAACAGCGAACCGGTCAGTCCCCCCTGCAGACCAATGGGCAGATAGACCGCCGCCAGGGTGATGGTCATGGCGATAATCGGACCGACCAGTTCCCGTGCACCCAACAGGGCAGCTTCCAGGGGCGATTTCCCCTCCCCCAGATGACGTTCGACGTTCTCCACCACCACGATTGCATCGTCAACCACCAGACCGACCGAAAGCACAACCGCCAGCAGGGTCAGCAGATTGACGGTAAACCCGAAAACCTGCATCAGGAATACGGCGCCAATCAGCGAGATCGGAATGGCTACCAGAGGAATCAGCACCGAGCGGAATGACCCCAGGAACAAGAAGATGACCACCATGACAATTATCAGCGTATCACCAAGTGTCTTGAGCACCTCGTGGATCGAGTTATTTATGTAGTTGGTGGCATCGTATGCCACGCGTGACTGCATACCGCTGGGCAGCTCCTTTTGAATCGCCGCCATTTCGGTCCGTACCCGCTTGATGACATCCAGCGAGTTCGCGTTGGGCAGAGGCCAGATGCCGATGAACACCGCCGTCTGGCCGGAAAAATGTACTTCCGTGTCGTAATCTTCCGCTCCGAGAACCACTTCGCCAATATCTCCCAAGCGTACAATGGTGCCGTTTTGATCACGCACCGCCAACTGCTTGAATTCTTCAACCGTATTGAGGTTGGTATTGGCGGTCAAGTTAACCTGAATATACGAACCTTTACTCTTGCCGAGCGCCGACAGGAAGTTATTGGCCGCCAAGGCGCTGCGCACCTGGGCCGGACTGACGTTGAGGGCTGCCATCCGCTCCGGATTGAGCCATATACGCATGGCAAAGGTACGTGCGCCGAGAATGTCGGCCCGCTGCACCCCCTGGATGGCTGAAAGGCGCGGCTGGACAACACGCACCAGGTACTCGGTAATTTCGTTCTGTTTAAGAATGTCGGAAGTGAAGCTCAGGTAAGCCGAAGCGAACTGGCTGTCCGCCGATTCAATATTGATTACCGGAACCTCTGCCTCGGGAGGCAGGTCATTGCGCACCTGATCGACTTTGGAACTGATCTCGGCAAGCGCCTTGGTCGCATCGTAGTTGAGCTTGAGGCGCACCCTGATGGTGGAAACGCCCAGAGTGCTCTGCGACTCCATGTAATCAATGCCGTCAGCAGCAGCAATGACCCGCTCCAGCGGTGTGGTAATAAAGCCGCGCACCAAATCCGCGCTGGCGCCGACATACACCGTGGTGACGGTCACAGCCGCGTTCTCACTGCGCGGGTACTGGCGGACATTGAGGGTGCGGATCGCCTGCAAACCTGCGATGATTATGATCAGGTTTACAACCAGAGCAAGCACGGGACGGCGTATAAAGAGATCGGTAATCTTCATCGGTCAATTATTCTCCGGCCTGGGTGACTGCTGGAAGTTCGGGGCGAGCTTATTGTCGATAACCGCCGACTGCCCATTTCGCAGCTTGAAAACTCCCGTGCTGACCACCGACTCTCCTTCCTTGAGCCCGCTGGTGACGGCGACAAAATCACCATGCTTCTCGCCAAGGCGTACAAACTGCTGGCGCAGCTTGTACGCCTTGGCGCCCTTATCTTTTTCGATAACAAAGACTGAATCGCTGTAGGAGGCATACAGAACCGCCGTGGCCGGAATTGTCAAAACCTTCCGCCGCGCCGGCAGGCCAACCGCCACAGTGACAAACATGCCCGGCCGGAGTTTTTCGCTGCGATTGATCACGGTAGCCTGAATTTTGACGGCGCGGGTTTCGCTGTCCACCAGAGGATTAATGGCGGTGATTTTCCCCTCGACAGTCTGCCCGGGCACGGCATCGCAGGTCACCCGCACCGGTTGACCGGAGTACAACCGGGCAAGCTCCTGCTGGGGCAGGCTGAAATCCACAAAAATCGGGCTGAGGGTCTGCAGGGTGACAACAGGGTCGCCCTCTCGAAGCAACTGACCAAGGTTTACCTGGCGAATGCCCAGGCGGCCGCTGAAGGGTGCGCGGATTGTCTTTTTGTTGATGGTGGCCCGGATAGAATTGACCTGGGCCTGCGCCTGCTTGAAAGCTGATTCAGCTTTATCATAATCGGCCTGGGAAATAATATTCTCCGCCACCATCTTGGCAGAGCGTTCGAGTTCTGCGCGTGCCTGTTTCGTTTGCGCTACGGCGCCGGGGAGTTGGGCCTCTTCCGAGGAGATATCCTGCTGCACCAGCAGGGCCCCTTTCCTCACCGGGGAACCCGGTACAAAAGCGATCGTGGTCACCTTGCCGACAAGATCAGCTGATACGGTAACCCCCTGGACGGCGGTCAGCGAACCGACCGCCGTCAGGTCGGATATCCATGAATCCGACCTGACCACGGCGGAGGAAACGGTCTCGGGTGGCGGGACGAATGCTTTGCCTTTATTTATCATCGCCCTGATCTGCAGGCCCTTTACGCCTGCGAGAATTGCGATAACAACGACCAAACCAAGTATGACAAAAAAGATACGCTTCTTCATAAAAGGAAATCTCCGTTTAAGGTGTTTGGCGGCGGTTTAATCGGCTTTATATTCATTCGTTCTTGCCCGGTTCCACCAACCGCCGCCAAGTGACTGAAAGAGCGCTGCGGTATCGGCATATCGGGCCGCCTCTGCCTGTACCAGGCTGATACGGGCCTGCTGGTGTTGCCGTTGGGCGGTAAGCAGGAGCAGGTAGCTCACCGCCCCGAGTTCATATTGCCGTTGTGTCAACTCAAGCGTATCCCGTGAAGTTTTTTCAGCTTCAGCCTGAGCCGCAAGGGTAACGGCATCCGCTTCCAGCGCCTGTAAAACGTCAGCCACATTCTGGAATGCTTCCAGCACTATTTTGCGATATTGCGCCACGGCCTGATCATAGCCGGCAATGGCTGCCCGGCGTTGAGCGGTCAGCTCGCCTCCGCGGAAGAGCGGCTGTAAGATACCGGCGCCGAACCCCCAAATCGACGTGTTGTTGCTCAACAGGTTACCCAGCGTAGCGGCCTGCGACCCCAAACTTCCGGTCAGGGTGATCGTGGGATAGAGATTGGCCGTAGCCACACCCACCTTGGCGCTGGCCGCATGCAGCAGCTCTTCCGCAGCACGGATATCCGGGCGCTGGCGCGTCAGCGACGACGGCAGGCTGAGCGGCAATTCCCGCGGCAGATGAAGCTGTTCCAAGGTAAATTCGGGAAGGTGCGCCTCGCCGGGAAATATGCCGACATACACCGCAAGCTGGTTACGGGTCTGTGCAAGCTCTTTTTCCAGCAGCGGCAGGCTTGCCCGGAACTGGGCCAGTTCCGACCGTTGTGTCAGGACGTCGGAGCGGGCCGCTCCTCCAAGCTGGAATTGGCGATCCACCAGGTGCAACTGCTGTTCCTGCAACGCCAGCATTTCCCGTGTGGACGTTATTTGCGCCCGCACTGAAGCTTCCTTTATCACCGTGGTGACGATATTGGCGGTAAGGGCAAGATAGGCAGCTTCCTGCTGAAAACGCTGATAATCGACCTGTGCCTGCAAAGCTTCCAGCTCACGGCGTCCCCCGCCAAAAAGGTCAAGGTTATAGGATACAGAGACTGAAGCATTAAACAGATTGTAGATAAAACCACTGGAGTTTGTTTGGCCAAAGGCGACTCCTGAAGCCTTCTGGCGAGAACCGGAGAGTGAGGCATCCACCTGCGGAAAGTATTCTGTCCCGCTTCTGGCACGCAGGTTTTCCCGAGCCTGGCGCAGAGTTGCCTCGGCCGACGCCAGAGTCGGATTTCCAGCGATTGCCTGGCGGAGCAGCCGATCCAGAGCCGGGTTTTGAAACAGCTGCCACCACTCGGCAGAGACGGCAGCCCCAGCTTTGATGGCCTGAGCTGCACCACCGGTCACAGGAGCTGCGGCGGTCTTTCCGGGAAGAGCTGCTGCCGTATAGCCTGTCACTCGCGGCGCTTCCGGAGACCGAAAATCCGGGCCAACAGCACAGGAACTTACAGCCATTCCAATAACCGCCGTCGTCAGGAAACGTTGTAAGCACGGCAATAACCGCCTTGATGCACTTTTCATTGGAAGCCGCGTCCTTTGCTGTACATTGAACTTCACTATTAAAGAGAATACCGTATTTAAACCCATTGCCAACTTTTTTCCACCGCACAATACAACAGGGTCTCTGCGGTTGAGAAAGAAAAAATTAGTGTTAGAATATGAACTATTGGTGCGTCGGAGTTTATCCGGCCGAAAATTCCCAAGCTTGGTACATCTTCAAGGAGGTACGTCCATGAAAAAACACCTTGTCATTCTTGCCGCCCTCGCAACCATTGCAGTCCCTGCAATCTGTTCAGCAGCTCCATCTCGTCCCGGCCCGTATGTGTCCGGCTTTATCGGCGTCAGTGTCCCTCAGAACACTGATGTGTCCAGCTATAATTATGGAACAGACACATCTATTTCTGATCGTGTCGAATTCGATCCCAGTGTCAATGTTGGCGCAACCGGTGGTTTTGACTACGGCTTCATCCGCCTGGAAGGTGAACTGTCGTACAAGCATGGCAAGATTGCGACGATTACTGAGCAAAGTGGCGGCCAGAGTACGCGGCTTCACAATGCAGACGGCAACCTCGGAGCCCTCGCCATGATGTTCAATGCATTCATCGACCTGCACAATCCCACATTGATTACCCCATACGTGGGAGGCGGCATCGGCTTTGCCGCCATGCATCTGAGTGATACGTTCGTTTCGGAATACAGTGCTCCCATTTACCAGGAAGATGACGACACCGTTTTTGCATACCAGGCAGGAGCCGGACTTGAGCTTGCCCTCAACCGCCGGCTTTCCCTGGACGTAGGTTATCGCTATTTCGCTACCTCAAATGCCAGGTTCGGTGCTGACCGCACCATAAGTACCGATCTTAAATTTCAGAGCCACAATGCCGCAGTAGGGATACGAGTGAAATTTTAACCTCGTGGAATTGTCTCGTATGGCAACGGCAGAGCAGGCGCTTCTTACGAAACGTCTGTAGCCGCAAAAGTTGAAACAGAGAATCACTTAACAATCAAAAGAATACGGCCGGTCCAGCGAGGCATGACGCTGCTGGACCGGCCATATCCCCGCACCCTGAAATAACAACTCCATCAGGCATTCTGCATGCACACAACCTACCACCGTACCGGTTTTGGCTCGTTTTTCACGAACATAACCGTACACGGCAACCTGCGAACAAGCTCCTCATTACTGCGACCGAACAGGAAATGTTCCAACCGCCACTCCTCATGAGCCAGAAGAACGAGAAGGTCGATCTTTTCCTCTTTGACCGTCTTAATTATTTCTTCGGTCGGATCCCCGTTCTTGATCAATTCCTTGATCGGAAATCCCTTGGCCTTTTCCTCCCGAATAATCCGGTCCAGGTCGCTTTTTGCTTCATCAAAGAGTTTTTTGAAATCCTGTTCAAGGGAAACTATGGGCAGGTTCCACCCTTCGAGCCCGAAGGGATTATGAATTACATGCAGAATGGAGAGCTCAGCGTTATATTTGCGCGCCAGAGAGATGCCATAATGGACGGCCTCCCGGCAGTGTTTGGTCATCCTGCTGACCACGAGTATCCGTTTAAAATCTTCCATGATTCTGCCTCCTTGTGTGTAAAGCGCCAGAACAGCATGGGCATTTGTTTATATTATTGATAATAAGGCTGCCGGTAGTCAATAAAGGAATAGTAATCCATCCCCAGGTTTCAGGCCTTTTTATTCTGCATGCTTTTCGGGGGCACAGGCAAAGACAGGGCTGATCATATTCAAGCTGCTATGGCGTTTTCAAACACCGCAGTATTTTTCCCCTTTTCCATCGGGGAAGCTTTGTGCACAAAAGTCTGCCGTGCGCTTTTTTGCTGATGAAAACGCATGGCAGTTGATTCATGCGGCACGATTCGTACGACTATTGGACCCTGAAAGGTCTCATCATTTCATGGTCTTCGTGTGCCAGGATATGGCAATGCCACATATACGTTCCAATCCGGTCAAACTTTGCCCTGATTCGCACGTATCCCTGTGAACCGATTGCTTCATCGGCGGGAGGTACGCGCACCGTATCCTTATGCCCGAGCTCATTAGCCAGTACCCTGTATGGCGAACCAGAATCCGCCTCTGTCCCATCCGGGTTGGTTGACGGCCTGAGCCCGCCGGGAGATACTGTCGGCATGCCACCTTCACCATCTGCTGGTGTATAGGCCCCGGGAGCGATACTTCCTTTTTCAACGACTTCAAAATCCACCAAGTGAAGATGCATGGGATGCGTATCGACAGTGTTATTAATAATGATCCAATCTTCAACATTGTTTAAAATTATATTCTCAGTTATTGGCGCATCGAAGGCCAAGCCATTGAGAAGAATTTTGAGACGCTTCGATATTGATCCGCTATACGGGTCAAATAAATATGCGCCGTCTTCTTCGGTTTCCTGTAAATCAACGTAACGCGTGTTGTCAGGTGTGCCATACGGCGCCAGGACTCTGGGATGTGCCGGCACCACGCTTGAATCCGTACCGGACAGCGGCTTGGTTATCTTGAACTGCATTATTTTGCCGGTTGTCGATGGATTCACATCACCGCCGTCAGGATACGGCGTGTGGGCGTCATTACGCATGGTGATGTTGGTGCCGGCCGGAAATTTGGAAAAGTCGATGACAATGTCAGCCCGTTCAGCCAGGGCAAACAGGAGCCCGTTATCCGGTCCATTTCCGATATCGTTGACTGCGGTCGGCAGGAGTCCGCCATCGTTGCCAATCTGCGTAATTGCACCAGCGGGAATCGGCAGTCCGTCGGAACGTTCCAGCCAGATATTATAGAAGCGTGAATCGGAGCCATTCAGCATACGGAATCGGTATTTACGAGGCTCCACATCGAGCTTCGGCCATGCTTTACCGTTGACGGTGATGATATTACCGAAGAACTCCGGGTTAGACGTATAGACCGGATTGCCATTTTCATCGGTCTGCTGAGAACCGTCCGGGTTGAGCAGAGCCGTTGAGTCATAATGCAGTGAACCGTCTTCATTGAATGACCTGTCCTGAATAACAAGCGGAATTTCATATGCACCCTTCGGGAGATCCAGACCATCTTCGACACTGTCACGCAGAAGGTAGTTGGCGGCCAGGCCGGCATAAACATTAAGTCTGGTGATGCCCATGGCGTGGTCGTGATACCAGAGATGGTTGGCAATCTGACTGTTGTCGTAAGTGTAGGTGACCGTATTCCCATTGGGGCGAGCCGGGCGGCCGCTGACCGGATCCGCAGGAAGCCCGGTTGTGGCGTTCGGATCATTGGTGATCCAGGCATCGGGATGACCATCCGATTCCGGGGCAACATGGGCACCGTGAAGGTGGGTAACAATACGAACCTCCGGCTCTCCCATATTGGCGCCGTGCAGCGTTGGATCAACCGTCAACAGGTGTTTTGTCAGGAGTTTTCCCGTTGCGTCTTTCAGGTTGTTGGTGTATTTGACCACGACTGTCTTGCCGGTTTCTCCTGAAAGAGTTGAGCGGGCTTCGATCGTTGCGCCCAGGTAACCGGTCTTTATGCCGTTCGTATTGTAACCCCAGACAGTTGTCCGGATTGGAGCGCCGGTGACCGGGTTGGTAAATTCACTCCCATCCTTTTTCCGCAGGCCAAAATCATAATCGTTGGTCTGTTCCGCCAATACCGTATAGTAGTCGGACCCCGGAACCGTGCCAGTGTCAGGGACAGCTACCGGGATAATAGTCAAAGGCGTGGCAAACTGCTGGACCGCCAATGGATTGCGCAATACGGTTTTTGAACTACCCTCCACGACAGTGACGGTGTCCTTGCCGTTGCCGCATCCGGCAATCATCAGAACACCAAAAATCATGAACAGAAGAATCTTTAATCTTTTCACGCTTTCCTCCTCTTTAATATTTTACATTTGTTATCGCAATAACAATGCCAACTGTTTTCATCAACTAACCACATAAAAAGGCTTGACTTTTCAATGGGTAAGCAACTACGAGTCGGAAACAATTTTCTCAATTTGAGACGACGTGTCGAATTTGAGACACGGGGTGGTAACCGTTTGAAATCCGGAAAGGATATAATCCCCTTGCAAAACATGCCGTTCCACGGATACTTTATGTGGGCATTTATGTTTATTTACACATTAATAGCGACGGATCACGCCATGAATGTTCCATACACGACACTCAATGTATCCTGGTGGGAAACGCTATCCGGATTAACACGGAGGACCTGCGGGGTCGTCGTGGCTGCAGTTATTTTGCTCCATACTGCGGCTGACCTTTCGTTTGCCGGCGAGAAAATAACGTCAAATTCTCCACCTTCAGTTGGAATGATCCCATGGCCGGGGCCAATTCCCAGGGAGGAAACAAAACCATGGTTAGTACCTCTCCCATGGCCGGAACCTGTCCCCTGGTGGAGCCCCACCCCACCGATTGGTTACTTCGCTACCATCGAAAAGACCGTGGATGAAACCCACACCATGCTTGAACGGAACATTCTCCGGCAGACGATCCGCTTTGATAACTTCTTCGGCACCGTCAAGCCCGAAAACTACCGCACGACAAGTTACAATATCCGCTGGCGAAATTCCCTGAGAATTGGCAACGGAGGGACTTTTAATCTGGGTTCATCCCTGCAAGCCAATTTTGCGTTGACAAAAATCAGCGAACGGCTCCACCTCTTCATAACAGGGGAAAACGATCCGGGATTGACGACACACAGCCTCCCGGAAGACCCCGGCAACCCCGGATTCGACCGGACCACGCCGACAACCCACTTTGCCAATACGGAACTGCGTTATGAGTTAATTCAAACACCTTCCCTGAACCTGTTTGTGGGAACAGGCGTCCGACTGGCACTCCCTTTCGAAGTTTTTGCGCGGAGCCGCGTTCAGTACCGGAAAAAGCTCGGCGAGCTTGCACTCATGCGTGTCGGCGAGACGTTCTTTGTGAAGAATACCGATTATTTCGGAGAGACCACAGAGGTCAGCCTTGAAAGGTTGCTAAACGAGGCCACGCTTCTGCAGTGGGCCGGTACCGCGACCGCTTCCAGGGAAATCAATGGACTGGAATGGGGCTCGGAACTATCCCTCACCCGACAGATCTCTTCCAAAGCTGCAGCTACCTTTAAGGCAGGCATTTACGGCAACACCACCGCCTCCTCCCAGATACAGAATTACCTGCTTCTTGCCAGATACCGGCGAAACTTCCTGAAACCATGGCTGTATTACGAAGTGGAACCCCAGCTTAGCTGGCCACGTGACCCTGTCGGGATACAGCACGCCAGATTTGACGTTACATTCCGCCTGGAAATCGTATTCCAAGGTACAACCGCAAACAAGAAGAGACCTCGCAGCAGCAAGTAATCCAATGTGGGAGTAGCCAACGCGACCGACTGCCGGCTGTAGAGCGAGAATGGTGTGAGATCATTTTCAAATTGCCTTGCACAATCAAAACTTGCGGGTAAACTTTTACCAGAGGCGTGAGACAGACCATGAAATTGAATGATAACTGCATGTTTTACAGGAGGTTCACATGGAAGATTACAGAAATATTCTTGTCATCAGCAGGATGATCCCCCACTGCCTGAAAGCCATTACGGCTGGTATTTCTCTTGCCCGCAAGTATGATGCACAACTTACAGTCATGCATCTTGTCTCCAATCCCGTTGATATGATGGCGGTGAACGCACCGGGGCTGTTTCCCGGCGAACAGTACAAGAATTACATGAACAGCCATCAGGAAGCGCAAGAGCAGTTGGACAAACTCATCAAGCGGGAAATCCATGGCGGGTTTCCCATTAAGGAACTGATCACCGACCGTGATCCGGTTGAGGAGATTGTGAAGACGGTCAAAGAAGAAAAAATCGACCTGATTCTCATGAGTGCCCATAAGGAGGGGCTTCTTGAACATGCGCTTTTTGGCGGTGAGAACAATGCCATACTTCGCAAGATGCCCTGTTCGATCCTGCTGGTAAAAAATTAATCCGGGCAGATTGGAGTTTCTACCCCCGAAAGAAAAAGTATTCGGGAATACATGATTCATCCACGAAAAAATTCTGCTGAAGGTCACGTACACTGCCGGATATCCACAAGGAGAACAGCTGATGCAAATTGGAATTGCCGCCGATCACGGTGGCGTTGCCATGAAAGTACAACTTGCAGGAGAAAGAGAGGCACAAGAATGCAAATAGGCATGATTGGGCTGGGGCGTATGGGCGCTGACATGGTGCGCCGTTTACTGCAAAACGGTCACGAATGCATCATATTTGACATAAAAACCAGCGCCGTGGAAACACTGGAACGTGAAGGAGCTCAGGGTGCTCGATCAATTGAAGACTGTGTGGCCAAACTGGTAACACCGCGGGTGGTCTGGCTGATGGTGCCGGCCGCCGTTACCGATTCGATGATTACAACGCTCACGCCGCTTCTGGACCGGGATGATATTATTATTGACGGCGGCAACTCTTATTATCTGGATGACATTCGTCGGTCTGCACAACTGCAGACACGAGGTATCCGGTATCTTGATGTCGGAACCAGCGGCGGAGTATGGGGGGCGGAGCGGGGCTACTGTCTGATGATCGGCGGGGAAAAAGCTGCCGTGGGGCAGCTTGACCCGGTTTTTGCCGCCTTGGCTCCCGGAATCGGCGCTATCCCTCGTACAGCGGGCAGGGAACAGAAGAGTGGAACTGCCGAACAGGGGTATCTTCACTGTGGACCGAGTGGCGCAGGACATTTTGTCAAAATGGTGCACAACGGCATCGAATACGGACTGATGGCAGCCTATGCCGAAGGGCTCAATATACTCCACCAGGCAAATATCGGCAAACAGGAGCGGGAAGTTGACGCCGAGACAACACCGTTGCGTCATCCGGAACACTACCAGTATGACTTTAATTTATCCGATATTACGGAGGTCTGGCGACGTGGAAGTGTCATCTCTTCATGGCTGCTCGACCTAACCGCAGTTGAGCTGTTAACACAACCCGATCTGGAAAATTTCAAAGGACGTGTGTCTGATTCTGGCGAAGGTCGCTGGACAAACATTGCCGCCATTGAAGAGGGGGTCCCGGCTCATGTACTCAGCGCTGCACTGTATGAGCGCTTCAGTTCGCGAGGTGAGGCCGATTTTGCCGACCGGGTCCTGTCTGCCATGCGCTATGGGTTCGGCGGCCATCAGGAGAAGACTGGCGACAGAAAAAGAGAGTGAACGAGGACTCCATAACACCTGGTCCTCCACCTCACTGTCATATAGAAAGGCGCAAGCATGCTTACGCAACAATCCGATTCGACTGTTCTGGTAATCTTCGGAGGTGGAGGTGACCTGGCCTGGCGCAAGCTGGTCCCGGCGCTTTTCAATCTCCATCTCGACAATCTTCTCCCCCAACGATTTGCCATTGTGGGTATTGCCCGAAAACAGCGCAACGACACGGAGTTCCGACAGCACCTTCGGGAAGGCGTGGATCTCTTTTCCCGAAGAAAACCGGCAACTGAGGAAATCTGGAACCGCTTTGCCGATCATGTTTCCTACCTCTCCGACGATATCACCGACTCCGCCTCCGGGCCTGCCCTCAGCCGGAAATTTGAAGAGTTTGAACAGGCCTGGAGCGTCCGGGCAAACCGGCTATTCTACCTCGCCATACCTCCCGACATGCTAGAGCCTGCTGCAGCTCACCTGCAGCGGATCGGTGTATGCCGGGACTGCACAAGGGATCGGCTGGTAATAGAAAAACCGTTTGGTCGAAACCTGGCTTCAGCGCGGGAACTGGACCGGATTCTGACCGGCATGTTTGCCGAGTCCCAAATCTACCGGATCGACCATTATCTGGGTAAAGAGACGGTACAGAACATCCTCGCTTTCCGGTTTGCCAATTCCCTTTACGAGCCACTCTGGGACCGGCGTTACATCGATCACGTGCAGATTACCGTGGCCGAGACCGTGGGGGTGGAGGAGCGAGGCGGTTACTACGACCAGGCAGGCGCCCTGCGTGACATGGTGCAGAACCACCTTCTCCAGATCCTCTGTCTCATTGCCATGGAACCTCCGGTTTCCTTCGATGCCGACGAGGTTCGAAACAAGAAAGTGGATGTGTTGCACGCCATTCGTCCCATCCGGCCCGAGGAGCTTCATCATGTTGCAGTGCGGGGACAGTACGGTCACGGTATCGTCGAAGGCACGGCACGTCCTGGATACCGGAATGAACCGGGAGTAGCCCCCGATTCACCTACCGAGACTTATGCGGCATTCAAGTTCTTCATTGACAACTGGCGCTGGCAAGGAGTGCCGTTTTATCTGCGCACCGGCAAGCGGCTCCCCACCAAGGTGTCGGAGGTTTCCATCCTCTTCCGCCCGGCTCCCCACCAGCCGTTTCCCTCGGCTGCGGTTGAAAACTGGCAGACGAACCGCCTGATCATTCGCATTCAGCCGGAAGAAGGGATCATTACCCGTATCCAGGCAAAACAGCCGGGCACCCGTTTTCTACTTGGCCCGGTGGATATGCAGTTTCGTTACCGTGATGCCTTCATGGCAGTTCCGCCCGAGGCGTATGAGACACTGCTTCTGGATGTAATAAAAGGTGATGCCACACTATTCATGCGGGCCGACCAGGTGGAGTGCGCCTGGAAGATCGTTGATCCGGTACTTGAAGCATGGGAATCTATACCGCCAGGTGATTTCCCCGATTACCCCGCCGGGAGTTGGGGGCCTGAGGCCGCCGACCACCTTATAGCAAGTGAGGGGCACCACTGGTTACAGCCTGTCATAAAAACGGGAGAAAATGCATGATCAGGGTATGCGATGATCTGGAGGCATTGAGCCTCGCTGCCGCAGAACTATTCGCGGCGGAGGCGCGGCAGGCGGTGGAGGCTCGCGGCAGCTTCACCGTCGCGCTTGCCGGTGGTAGCACACCACGCCGTACCTATGAGCTCCTGACCAGCGCACCCTTCCGAGAACTGGTCCCGTGGCAGAACACGCATATTTTCTGGGGTGACGAGCGCTGCGTCCCTGACGGCGACATCCGGAATAATGCCTTGATGGCGCGGCAGGCGCTGCTCAACCACGTCCCAGTCCCCCAGGATCAAGTCCATCCCATGGTCTGTGATCGTTCTCCGCAGGAGGCCGCAGTTGAATATGAAGCGCTTCTGCGCGGTTTCTTTGCCAAAGACCGCCCCCAATTTGATCTGGTACTGCTGGGGCTTGGGGAAAACGGCCACACGGCATCCCTCTTTCCCGGTACTTCAGTTCTGGAGGAGCAGAAGCACTGGGTGGCCAGCGTGTATGTGGCCGAAGAAGGGCTGCACCGGCTTACCCTGACGGCTGCGGTCATCAATCAAGCGTCACTGGTCGTTTTCCTGGTCTCAGGTTCCGCCAAGGCGCCAATCTTGCGAAACGTATTGAAAGAGGCCCAGGACCCGCACAACATTCCGGCTCGGCTGATCAAGCCAATAGACGGCGGCTTGCTGTGGCTAGTGGACCGGGATGCTGCCCGTCTCTTGCGGCAAAGAAAGGAGTGACAATTCGTGCGCTCTACACTGTGCCACTCATACTCGGGGAAACCATGAGCAAACAAATACGGGTAAGCAACCCGCTCTACAACATTCTACCTACGGAAATTGAGGGATTTGGTGCCCTGGCTGAGTTGGCTCTTGATATGCGTTCGTCATGGAACCATGCAACCGACAAGGTATGGCGTACGCTTGATCCGGTATTGTGGGAACTCACTCAAAATCCCTGGGTTGTTCTGCAGACGGTCTCGCGAGACCAGATCGAGAGCATGCTTGCCGATTCCGTTTTTCGTAAAAACGTCGCTGACCTGCTGCAGGCCAGGCGGCAAGCGGCGGAGGCGCCGGCATGGTTTCAGCAGAATCACCCGCACTCTCCCTTGAATTGCGTCGCCTATTTCAGCATGGAATTCATGTTGAGCGAAGCTCTTCCGATTTACTCCGGAGGTCTTGGCAATGTCGCCGGTGATCAGCTCAAAGCTGCCAGCGACCTGGGCATGCCCGTCGTCGGAGTAGGACTACTGTACCAGCAAGGATATTTCCGTCAGGTTATCGACAAGGACGGCGCACAGCAGGCCCTTTTCCCCTATAACGACCCCGGGCAGTTGCCGATCACACCGTTACGCCGGCCTAACGGCGAGTGGTTGCGATTGGAGGTCGCCTTACCCGGTTACTCAGTCTGGCTGCGCGCCTGGCAGGTACAGGTCGGTAGAGTCAAGCTTTACCTGCTGGATTCGAATGATGCGGCAAACTACCCCGCTCATCGCGGGATTACCAGTGAGCTGTATGGCGGCGGACCGGAGCTGCGTCTCAAGCAGGAGTTGCTTCTCGGGATTGGCGGTTGGCGGTTACTCACTGCGCTGGGTATCCGACCGGAAGTCTGCCACCTGAATGAAGGACATGCGGCCTTTGCCGTGTTGGAGCGCGCCCGAAGTTTCATGGAAGAAAACGGGCAACCCTTCGATGTCGCGCTAGCCGTTACCCGAGCGGGGAACCTTTTCACCACCCACACGGCAGTTGCAGCCGGTTTTGACCGGTTTTCTCCGGCGCTCATCGAGCAATACCTCGGTGCTTTTGCCGAGCAGAAGCTCGGTATTTCATGCAATGGCCTGCTGGCACTTGGTCGCCAAAATCCGAACGACCAGTCGGAAAGCTTCAATATGGCCTATCTGGCCATCCGCGGAAGCGGAGCGGTTAATGGCGTGAGCCGCCTGCACGGCAAAGTCAGTCGGGATATTTTTTTACCCCTCTTTCCGCAGTGGCCACGGGACGAAATCCCGGTTGGTCACGTGACCAACGGAGTTCACACGCCGAGCTGGGATTCATGTGATGCCGACGAGCTTTGGACGGAAGCCTGTGAAAAAGACCGGTGGCTGGGAACGACGGCAACTCTGGAACGGGACATACGTTGTGTTTCTGATGCCCGGCTCTGGCAATTTCGCATTGCCGCCAGCAAATCTCTTGTAGAGTACGCTCGCGAGCGGTTGTCACGGCAGCTGGCATCCTCCGGTGCGGCGCCCGACGCGGTTGACAGGGCAAAACATCTCCTTGATTCCAACACGTTGACCCTTGGCTTCGCGCGACGCTTCGCGACCTATAAGAGGCCAAACCTGCTATTGCACGACCCGGAACGACTGCTTCGCCTGTTAACCAACCCGGAGCGTCCGGTGCAACTCATCATCGCCGGCAAGGCTCATCCGGCAGATCTGGCGGGGCAGGCGCTGATTCAGCAATGGACTCATTTCATCCGGAGGCCTGAAGCCCGTCCCCATGTCATCTTCCTCAGCGATTACGACATGCTTTTAACCGAACATCTGGTGCAGGGGGTTGACCTCTGGATTAACACACCGCGCCGACCATGGGAAGCATGCGGCACGAGCGGTATGAAAGTGCTCGTCAACGGCGGACTGAATCTGTCGGAATTGGATGGCTGGTGGGCCGAGGCATACACCCCGGAAGTAGGGTGGGCATTGGGCGATGGCCTCGAACATGGTGATGATCCCGCGTGGGATGCTGTTGAAGCAGAGGAGCTTTATAATCTTCTCGAGCAGCAGGTTATCCCTGAGTTTTATACCCGCAACAACCAGGGAATTCCGACGAACTGGGTGGCGCGTATGCGTGAAAGCATGGCCCGGTTGACACCACAATTTTCTGCTAATCGTACGGTGCGGGAGTATGCCGAGAGTTATTATATCCCTGCCGCCACAGCGTACTACAAACGCGCCGCTGAGCAAGGCAAAGCCGGCTTGCAATTTGTTGATTGGCACCACACGTTATGTAACAAATGGGCAAACATACGTTTTGGTGATGTTAACGTAGAGACAAACGATGAATGGCACCTGTTTGAAGCCCAGGTTTATCTCAACGGCATCGGCCCTGCTGCGGTGCATGTCGAACTGTATGCCGATAAATCAGAAGATGGGAACCCGGTCAGGTTCGAGATGAATCGCTACCAGCAGTTGGTTGGTGCGGAGAACGGATATATTTACAAGGGGAAGGTATCTACGAAACGCCCATCCGGGGATTTTACCGTACGAATCGTCCCGTATTTTACCGGGGCGGCAATTCCTCTCGAAGAGACTCATATACTTTGGCAGCGATAGATCATGGACAGCGCGCAGCATTACTATCAGTTTGCTGATGGTTACAAACCACGGCAGCTCCTGTAAATAGATATGTTACAAGGTAAAATTGGTGATCTTTTCAGAGATCTATTCTAAACTCAGCTCCCATGGAATTATTCCGGACGCTCAATCTTCCGTTCATATTTTTTTCGATGATGTTTTTCGACATAAAAAGGCCGATTCCGGTCCCCAATGGTCCCTTGGTAGAAAAATGAGGGTCGAATATCTTGTGAATTATTTCATCAGGAATGCCACCGGCATTATCGCTGACAATTACGACGGTTCTACTCTCTTCAAAATCCGCCGTAATACGAACCTGTGGATTGACCGTTTTGTTCGCCTCTAACGCCTCTTTTGCATTGATCAGTATGTTGAGGATAACTTGGGAGAACTCATTCGGATAGCCATTAATACAGGTCTCTTCATTACACTTCATATCTATTTTTATCTGGTAATTATCAAAACTTGCTTTGACAAGCTGCACAGCCCTCGCAACAGTCTGACAAACATTAAAATTTTCTTTTTCTTTGTCAGGTTTAAAAAAAGTCCTGAAATCGTCGATAGTCGCGGACATGTGCATGATTAACAGCATCGCCTCTTTAATCGACATGTCCAGAGATTCCTTACTCAAACTTCCCGAGTCATATTCCAGCATTAAACTCTGAATTTGAAGCCCGAGTGCATTCAACGGCTGTCGCCATTGATGAGCGATATTATTGATCATTTCACCCATGGCAGCCAAGCGACTTTGCTGAATCAGCACCTGATCTTTCTGGCGGAGTTCCAGAATTGATTCTGCTACGCGTTTTTCAAGTGATTCGTTAAGTTCCTCAAGCTGTTGACTTTTAAATTTGAGCCTTTCTTCAATCAGCTTCCTGTCAGTGATATCACGAACAATTGCCCACATCATCATCGGTCTTCCCTGATCATCACGAACAAGCTGGGTTCTCAATTCCACCGGGAAGATTGTACCATCTTTTTTTCGATATTCCTTTTCGTAAATATCAGAGTACCCTCTCGAAACAACCTGTTCTTCAACCATTTTTTTCTCGATTGAATGCCATTTCTCGGGCGTAAGTTCGATGTATGTCTTTGAAAGCAGTTCTTCCGGCTCGTATCCCAGCAGAGTCCGATACACTTCATTGAACTGAATGATCCCGCCGGTCATATCTGTGCTGACATAGGCGTCTATCATACTTTCTGAAAGAAGGTTGAACAATAGTTCGTTTTTTTTAATCTCGTCTTTTAGTTGTGATGATTCAAAAAGATAGCGGCTTACAAGATTATACAAGAGGATGCTGGTTATTATGACGAACAAGAAACCCTTTAACACCGAAATTCGTGTGAGAATGGAGGGATCTGTGGTGAAATAACTCAGGTTTGTGTCGGATATATATATCCATAAGAAGCTGAATATCGCATAGATGGCTATTATTTTTAGCATGTTGTAGCGTTCTGTTTTGCTAAATACCCTATTTTTAACTAAACCGGTCATGGCAGTTCCTTGCAGTTAGATGCTGCAGACACATTAAGTTGCCCGGATTCAAGACTATCAGTTACAGTATGTTTACCCCCCTAATATTAGACATTTCTGTATATCACCTGCCTTCCAAAGTCTAGTAAAATCCGTTCAATCTGCCTAAATGTGGTTGGACAGGCGGAAAGCAGGTGTAAGCCAACTACTCACTCACCCGTTTTTGGACTGATGATGCCAGTGATTGAGAAGTGCCCTCCCATTAAACACGTTACAGCGTCCCCTACCCGCTTTTGTGAAAAAGATTTATATGGTTAATAAGAATAAAAAAGGAGTAAACTGACTCAGTTTGCACACCAAATCAAATTGCACGGGCGGGGCTGGCATGACAAACGTTACGCAGAGTTTATCAGGATTAGGAGATATCGCAGCAAAGATTCAATCGGGTGAAGCCGATCCCACCACAACGGCCCTGAACATCGGATCTTTGCTTGGCAACATGAGCATGACCATTATCGTCATAAATATTCTGGCAGGGCTTGTTGGGTCGGCCTACTTCATGTATGGAAAGAAACGCAGTAATATCAAAATATTGTGCAGTGGAGTGGCTCTCTGTGTTGTACCGTACTTCATCAGTAACACGATATTCCTTGTCGTTGCATGCCTGGCAATGGCAGCTGCACCTTTTGTCATCTAACAAATACAGACACCGTTAAAACCATTCACGCCATCGGGTTGAGTCGCGTAGCGGACTTCGCCTCGTCACTTCGGACATGGCTTGAATGCTGCGCTGCCGCACTCGGGCTGAACTCCTCGCGTTAACTTCGTAACCTCGGAAAATTCCTCCGGAGTATTCAGATTCCGGAAGGATTCCTCCGCTCCATGAATAGACTGAAAGGTATCATTCGCTATCTGTTTCGTCTTCAATCTGTCCAGCAAATTCATAATACTTTTGTCACCCAGTTCAATAGCCTGCTGCATGGCATTCAGGGCCGATTTGGCATAGAGCGCATGGAGCGGTTCACAAAAACCTGAGCAGCTCAAGGGGACGATGGCATCATATTCCTCAGAGTTTTGGCAGAGGAACCGAATCAAGGCGGCATTGAGAAAGGGCATATCGCAGGCTGCGGCAAAGATTCGATCAGTGCCGCTGGCACGCAGCCCCGCATGCAGGCCGGCAATTGGACCGGCCCCCGGATAGATATCCGCCACTGTACGGCAGGAAATGAATTCGTAGAGTTCGGGCGTGTTCGTCACCATGATGATGTCGCGGAAGAGCACCGCCATGATTGCGTACACCCTTTCAATCAATAGCCGCTCGCCAATTTTCAGAAAGGATTTGTTCTTACCCATACGGCGGGAAGCGCCACCAGCCAGGATAACGCCAGTAACACCGGCAATGTATCCGCAGCCGAAAGGCTGTTCACAAATAGTATTTTTAGAGCTGTTACCATAATTCATTCTCAAAGATAACTCCTTAAGAAGCACTCTAATACACTCCGATTAGAGATAACAAGGCTGAATTATCTTCACTCCTGTATGGAGCGCAGCACCAAGCGCGCCGGTGATGGTCGGGATGCTCGGCACCAGCACCGGCACTCCAAGCTTTCGCGCCAGCGCCTCCACAACAAATAAATTGTTGGCAACCCCGCCGGTAAATATTACCTGGTCCACATACCCTACCTTCTGGAGCATTCCCGCCAAACGGTCGACAACGGAAAGATGGATGGCCCTGGCAATATCCTGGACAGGAACACCCCGGTTTTTCAACGAGATAACCTCACTCTCGGCAAAAACGGCGCACATGCTGTTGATCGGCACGTCCTGATCCGATTGGGCGGCAGCCGCACCGAATTCGTCGAGGCGAAAGCCAAGGGTCGTCGCCATCATCTCCAAAAAGCGACCAGTGCCGGCTGCACACTTGTCATTCATCTGGAAGGTGGCGACCCGCCCCTCCTGTGTCAGGGCAATTACCTTGGAATCCTGCCCCCCCACATCAAGGATAGTGCGGCACTCCGGAAAGAAATGGCGCGCGCCAAGGGCATGGGCCTTGATTTCGGTAATGACCTCATCGGCGAAATGTTTATGTGCCATATGCCGGCCATATCCAGTGGCGATGATGCGGGACGGAGTGAACCGGGCAATGAGTTCGCACGATTGGGCATGAGGTTCAAAACCGCTCTCCGCCACGGCATGATCGATGAGCACCCCGTCCTTTACCACAACTACCTTGATTGTACGCGACCCCAGGTCGATTCCCAGCTGCATAAAGATTACCCCTGAATCTGCTCGATAAAGGCCTCGACCCGGGTCTGCAACTGCCCCACGTCCTCGGGTGAATAATCCGACTCAATAGCCAGAAAGGGAATCCCCTCTTTCTCGCAGACCTGGCGCAGCTTTACCGCCTCAATGTTGTAGGTATGGCAAAACTGCAGGCAATAGTCGATGATCCCCTGTGCCCCGGACTCCCGGTACTCTTTGACCACCTGGGACATCCGCTCGTCATTGGGTGTAAAACATGAGCAGTCAATCTGCATGTAACGTTCAGTGAGGCGCTCCAACTGACTCTCGACCGTTGTCGAAGACTCATCAATCAGATCCTTGTAATAGCGGGTGCCGATGCAACTCTCTTCGTTGACGACGATGGCGCCGGACTTCTCGATGATGTTATGCAGTTTCCAGTTGGGAAGCGCCATGGGTGTCCCCGAAACCATGATCCGCGGGGTGGTGGCCGGGGCCACGGCACTACCGCTTTTGATCCGTTTTTCCAGTTCGTCGCACAACTCGTTCACCTTCCCGGCAAAGCGTCCCGGCTCGTCGTAAAAGGCGATCTGTTCTATCAGGAGCATATCCAGTCCGCTGATCGGCGCAGGGTTGTGATGGCGCAGGGTGTTCAGTCGCTGCAGGGCGCGACGCTTGTCGTTGATCAGCCGGATGGCACCGGAAATTTCATCAAGACCGGTCCGGTTGCCGGTAATCTTCTCGACCGCAGCCTTGAAGTCTTTTACTTCCTCCAGCCAGAGGACCTTGTCACGGGCACCCTTTCGCTGCGGGATCTCCATGACGTGTGTGGGCACGTAGGCGTCGAGAAGCTCCCAGGTTTTCTTCTTGGCATCACAGGTGGTTTCGCCGTAGACAAAATCCACCGCCTGGAAATAGGGACAGATGCCGCCAACCTTAAAACCGAAAGCCGACTTAACCATGGGACAGATATTGCGCGGCAGGATCTTCTCCGCGTCTGCAATTGAGCCTTGAGCCCCGCCGCAAAGACCAACACAGATCCCGCCGGCCGCGACCACCAACTCTTCCGGCACATACACGCAGAACGTGCCAACAACCGGCTTTCCCTCATCCTTGGCGGCCATCAGCTCATCAATACGGCCAGTATGGATATTGGCCACACAGTCATTGAAATAAGACATCCCCTCCGGGCGGTTTTTCTGGCTCAGGAATATGCTTGTATATGCCTGAGTCAGCATTGGCGGCATATTCTTGAACCGTTCCACATCCATGTTCAGTCTGGTCCAGAGTTCCGGGTCCGACTTTACCGTAAATTGCTCAGCGGCCATTTTTTTCTCCTTGTTCTCTTGGTGTGCGGGCATTTCTTTTGGGAAACCATCATAAGATAAACCGTTGCTACCGAATCAACACAATGTGGCACTATCCATTACTTGGACAACATCTGACAACGTGCGTCAATCCGTCGAAATATAGTACCCACTCTGTGTAACCGGACTTCCGGAGTCAGGAGGTCTGGCACGGTCAGAGCATTTCAAGGAAGGCCTCGATCCTGACCCGTAACTGTTCAGAGTCTCCTTCCGAATAGTCGGTCTCAATCTGAAGGAACGGGAGATCATGGTGCTTCTGGAGACCTTGCTGCAGGGTGAAGGACTCCAGGTTATAGGTATGGCAAGCCTGCCAGGTCAGGTCGATTATGCCGTCGACGGCGAATTCCCCGGCAAGCCGCGCAACCAGTTCCAGCCGCCCATTATTAGGTGACATGCAGGAGCAGGGAGTGAGGAGATATTTTTTGGCAATTGCGGTAAGAGGTTCAAGAGACTCGTCAACAGGAGCAACTTTCTTGTAGGCGCTGCAACTTTCAAGGCAGACGACGCTGCCGCCGCTTTCCTCAATGATCCTGATCACCTTGTCAGAGCCGGTCCCTACCGGGACACCGGTCAAGAGGATCCGCGGGGCACCAGGTCTAAATGGTGAACTACCGGCGGCGGACATGTCCCTCAGTTCGGCGGTAAGCCGGTTGAGCATGAGTATAGCTTTCCGTTTGTCGATAAAGAAGTTACGGAGGTGGAGCACAGCCAACAGGTCAACACCGCTGATCGGTGAGGGAATATGCTTGCAGACATCCTGCAGATCTGCAAGTGCCTGCCGTTCTTCATTCAGAAGCTGAACGGCGCTTTTCAGCCCCGAGTCAGTGATTGTCGTCCCCAGTTCCTCTTCGAGCCGGTTTTTAAACCGCACGACTTCCCGATACCAGTAATTAAATGAATCCTCGCCCTCCTGCGTCTGGGGCAACTGCATGAGATGAAGTGGTTTTATCTTCCCAAGGATTTCATACATCTTTTTCTTGCCGTCACAGGTGGTTTCCGCCACCAACAGGTCGGTAAAATAGAAGTAGGGACACGTGTCGGTGACTGCAGATCCGAAGCTTGATTTAATGAGTGGGCAGAGGTTCCGTGGCAAGTATTTTTCGGCCGCTGAAATCGGGGCTTGACGAGTACCGCAGAGGGAGACGGGTATCGCCCCGGCAGCGACAATGAGCTCGGCAGGGGTATAAAGACAGTAGGTGCCGACAACCTTCCTGCCGGCACTGCGCGCGGTCGTGAGCTCCATCAGGTTCTGGTCGCGCATCTCTTCAAATTCGGTCAACAGTAATGGTTTCATGGATGCGGATCCTCCCATTGACAACTCTTTCAAATCAGCAACAGCGGCACTCTTTATAAATGCGGGTTAACACATGAGTGATACTTTAAATTGTTTTATGAATTCATTATATCACTGTTTACGATAAGTCAAATTGATAATACAAATAACAATCCATGACTTCATCGGCATTTCGGATAGAAGGACCACGCGCAACAAAGTTTCCGGCGGTGACATAATAAAAAATCTGAATTTACTGTAGAGCGCTGCTGAGTTTTAACCTGTTTAGCTGAAAACCTGGAAGATGATATAGAAAATATCACCGATTATTTTGAGATGGATTTCTGATAAAGCCCGGAAAAAGAACAACCCCGAATCCACCCTATGAGGGCAGTTTCGGGGTCAGTATGCTCCCGATTCAGATAACTTAGAATAGCAAAACTATCTTCTTCAGACTAATGTAGCTTTACTGCCTCAGCGTGGTGGGGCGCAGCGGCTTGTCTCCTGCTGCCGATAGGTGGTGATTCAGATTATTCTGCTGTCGTAGGCCCAGTGTAACAGTGCCTGCCGTTGTTTTCTCCTGCAAAGCAGGTGCCCCTCTGGACAATTCTTTCTTAGCTGGGCTATATGCCGTGTCATTGCCTTCCATCTTTTGATTTGCCGATGATCATCACTGCACCTTCTTCCCATGTAATACCGGCAGTACCACTGAAACCAGCCGCGAGGGTCATCGGTATGGATCCACCCCATTTCCCTCCAGTAAGACAAGGGCTTGGAAGCGTTAACACCGAAGTAGTTCAACTCGGGAACATGGTACAAATGGCAGAGTTTCGCATTAGTAAACCACTCGTGCGGAAATTCGTTTGTGCAGTCTGTCATATATTTCCCGCCAAAAACTCCAAGTTCAAGCATCTCTTTTGGGGACAATTCGGGCTTGAAGTCTGGATGGAAGTTTTCTCCCACAGGTTCCGTCAAAAAATATCCATAATTAGTCTGCATCATATCGCTGACGCGTACGTATATACTTTCCATAATGAGCTTCCGTAAGGGTAGTATTTATGCCGAATTACCCGCTGTGCTCAAATATCCTCAGCACCATTGAGCGAGTTCTTGACAACATTAATTGGAGGCTTGATCCCGGTGAGGTCACTGCAGAGACTGGCCAAAAAGCGAATGGTAACCAACGTATGTATTGATGCCTGGGTAATGTGATAAAGCCACTTTCGAAAACGTGTGGGGCTGTGGGAACCAAGGAAGAGCGGGCAGTAGTCAGACAGTCGTATTTCAATCCGAATCTGCTCCGGAGTGCTGATAATGGAGAAGCGGAGTTGTCCCCGGGAACATGAATCACGCTGTACGAGGAGCCCGCCATTGATAAAGAGATCGGCATGGGTGGCTGTTTCGTCCCGGGTGACAACCGGAAGGCATAAACATATCAGTGGTAATCCCAGGAAGCGCAGCGCTATGCCGTCAGCATTACGCTCCGGGTTGACAAGGCCAAGAGTGCAGAGTCGGAGAAAGGCAAGATAGCGTGCCGCGATATCCTCAACGGAAAGATCTGGTGCACACGTGGCTGGCAGGACAACCCACTGATGGGAATGGACCGTGCCATCCGCTTTGAGTACCTGATGAAATTCTATCGTTCTTCCCCGGATGGGCATACCAGCTCCTCGTATTAGCCAGATAATATCACGATCCCATCAAGGCTTTTTGAACTGCTTCATCGTACGGAGTCAACCGCAAGGGGATCAGGTCACGGATGGCGCTTTCGCGGCAGATCACCTCGTTTTTCAACCCCTCAATCAGAGGCATTGACACCGATGGCGATACCGGGGTTATGAAACCGACCCAATATGATGACAGCTTCGGAGTCAACACCGGCACCGGAATAATATAAAGCTTTCTCCCCTCGATGCGTGCCAATCGTTCCATCATCTCCCGATAGGTCAACACTTCTGGGCCTCCGATATCGAAGGTCCTCCCGCTGGTCCGCTCATCGACCGGACAGGCAGCCAGATAGCTGATGACATCATCAACGGCGATGGGTTGGCAACGGGTTGACACCCAGCGGGGGGTAATCATGATCGGCAGACGTTCCACAAGCGCTCGCACCATCTCGAATGAAGCGCCTCCGGCTCCTATTATGACGCCGGCACGGAGAAAGGTCGTGGCAAACGTGCCGGTTTTGAGAATATCAGCTACTTCGAGACGGCTTTTAAGATGCTCTGAGAGGTCATCTCCGGTTTCACCCAACCCACCCAGATAGATCACTCGCCTTACGTTAGCCCTGTTGGCAGCAGCAACGAAATTCCGGGCAGCCTCCCGGTCGCGCCTCTCAAAACCGGCCCGACCACCAGACATGGAATGAACGAGATAATAAGCGATGTCTATCCCCGCCAGAGCTTTGTCGAGTGTTGCCGGATCAAGCAGGTCGCCCCTAACAATCTCGGTGCCATCCGGAACGGCAGAGGCAGCCTGACGCACCATGCAGCGCACCAAAAAACCGTCCTTAACAAGTCTTTGGGCCAAACGTTTGCCAATGAAGCCAGTGGCACCGGTGATCAGTATTGAGCCGGGCGATGTTACCATGCAGTTTATCTCCTCGATGATGTGCCATCATCTGTTGACACCCAACTTCAGTATTATACTCTGTTTCCAACATAAAGAGAAAATGTCAGCGTTTTTGATACCTCCTGAGCGTTAGTCAGACTCCCCCCAATCACGTTTGCTCGATTACCATTAATTCATGATCCTCACCAAGATATTTCGTAACTTCTCAGGTTTGTAGGGCTTATGTAAAAAAAACAAGTATTCATCGTTGGCAATGAGGTTTTCAACCGAATCAACACTGTAACCGCTACAGATGATAATTGGGACAGTCGAATTAAGTTTTCTGACCTCATGATAAGCTTCAATACCCCCCATCTTTGGCATAACCAGATCCAGCAAAATCGCATCGATTTCGTGACAGCGCTCACTGTAAATTTCAAGTGCTTCGCTGCCATGCTGTGCGGTCATGGCGGAAAAGCCTATCGCTTTCAGCAAGGTTACTCCGATGCTACGAAGTACTTCCTCATCATCCACCAATAATATAGTGCCATTTGTTTGGGCAAATGGGATTGGCTCAGTTTCTATTGTCTCAAAACAATCTGTAGATGTGATTAATGGAAAAAATACTTTAAAAGCAGTCCCCATATCCGGTTTACTCATCATTTGAATAAAGCCATGGTGAGATTTTATGATGCCGAGTACTGCCGACATACCCAAACCGCGCCCGGTAAATTTAGTCGTAAAAAATGGTTCAAAAAGACGCTTTTGTGTATTTTCATCCATGCCACAGCCGGTGTCCGTAACCTCCACACAGGCATAACTGCCACTCTTTATTTTTGTACCAAACAGATCAGTATCCGTTAGATCTTCATCAATAATAGATTTTTCAAGAACAACTCTGACAGTACCGTTGTCATTGCCGATTGATTCGGCGGCATTTATGAGCAGGTTCATGATTATCTGCTGGATTTGGCTGCTGTCGGCTCTAATCTCAGGAACGTCTCGTTCCAAACGAAGCTCTATGGTCACGTTTTTTTTGATCGCCGCTTGCAGCATTTTCACAACCTCATCCATCAGCAGCCGCATATTTACATTCGTCTGTACCAACTGGTTTTTGCCGGCATATGTCAGCATTTGCTGACACAAGTCGGAGGCACGACTACTGGCGATTTCAATCTGTTTAAAAGACGCTTTATATTCATCTCCTGAAATAATATCAGCGTTGGCCATATAGCAATGACCGAGAATGATTGTCAGAATGTTGTTAAAGTCATGTGCAATGCCACCAGCCAAAATCCCCAGGCTTTCCAACTTTTGTGCTTCCTGAAACTGCCGTTCCAAATTATAGCGTTCTTCTTCGGACTTTCTGCGCTCGGTAATGTCGCGGTAAAAGCTCTGAATATATGTATCTCCATCGAACGATACTAGTCTGGAGGAGACCTCAAACGGTACAGCATGACCGTCCTTATGAAAATGTTCCAGTTCAAAAACCAGCTTTTCTCCTGATAAAATGCGGCGCATCCTTTCGGGAAACAGTCGAAACGTATCAGGTGTATCCAGATTCTTCAGGTTAAAATGCTGCATTTCCTGTGGACTGTAACCGTGCATTCGGGCAAACGATTCGTTGACATCATGCAACCTGCCGCTGGAATCTATGATTAAAATGCCGTCACTTGCATCGGAAAACAGCGCCCGAAAACGTGCCTCGCTTTTTTTTAGCTTGTCTTCCGCCTTTTTCCGTTCCTGCATCATCTCCCATTCACGCAATGCGCGGTGTACGATTCGCGGCAATGACAGGAATGTTTCCACTGACTTTACGATGTAATCCTGCGCTCCGGTCTTCAGCACTTCAACGGCTATCTGCTCGTTACCCTGCGACGTCATCAAGATAACCGGGCACGCGCCTTTAGATGCCACTATCAATTCACAACCATCTCCATCCGGCAACCGATAGTCAGTCAGGATGAGATGTGGTATGTGCCGTTCCATGGCCGTGCGGGCTTCCGCCAGGGAAGAGACAATTCCCAGGAGATACATTCCCGGTATCTCTTCAAAAGATCTTTGAATCAGGTCGGCATGATTTACTTCGTCTTCGACAACCAGAATTGAAGTAATATCAGGGTTATCTGTCAGCATAGGCGAATCCTTTTATGAAGATCAAAACGTTGCTGTTACGGTTCAACTCCGGTCCCTGATGGAGTCGAAACATCACCACGGCCTTTTATTCCAGGCCAGCCAGTAGAAGCCCAGATCTTTCAACAATCTGCTGAACTCCCCAAAATTCACCGGCTTGGTTACGTAGCTGTTGGCGTGAAATTTGTACGCTTTCGCCATGTCGCGCTCGGCATCCGAGGTGGTCAAAATCACCACGGGCATAGCCCGCAGATCAGCATTGCTTTTGATCTCTTTCAACACTTCCAGGCCGTCCACCTTGGGGAGGCGCAGATCCAGCAGCATCAGATGGGGCATGGGAAAGGAGCGGCGATCTGCATATTCACCACGCCCCCACAGGTAATCAAGCGCAGCCTCGCCATCCTCAACATGGAACATAGTGTTAGCCACCTGAAAATCCTCCATGTTGCGCATCACCAGTTCGGCATGGTCGGGGTTGTCCTCTACCAGTAAAATCGTCAACGGTTCACCATTCATGATGTACTATCCTTCCTTATAGTGTCATTGCTGTTGAGCTAACGTAAAACAGAACGTACTACCCTTGCCTTCCCCATCCGACTCTACCCAGACCTTGCCGCCATGTACCTCGATAATTCGCTTGACCAGCGCCAGCCCGATGCCGGTCCCATTACTTTTTGGGTCAAGTTTATTGAACAGGCCGAAGATAATGTGATGGTATTTTTTATCAATGCCGATACCGTTATCCTGCACAAAGAAAATATGTGTACCGTCGTCTTCCCGCATGCCGAAACGTATCTGCGGATCAATCCTATCCCCCCGGTAACGGATCGCATTTTCAACCAGGTTTTGCACTACCTCGGCCAGACGCTGCCGGTCACAGAACACCGTGGGAAGATTGGACTGCACGGTAACAGTAACGGCATTGTTTTTCAAAGGCCCGGCCAACTGTTCCAGCACATCATGCACTAACAGATTCATATCTACCAGTTCCGGTGTGTGGATAACACGGCCGATGGTTGAGAGCTCCAACAGGTCACGCAACAGGGCATCCATCCTGTCCGCTGCCGCGCTGACCCGTTTCAGATCACCAGCCATCCGCCCATAGTTACCATTTTCCAAATCTTTTTCCAGCGAGCCGGTAAACCCTTTAATCGTGATTATCGGGCTTTTAAGATCATGAGAAACGGTGTAGGTGAAGCGCTCCAGTTCGGCGTTTTTAATTTCGAGGTCGGCCTCCCGTTTTTTCCGTTCTTCCGCCTCTTTTTCAAGTGTTGCAGTCTTGGCCTGCACCTGTGATTTGAGTCGGGTATTGAAGAAGAACAGCATCAGCAGTGCAGCGAATCCGACCGAAATGGAGCAGGTTAGAATAAAGGCGGTAGATATCTCTTGGCTGATCGGCATCCGAATTGATTCAATTGCCCGGAAAACGCCGGCTTTTTCATTAAAACCGCCCTGACCGGGGTAAAGCGCTTGCAGTCCCGGCGGTGCGTCTTCCCTTTTGCCATGGCACCTGAGACAGTCCTTATTGGTTTCGATAAAGGGAACAGCGTAATAAAGATACTTTTGGCCGCCAAGGGTAACGATGCTCCGGTACTCTTTAACAGTGCGGTTCTCATTGAACATCCGGATTAGCGAAGCCTCGGTTTTGTCGGCCCTGTTGACCGGATTGCGCGGATTGTTTGAGGCCATCTTGTAATATATTTCCGGAAGCCCGGCTTTTTTTCGTTCCTCGTTGTAAAGTTCGTGATCGACACGGACTATGAATGTGGATGAAAACAATTCGGGAGAATAATAATCAGGGGCGATGGCGCCCTGTCTCCTGGCCTTGTAAAATTCAGGGTGCATGACCCTCTGAATGTATTGGTGAAGTCCGCGGTGAGAGAGCAGGAGGTTATGTACTTTGTCCTCGGCGTCGTTTATGAAGAAAGCAGATATGGCATATTGGAGGGTCACCGCCACAATAACCATGGCCGTAACCGGTAACGCGGCCTGCCGGATGAAGTGCCGAATTTTTTCACCAAAGGTTGCTTTCATTTCAAGGCTCATTCATCACTCCCTTTCAGGCATGCAATGGTAACGTAAAGCAGAACCTGCTCCCCATCCCGCCCCCTTCCGACTCAACCCAGACTTTGCCGCCATGCAGTTCTATGATCCGTTTTACCAGCGCCAGACCGACACCCGTACCTTCGCTTTTAGCATCCAACTGGTTGAACAGGCCAAAGATATCTTCGTGGTGGCGCAGGTCAATGCCTTGGCCGTTATCGCCGACAAAAAATACCACCTCGGAATCGTTTTGTCGGCAGCCGATCTCAACACGGGGCACAGGCTGATCGCCCATATATTTCACGGCGTTTTCCACCAGGTTCTGCAACGCCTCGGCGATGCGGCGATGATCGCCGTAAACAGCAGGAAGGTCTGGTTGCACCACAACATCCACCAGTCGCTGCTTGAGAGGCCCGACCAACTGGGACAGGACATTGGTTACCAGGAGGCTCATATCAACCAAAGACGTTGGGTTCATCTGCTTGCCGATGCGGGAAAGCTCCAGGAGGTCGTTGAGAAGATTAGTCATCTTTTCGGCCGCGCCCTCTATTCTCTTTATGTCACCCTTGGCACGTTCGTGATGGCCGGCCTCCATATCCTGCCTGATCATACCGGCATAACTCTGGATAGTTATCAGCGGGCTTTTCAGATCGTGTGAAACGGTGTAGGTGAAACGCTCCAGCTCTCTGTTTTTATCCTGAAGTTTTTTTTCCGCCTGCTTGCGTTCAGTGATATCCAGAAACGTCACCACCGACCCGACGATCTTCCCATCCCGGCGCACAGGATGCGCCCAGTATTCAGACGCAAAACTGGTGCCATCAGCCCGCCACAGCACCTCGTCATCCGCATGCAGCTCTTCACCCTGGCGCAAAGCCGCTGCAATGAGGCACTCGCCGACTTCAGACAATGTGCCGTCGTCATGAGTGTGATGAATAAGTTCATGCATGTTTCTGCCCAGCAATTGCTCCGGCTGTTCATATCCCAACATCCTGAGACAGGCGGCATTGCAAAAGGTACAATTACCGTCAGTGTCCAGACCATAGATTGCCTCTGCCGTGGAATCGAGCAGTAGCTTAACCATTGCCACGCTTCCCCGACAGCTTATTTCACGTTGGCGAATCTCCTCAGTCGCTCGGCGCACCTGCCTCTTGAGCAGCAGGATAAAGACAAGGGCGCCAAGCACCAGCGCGGCAAGCACAACGGTTGACGTTATTACCCAGCGCGGAATGACATGCAGTGTACCGTTGCTGCCGTGAGACCATTTCTGGCGAGCGCTGTTGTAGACCGAATCCTTCTGGTGCCGCCATTTGTCCAGATAACCGTCCAGGAGTGCCAGCAGATCCTGATTCTTTCCCTTCGCAACAGTAAAGAAAACATCAAACGGGCTGAACACGATACCGGTGGGACGAAGGCCGTATTCATGCTGCTTCGGCACGCCAAAGACGTTGCTAACTACGCCGGCATCGACTTTTTTTTCCGCTACATCCTTAAATACCTCTTCAAAGCCGGGAACTTCCACATACCGGCAACTGACGCCGATTTTTTGGGCCAGATCAATGAAACCTGCAGCATTAAAGTCCCCCTTCATTACGGCTACCGTTTTGCCCTGAAGATCCCGGATTCCGTCAATATCGGACTTGAGCGGCACATAGAGCTCACCCCATTCGCTCAGGAGCGGCGTTTTTGTATAATCCATAGAGGTTGCGCGCTCGGGAGTGTAAATAATACTGGTGAGAACGTCCACCCGGCCTGTCTTGAGTCGTTCCAGCCCTTCGCTGAATGAGCCATAGACATACTCGAAGCGGATGTTTTCCCGCTGCGCAACCTCGGTCAGAGCGTCAACAAGAAACCCTTTTATGACCCCGTCCGCGCCCTTGAATATGGCCGGGTAATAATTGAAGGCCCCAACGCGGACAATACGTGGCTGCCCCTGGTCGGCTTGGGAACCGAATGGAAGAAAAAAAAGGAAGGATACTATCAAGAGCACCAAGAGATGATTTTTCATCGACAGCTGTCCTTTAATTATCGATAAATATGTGCCACAAAAATACACCGCTCGCTGCACGCAGTTACTCTCAACTTTTCGTTATTCTTTGCATCAGAAACAACCAATAGTATCCCGTTCGTCATGTGAAAATATCCGGTCAATAACCCACTTCTCCCTTTAGCATTATATAGTGGCAATAGACGTGCCACTTGTCAAGAGAAGATTGACATGCTATAATTTACTATGGCTATGAACAAAGATAAAAAGCAGAAGACAGTCAGCATGAAAGATGGTCGTGTACGCAGAGGCACACGCAACCACGAAGCTATCATGCAGGCGTTGTCTGACCTCATAAATGAAACGCATTTGCCGCCAAGCATTGCAGATATTGCACAGCGGGCTGGAGTTGGGACAAGGACTATCTTCCGGCAGTTTGAAGATGTTGAGACTCTTTATCAGAAGATTAGTGAGCGCGTGCTACGCGATGTCACGTCGATGCCTTTTCCAACCGCCCCATCAGGTGACCTGGAGCATGATCTACGCATGCTGGTCGCTCGTCGGGCGCGAATTTTTGAGCATATAATGCCTTTTCGCCACGCAGGCCAGCTTGTCAGACATCAATCGGCATTTCTGCAAAAACAAAATGAGACCGTAATACAGATATTCAGGACAGCACTCATGGCAGTGGTTTCACCTCACATTGGAGATGCCGCCTGTAACATTATCGAGGCATTAGATACATTACTTTCCTTCGAAGCTTGGGATCGACTGCGCTGTCAACAAAAACTGAACTCCAAGCAGGCTGAGCACGTTCTTGCAGACGCGGCTTTGGTACTTGCAAAGTCCGCTGTAGGGATGAAGGAAAGCTAGTAGCCTGGAGGTGTGTGAACCGTATTTGGTAGTTGACACTTATAGGGCCGAAGCTGCCCCACCTGCCACTCATAACATACCAATATTACGTTAAGGAGTCGGTCAATCCGGACGCCGATTGGGCGGTAAAAGTTGGAAGCCTATTGACAAATAATAAGGCTTTGAAAACCAGAATGAGTGAATGTTTTCCAGTATCAGAAAATAGATAAGAAGGTCTTATTCATTCCCCTATTTACCATCAAGCACCTGACGCAGCTTGGCCGCCAAGTCAGGCAATGATTTTTTACTCCCTTGAACACAATTCAGCTGTTCCAATACAAGTCGTGCAGTCTATCGCAGCGCCTCCGCCACAACTTCTGCAATATCCTTAACCCTGCACTTGTCAGCTGCGCCCAAATCCTTAAGCCCGTCCTCCATCATGGTCATACAAAAAGGACAACTGACGCAGAGTGTATCTGGTTGCAGCTGCATGGCTTCTTTGACCCGTTCCAGATTAATTCTGCCACCGGTCTGCTCTTCCATCCACATTCTTCCGCCACCGCCGCCGCAACAGTAACCATTTTCATGGTTGCGGTCGAATTCGCCCGGTGACTTGCCGGTTGCTGCTGCCAGTACTGCTCGCGGTGCTTCGTAGACGTCATTATGACGGCCAAGGTAACATGAATCGTGGAAGATAATGTTGCCCTGCTCTGACAGTTTGGAAAATTTGAGTTTGCCGCTCTCAACCAATTGAGCTATCAGCTGGGAATGGTGTAGTACCTCTATTTCTAGACTATACTGCCGGTAATCGTTTCTCAGAGTACTGAAACAATGAGGGCACTGTGTAATGATTTTTGAAACGCCGCGTTCCTTGAAAAGCGCAACATTCTCTTTGGCCATTTTATCAAATACAAATTCATTTCCGAGCCGCCGGACGCTGTCACCACAGCACTGCTCATCCTTCCCCAACAGGCCCCAGGAAACCCCGGCGCTATCAAGGATCGTCGCCAGTGCGACGGTAACGTGCTTGTTGCGACTGTCGAAAGCGCCTGAGCAGCCAACGAAAAAGAGATATTCTGTTTCGCCTTGTTTAAAGGAGCGGTCACCAAGCTGGCTGCTCCATTTGGTCCGCTCTGACGGGGCAAGGCCCCATGGATTGCTGCGCTGCTCCATGTTTTCAAACAGGTTAAGCAGCTCTTCAGGAAACTGCGCCTTCTCCTGAACAAGATGGCGGCGCAACTTGATGATTTTAGGCATCTGCTCGATCAACACCGGGCATACCGAGGTGCAGGCCCCGCAGGTGGTACAGGACCAGATGGCCTCATCGCTGATGGTTCCGTTTGCAGACTCGCCAATCAACGGCAACTCGCTACCTTGCCCCTTCTTTATCGCAGGACCGTTTTTAAGCAGGTTGAGTTTGATGTCATGGACAACGCGACGTGGATTGAGCGGCTTACCGGTGTTGTGGGCCGGGCAGAGATCCTGGCAGCGGCCGCACTCGGTACAAGTCAGAGAGTCGAGCAGGTCTTTCCAGCTGAAGTGATCGACACTGCAGACGCCATAGCGGGCCCCTTTTACAAAGGTTTCTCGCGGCTGCGTATTAGGCTTTTCCAGGCTCCGGAAATAGCAGTTGGGGATGGCGGTCAGGATATGCATATGCTTGCTGCGGGGGAGCAGATTCATGAACAGCAGCAGAATCAGGGCATGCACCCACCATGAAGCTTGAATCACACGTAACACAGTTGAATCGGAGAGCCCATGCAGCGGCATGGACAGCGCCGTTGAAATCGGCCGCCATGCATCTGTCTGTCCCGCTGCGATGTGGGCAGCATTTAGCAGAAAGAAAGCCACCATCAGGGTGGCGATCAGTGCCAAAATCAGCAGAGCTTCAAAACTTGCAGGCTTGGTGTAGTCGTTACCCAGATATTCCGGCGGGAAAAAGAGACGGCGGGCAAACGCAACAACTACAGCCCCCAAAGCGATCAGGGAAACAAGATCAAATACCAGTGCCAGAACATGATGCAGTGGCGGTGGCAGAATAGTCGCAAAGCTTAATCCGGGGATCAACCCCTCCAGCATAAACTCACCATTAGCAAGCAACAAAAACATGAATGCCCAGAACAGCAGGAAGTGATTAACGCCGTATGGCCGTGCCAGCACACGTTTCTGGGCAAAGGCGTAGCTGAACATGCCGAGCAGGCGGTCGCCGGGGTTGTCAAATCGATTCTCCGCCCCTCCGATGGCTACGAGTCGCACACGCTGGTAGCAGCCGAATATAAAGAATAATGCAGAAACTGAAAATGCGGCTATGAAAACGCTTTGATGTAAAGACATGTGGTACCCCATACAATATTTACGCCTCAGGCGGCTTCTCTGTTGGGCTCGAAGCAGCTGTTTTTACACCTGAGTTCACGAATTCTCTTGATGAATGCCGGTACGATCTGGAACAGGTCACCGACTACCCCGTAGGTGGCCACCTGAAATATGGGCGCCTCAGGGTCGCGGTTAATGGCGATTATGACATCGGAGTCCTGCATACCAACCATGTGCTGAATAGCGCCCGAGATGCCACAGGCAATATATATTTTCGGGCGGACTGTCTTGCCGGTCTGGCCGACCTGCCGGCTATGAGAGATCCATCCGGCATCGACAGCGCTGCGTGACGCTCCAACCACACCACCCAGTTCATCGGCAAGCTCTTGAAGCAGGGCAAAATTATCTTTGTTCATCAGGCCGCGCCCACCTGAAATGACGATCTCGGCGGCAGCGACATCAACCTGGTCCTTACCGTCACGGTCGTTGATGATTTCCAGGATTTTAACCAGAACATTCTCTTCGAGCGGGGCATACACCTCTCGAATCACGTCGCCTTTTCTGCCTGGCCTGAACTCGGGCATTTGCATGACATGTGGCCGCACGGTTGCCATCTGCGGTCGGTATTTGTCGCACATGATGGTCGCCATAATGTTGCCGCCAAAGGCGGGACGGGTCTGCATCAAGTTACGCGTGCCATCGATTCCCAATCCGGTACAGTCAGCGGTAAGCCCGGTTTTGACCACGGTTGCCACCGCACCGGCCAGATCACGCCCCTGTGCAGTTGCACCCATCAGAATCACCTCTGGGCGATGTTTTGCAATCAGATGACAAATCGCGTCTGAATAGGGTTGAGTGCGGTAGTTTTTATAAACCGGTGCATCCAGGACAATCGCTCTGTCAGCACCATGTCCGAAGGCATCACTGGAAAGATGTCCGACATTATCGCCAATAATGACCGCACTGAGTTGAACCCTCAGGGTTTTGGCCAGGTCGGTTCCGGCCCCCAGCAATTCCCAGGAAACTTTGGCCGTTACGCCCTCATACTGCTCGATAACGACCCATACGCCGCGATACGTGGCAAGCATTTCCTTAATCCGCTGACCTTCTTCGTCAAGTTCCTCTTCAACTGCGCCGCCGGACTCCTGGGCCAACCCGGCCAGCAACTTCTGCTCTTCGGGCGTGAAGTAGATCTCCAGGGCGGTCGCCGGGCATATTTTTACGCATTTCAGGCAGCCGATACACTTTGCACTTTCGATGATCGGTTCACCGGAGTCGGTCATTTCGATGCAGTTGACCGGGCATGCACTTTGGCAACGGGCACCGCAGCCGATGCAGGTGCCTTCGATCAGAGTGGCGACACCGCGTGGCTTTTTACGTTCTGGTTTCAATTCGCTCATAGCTGGTCAAACCTTTTTATTATGGGTTTGTTATACTGTCAGCAGTTCTTTGCCGAGCAGCTTGTCAATCAACAGGTTAGTTGTCCCTACCGGATCAGTAATACCATCGCCAATGATTTCACCTTGATCCCGCTCAGGCGAAAATATCTTGCTGACCCAGGTCGGCGAGCCCTTGAGCCCGATCGTATTGACGTCAAGTTTGAGAACGGTATTATCCCAAACCTTGATTTTCATCTCATCCGCTGCAATTCTCATCGACACTACCGGATAACGGGGACGGTTGAGCTCCCGGACGACCGTAATCATAACCGGCAACGGAGCTTCAACTATTTCGTGCCGCCCTTCCAGTTTGCGCCGCACCTTGATAGTTTTGCGCAGGAAATCTATGGACTCGATTTTGTCTACCAGGGTCAGTTGGCTGAAACCCAGACGGGATGCAATGCCGGGTCCGACCTGAGCGGTGTCACCGTCGATGGTCTGCTTGCCGCAGAAAACGATGCCGACCTCGTCCTGTTTATTGAGACGCTCGATGGCGGCCGAGAGTACCTTGCTGGTGGCAAGGGTATCGGCTCCGCCAAAACAACGGTCAGACAGCAGTATCGCTTCATCAACTCCACGTGCATACGCCTTGCGCAACGTGGCTTCAGCATTGGGAGGCCCCATGGATAGTGCAACTGAGCACAGACCGTAACGATCCTTAAGCCTCAGGCTTTCTTCCAGTGCATGGGAATCATACGGATTGATAATAAACGGTATGCCGTCCCGGATCAGGGTATTGGTAACCGGATCTATTTTCACCTGTGTTGTATCCGGTACCTGTTTGATGCAGGAGATTACAAGCATGATAGCTGCTCCACCTATGGTTTATAAATCTTCAACAGCGCCTGCGCCATCTCGGCAGGACTGGCCGCGACACTGATGCCGCACTCTTTTAGTGTCTCTACCTTTTCAGTTGCCGTACCCTTGCCGCCGGAGATAATAGCGCCGGCATGCCCCATGCGCTTGCCGGGAGGAGCGGTGATGCCGACGATGTAGGCTGCTACCGGTTTGGTCATATGCTCTTTAATGAAGTATGCCGCATCTTCTTCAGAGGTGCCGCCGATCTCGCCGATCATGATGACCGCATCGGTGTCCGGATCAGCCTGAAACAGCCGCAGCACGTCCAGATGATTGGTGCCGTTGACCGGATCGCCGCCGATGCCGACGCAGGTGGATTGGCCAAGTCCCAGACAGGTCAGCTGCCAGACCGCTTCATAGGTGAGCGTGCCGGAGCGGGAAACAACGCCGACCCTGCCCGGTTTATGGATATAGCCTGGCATGATGCCGATCTTGCACTGGCCGGGGGTGATGACGCCGGGACAGTTCGGACCGATCAGACGGGTTTTCTTCCCCTGCATGAAGTGTTTGACCTTGACCATGTCGAGGACCGGTATCCCTTCGGTAATGCAGCAGACCAGTTCGATCCCGGCGTCAACCGCTTCCATGATGGAGTCGGCGGCGAATGGTGGTGGTACGTAGATGACCGAGGCGGTAGCACCGGTCTTTTCAATAGCTTCCTTGACGGTGTCGAATACCGGGAAGCCGTCAACATTTGTGCCGCCTTTGCCAGGGGTCACGCCGCCGACCATCCGGGTGCCATATTCACGGGCTCCCTGCGCATGAAAGAGTCCGGTAGCGCCGGTGATCCCCTGGGTAATTACTTTGGTGCTTTTATCAATCATGATGCTCATTGGTTGGCTCCTTTCACGGCCTGGACAATTTTTTGAGCTGCGTCGGCCATGCCGTCGGCGGCAACAATGTTGAGGCCGCTCTCGGCCAACATCTTCTTGCCGATTTCCACGTTGGTACCCTCAAGGCGCACTACAAGCGGCACCTGCAGAGAGACCTGCTTGGCGGCTTCGATAACCCCGGTGGCGATGACGTCGCATTTCATGATGCCGCCGAAGATGTTGACCAGGATCCCTTTGACGTTTTTGTCGGAGAGGATAAGTTTGAAGGCTTCGGTAACCCGCTCTATGGTGGCTCCGCCGCCGACATCCAGAAAGTTGGCCGGATCGCCGCTGTAATGTTTGATGATGTCCATGGTGGCCATGGCCAGGCCCGCGCCGTTGACGAGACAGCCTATGTTTCCGGTAAGCGATACGTAGGAGAGGTCATGCTGGGATGCTTCGATTTCGTTGGCGTCCTCTTCGTCGTAGTCGCGCATGTCGCTCAGTTTTGGGTGACGGAAGACGGCGTTGTCGTCGAAGCCGAATTTGGCGTCGAGGCAGATCAGGCTTTCTTCGACGGTCGCCACCAGCGGATTGATCTCCAGCATGGAGCAGTCGCAGGCAATAAAGGTTTTGTAGAGTCCCTGCAGCAGCGAAACCGCCTTGGCTGCCACCTTTCCAGTCAGTCCCAGATTGAAGGCGATGTTGCGGCATTGAAAAGAGGTTAGCCCTACCAGCGGATCGATCGTTTCGGTGAAGATTTTCTCCGGGGTTGAAGCGGCAACCTCTTCGATATCCATGCCTCCTTCAGTGGAGGCCATGACGGCAACCTTGGAAGTGCCACGGTCAACAACCAGGCTCACATAAAGTTCTTTGGCGATGTTGCAGCCGTTTTCCACCAGTACCCGTGTGACCAGTTTGCCTTCCGGGCCGGTCTGGTGAGTACGGAGGATCATGCCAAGCATCTCGCGCGAGACATTACGCACTTCATCCGGGGTGCGGGCCAGCTTTACGCCACCCCCCTTACCACGCCCACCGGCATGGATCTGGGCTTTGACGACCCAGGGACCGTCCCCCAGGCGTTTGGCCCATTCACGGGCGCCGGCGCTGTTGTAGCAGACATGGCCATCGGGGACCGGTACGCCGAATTCTCGTAAAATAGCTTTTGCCTGGTACTCATGAATGTTCATGTCGATCTCCTCAGATGAGTTTAAATCTTAATTTAAAATCCTATCTCGCCAGTTTCGCCGTCAGCGCCGGCACAAACTGCATCACATCCGCGACTACCAGCACATCGGCGATTTCTCCGATAGGAGCATCCTTATCCTTGTTGATCGCCACGATGAAGTCCGACTTCTTCATCCCGGCCAGATGCTGGATGGCTCCCGAGACGCCGCAGGCAACATACAGCTTCGGTGACACCGTCTGACCGGTGGTGCCGACCTGATGACTGTGACTTACCCACTCGGCATCGACTACCGGACGGCTGGCGCCCAGTTCGCCGCCAAGCGCCGTGGCCAGAGCCTGGATAACCGGAATATTATCCTTCTTGCCGACGCCGCGCCCGGCGGAAACGATGATCTCCGCCTTGCCCAGATCCACATCCTTCTTTTCGGCCGGTTCATAGCCGATGAATTCAAGTGCGCCGTTGCCTGTCGCCGCCAGCTTCTGGACGTCTGGCGTGCCGCCCGGCTGTTTTGCCGTGAAGGCGCCGGCCTGAATCGTTATCACCGCTTTTGCGGTGACAGGCTTGACACTGCGGCGCATTTTGGCGTTGCAGCAACCGACTTCGAAGCCGCCATCAGCAATGGCGATCACTTCCGATATCTGGGCGATCTTCAGCGCGGCAGCAACACGCGGAGCCAGATCCCAGCCGTAGGATGAGTGGAGGAAGACGATGTAGTCCGGGCTTTCTTTCTGTACCGCATCAAGGATCAGCTTTTTGTGCAGATCGGGATTATATTCTCCGCAGGTTGCGGCATCGGCCAGATGGAGCGTGCCGCCGTAGGCGGGCAGTTGACTGTCACTCCCGACCAGCAGCATGGCGGTTTCGGCACCCAACTCTCCGGCAAAGCCGAGCAGTTCGTACGTGGATTCGAGCAGTTTTCCTTCGCGGGATTCACCGATCAATAGTGTTTTCATGGACGTCTCCTATCTCAATACCGCTGTTTTGTCTTTGAGGATCGCTATCACCTTCTCCACCATATCTCCCACATCGCCTTCGAGGACAATGCCGCCCCTTTTTTTTGCCGGTGGATGGAAGCTGGTGGTGGTTGCCAGCGGTTCTTCCGCCTGCAGTTCGGCAACCGGAATGACGATGATCTCCTTCTTCTTGGCCTTCATGATGTTGGGGAGGGTCGGGTAGCGCGGTACGTTGAGTCCCAGTTGGCAGGTGACCAGAGCCGGGGTCTTCAGTTTAACGACCCCTTTGATGCCTCCTTCCAGTTCACGTTTGGCGGTGATGGTGCCGTTGTCGTAGTCGAAGCCGACGATTGTGGTGGTGCAGGCAAAGCCGAGCAGTTCGGCTACGGTGACGCCGACCTGTGCCGAGCCGCGGTCCTGGGACTGCATGCCGGTGAAGATGATGTCGAAGTTTTTATCCTTGGCATACGTTGCTATGATCGAGGCGATCTGCCACGGGTCTTTGGCGGATGCGGCAGGGTCCTGGATATGGGCGGCGTTGTCGCATCCCATGGCAAGGGATTTCTTGATTGCTTCAACGACACGGTCCGGGCCGATTGAGAGAACGGTCAGTTCGCAGCCGTCACCCAGTTTCTCCCGCAACTGGACAGCCTGCTCCACGGCGTATTCGTCATATTCGTTCATACGGAAGGCCAGGTCGGTTTCGTTGTACCAGACACCTTCGGCGTTCGGCTTGAAGCGGGATTCCAGATCGGGGACCTGTTTGATGCAGACAAGCAGTTTCATGGTGTTACCTCCTGTAAAAATCGTTTATCCACGAAAGGCACTAACTACACGAAAATGAAGCAAAACTTGAATGCAGTTTTTGTTTTTTCTCAGTTTTCTTCGTGACTTTCGTGTCTTTTGTGGACAGTTTTTTAAGCTGTTATTCTCTCCGCTACGATTTCGGCCAAATCCCTTACCTGCAGCTTTCCTTCTGCCCCGCCGGTCTTGATGCCGTCCTCGAACATGGTGAGGCAGAAAGGACAGGTGGATACCAGCAGCGGCGCGCCGGTATCCACGGCCATTTTGACCCTGGCTTCGCTGATCTTGCTTCCCAGCTTTTCCTCGGCAATGATACGGCCACCACCGGCGCTACAGCAGAAACTGTCGCAGCCATTTTTATCCATCTCGGTGATTGTTCCGCCAGCCTGGCTAAGAATAGCGCGGGGCTGCTCGATGATGCCCATGTAGCGGCCCAGGTAGCAGGAGTCGTGATAGGTGAATGTAAACGGCTCCGGTGTCAGTTTGAGCCTACCGCGATTAAGCAGGGTGTTGATGTAGGTGCTGTAATGTTCAACCGGAACGTCTAATCCGAGATCTTTGTAATCGCGTGCCAAGGTGTTGAAGCAGTGCGGGCAGGTGGTGACGATCTTTTTGACGTTATAGGCTTTAATCAGCTCGATATTTTCGTTCGCAGTCATCTGGTAGAGATATTCGTTGCCCAGCTTTCTGACCGGCTCCCCGCAGCACTTTTCTTCTTTGCCGAGGATGCCGACTTTTACTCCGGCCGAGTTACAGATCGTAATGAAGTTCTTGGCAATAGCCTGATTGCGCTTGTCAAAGGAGGCGTAGCAGCCGACGAAATAGAGGATATCGACGTCGGCATCCTGCTCCATAATAGTTATCTGCAGCCCCTCCGCCCAATCGCCGCGTGCGGCGTAGGTGAGGCCGAAGGGGTTGCCGTTGACTTCGATGTTGCTGACGGCGGTGCGTACTTCGTCACCGGGAAAGGCGCCTTCCATGAGGGTCAGGTTACGGCGCATCTCCAGAATTTTGTTGACGTGTTCGATGTTGGCGGGACAGACATCCTGACAGGCGCGGCAGGTGGTACAGGACCAGAGTGCCTCCTGGCTGACGGTATCTGACAAACTGCCCCTGGGGTTACCTTCGGCCAGCTCACCGATCTGATTCACAATCTTCATCGGCGAGAGCGGCTTGTCGGTCGCATACGCAGGGCACCGATCCTGGCAGCGTTTGCAGGAGGTGCAGGCATCGGCATCAAAGATGTCCTTCCAGCTGAGATCGCTGATGGTGGCGGCGCCGAATTGTTCGACCGAATCGTCTTCGAGGTTGATGGTGGCGATGAACCCTTTTGGCTCAAAGGGGGCCAGAAAGGCATTGGCGCTGGTGGTGAAGATATGGCGCAGTTTGGTATAGGGGATCGCACAGAAGAAGCCGAGCACTAGGGCGAAGTGCAGCCACCAAAGGATTTTATGGCTGACGAGCAGTGTGCCGGTCGTCATGGTGGTGAAGAGCTGTCCTGCCAACAGGCCGCCGGGTGAGAAGCGGGCCAGTTCGGGATTCTGCTGCAATTCGGTGGCCGCCATGCGGGCCCCTTCGATGAGGAATCCGGTGATGAGGATGGCGAACAGCAGTTGCAGGACGATGTAGTCATCCTTTACGATTTCCAGTCCTTCGGGCTGGATGATAAATCTGCGGATGAAGAGTCCTGCCAGCATGACTATTGCCACGATGCCGGCAATGTCCAGCGCCAGCGAGAAGCCTTTGTAGAATTCGCCGGAGAGCAGGTTTAACTGTAACAGCGGGGTGAAAAAGTCGGCCTGGATCATGACCAGCATCGTGCCGGCAAAGAGGATCAGGAAACTCCAGAAGAAGATGGAGTGGAATATGCCGCCATCGGTGACCCGGTAGATTTTTGACTGGCTGAATACTTCACCAATCATCCGTTTGACCCGTTCGTCGAAGCGATCAAAACGGTCAAGCGCTTTGCCCTGACGCCAGATCGGCAGGCGCTGCCAGAATCCCCGGACCATTACCCCGATGGCGGCAAAGGCCAGTATGTACATCGGGACGACAACGCCATGGCCGATGTTCCAATAAATTTGACGGGTTGCTTCCATAGGTGGCCTCGCGAATGAAATAATATAACCGTACCCCCTAACTACTTTAACTTAACGTTCATGTCAAGTAGAAAAAACTCTTTCATTCCAGGGAGCGCGTTCAAACAAATATACAAAAGAAAGTCACCGGGATCTGCTCCAGGTGACGCTTCAGAAAAGCATCAGATGCAATATGCCTCGAATCAATATCCCTGCAGCCGCCCCGGCTATTGCCGGCCGGACAACCGATGCAGATCGCGCACCTGCGGAAATCAATACCGCAACCCCGACCAGATCGCATGGGTTGGTGAGAAAGCCTGCCATGCGGTTAAGTTCCAAGGTGGTTATGGCACCCTCCTTCAGCAGATTAAGAGTAACCCCCATCATGGCTGTACCGCCTGCCAGATATTTGGTGGCCAGTGGCAATACAGCCACAGCCGGGAAACCAATCATTGCAAACAGGGGCGATAATGCGGTCTCTACCAGAGCAATAGCGCCGGTGCTTTTCAGGACATTTACCAGAAAAATTGCCAGTATCAAAACAGGAATAGCCCCGAGGATAACCTGAACAGCCTCCTGGCCGCCGACAATCATCAGGTTGAGGGTTGTACTCTTGCGCTGTTTGTCAGCCGCAACAACAAACGGCTCGACAGAGCAGCCTTCATCTCCCGCCGAGCGGGCAAACAGGTAATAGGTCAGGGCTGCCGCAATCAGCCCGCCTACAAGCGAGGTCAACATAATAACGCCAAGGTTCAGCCCCACCGCCACCAGGGGAAAAACCACGTTTGCCTGGGACATTGTGAAGATCATGGCCAGTGTTGCGGCAATCCGCCGCCTGGAGGTGCCGTCCTTCTCCATGATCGCCAGGGTGGCAAGCGGTGCGGCGAAACTGACAAACAGCAGTTGCACGATGGCAAATGCCCCGGCACCGGGAACACCGAATATCCTGAGCACCGGCTGCAACATCCGTGCAATCAGCGCCAGAATGCCTCTCGCTTCAACGACCTTCATCAACGCCATCATGATTACCAGTACTGGCAGCAGTACATACAGAGCGAGCTCCAGAGCGGTTCTCCCTGACAACATCACAATTTTGATAAACTCTTCCAAGCATCCGACCTTTAAAATATATATAATTATTTTTTAATTTTTTGGAATGAAAATCTCGTCAGGATCCAGCAGCTCATGGATAATGCGCAACTCGTCCGTAGTTGGGGGAGAGGTCTCCCCTTTAACCCGTGAAATGTCGAGATCAAACTGGCATTGCATCTGGTGATGTGCTTATTGGTTGAGATTTCTCAGAATTTCACGTGAGATGATCAAGCGCTGAATCTCATTGGTCCCTTCGTAAATGGCCGTAATACGGGCATCTCGCGCATAGCGTTCCACCGGGAAATCACGAGTGTAGCCGTACCCTCCCAGCATCTGAATCGCCTTATAGCAGGCCTGATTGGCGGCTTCGGTAGCGAACATTTTGGCCATGGAGGCCTCTTCAATGAGGAGATCCCCAGGCCAGGACGCCGAAGGCGGCACAGGCCAAAACATACGCCGGGATGACAACGCCATGGCCGATGTTCCAGTAAATGTGACGGATAGCTTCCACCAAAACACCTCTCATGACGTGATACCTGTATGTCAGGTACTACGTAGGGGTGCTTGTTATGCAAGCAGCAGTTTCGAGATAACTACCCGTTGCACCTCATTGGTACCTTCGTAGATCTCGGTAATCTTTGCATCACGGTACATCCGCTCCACTTCGTAATCGCAGATAAAACCGTAACCGCCGTGAATCTGGACCGCTTCCTTGGTGACGTAGGTGGCCGCCTCGGAGGCGAGCATCTTGCACATCGCGGATTCCATGGTGTAATTCAGATGAGCATCCTTCATCCAGGCGGCCTTGTAGGTCATCAGCTTGCTGGTCTCTATTCGGGCATGCATGTCGGCCAGTTTGAACTGGATCGACTGCAGTTCGCTGATGGTCTTGCCGAACTGTTTGCGCTCTTTTGAATAGGCGAGTGCTCGTTCGAAGGCTCCTTCGGCGATACCGAGGGCCTGTGAGGCGATCCCGATTCTGCCGCCGTTCAGGGTATCCATGGCGATCTTGAACCCCTGCCCTTCCTGGCCCAGCAGGTTCGCAGCAGGAATGCGCACGTCGTCGAGGGCAAAGGCGGTGGTATAGGTGCCGCGGATTCCCATCTTGTTTTCGTGCTTCAACACCACCACGCCGGGAGATTGCAGGTCTACGATAAAGGCAGAAACGCCCTTGTGCTTGAGTGATTTGTCATGGGTGGCAAACAGCACGCCGGTTCCCAGGTAGCCGCCGTTGGTAATGAATATCTTGGAGCCGTTGACGATGTATTCGTCACCCTCTTTTCTGTAACTGGTCGTAATGGCGCCGGCATCACTCCCTGCATCCGGTTCGGTCAGCAGGATGCAGCCGATTTTTTCTCCGCTGTTCAGGGAGGGAAGCCACTTCATTTTCTGTTCTTCGGTGCCGAAGGTGTCTATCGGTCCGCTGGCCAGGGAGGTGTGGGCGGAGATCAGTACACCGCTCGAACCACAGGCTTTTGAGACCTCTTCAATGACGATGGCATATGAAAGCATGTCAAGACCGGCGCCGCCATATTCCTCAGGAAGATAGCTGCCAAGAAAACCCATTTCGCCCATCTTTTTGACCAGCGTATCGGGAATCATATGATCTTCATCGATTTTCATGGCGATCGGTTTGATCTCCTTGTTGACGAAGTCCCGTACTGTCTCTTGAAGTACCTTGTGATCCTGGCTTAGTTCGAAATTCATGATTTACCTCTCTGTAATGAAATTTATTTACCATTGAATTTTGCCGGACGCATTTCGATACGCATCTCCCACTCCTCACTGGTCACCAGTTGCAGGCAGAGAAGACAACCATCTTCCTTCGTCAGGCACGCACTGTTTTCTAATAGATGTAAAAGCCGCGTCCCGATTTGCGCCCCAGATGTCCGGCATTGACCATCTTGACGAGCAGCGGGCAGGGACGATACTTGGGATCCTTGAAGCCGTCATACAGGACATTTGCGATCGCCAGCACGGTGTCGAGTCCAATAAAGTCCGCCAGAGTCAGCGGCCCCATCGGCTGATTGGTGCCGAGTTTCATCCCCTTGTCGATATCTTCGGCGGTGGCGATCCCTTCATAGAGGGCAAAGGCCGCCTCGTTGATCATCGGGATGAGGATGCGATTGACGATAAAGCCGGGGTAATCCTGAGACACCGCCATCTCTTTTTCGAGTTTAGCGACCAGTGCGGAGGTCAGAATGAAGGTTTCATCGCTGGTGGCATGCCCCCGTATTATCTCGACCAGTTTCATGATCGGCACCGGATTCATGAAGTGCATGCCGATGACCTTATCGGGACGACCGGTAACCGAGGCGATCTTGGTTATCGGAATTGACGACGTATTTGAGGCGAGGATGGCGCCGGCTTTTACGATACCATCAAGCGTGCGGAAGATCTCAAGCTTGAGCGGTTCATGCTCGGTAACCGCTTCGACGGCAAAGTCGACATCCGCCAGGTCGTTCATATCCTGAGTTGTTACGATCCGCCCGAGCGTTTCAGCCACCAGAGCCTCCGGAATCGCCCCTTTTTTCGCCTGCCGCTCCAGATTCTGCTGTATAGTGGCAAGTGCCTTGTCCAATTGAGCCTGGGCAATATCGAACAGAACCACCTGATAACCGTACTGCGCGAAGACATGGGCGATACCGTTGCCCATCTGCCCTGCTCCGAGAACCCCGATTGTTGTAATCATCCCTGCCTCCCTAAACTCGTTCAAAGATTACCGCCACGGCTTCACCGCCACCGATGCAGAGTGTGGCAAGGCCGTAGCGTAAATTACGTTTATGCAGCTCGCGTATCACCGTCAAGGCCAGACGGGCGCCGCTGGCACCGATCGGATGGCCGATGGCGCAGGCGCCGCCATTGACGTTGACCTTGGCGAGGTCGAGTTTCAGCTCTTTGATCGCGATCAGTGTGACCGAAGCAAATGCTTCGTTGATCTCGAACAGGTCGATGTCTTCAATGTTCAGGCCGGCCCTGGCGCACACCGCCTGAATGGCCGAAACCGGGGCTTCGGGAAAATAATCCGGATGGAGACTGCTGGTGGCTGAAGCGACAATGCGGGCTGTTGCGGTAAGATTATGTTTTTTCATCGCGGCGGCACCGGCCAGCAGCAGCAGTGCGGCACCGTCATTAATGGAGGAGGCGTTGCCGGCCGTGATGCTGCCGTCTTTCTTGAAAACCGGCTTGAGTGTGGTGATTTTTTCGACATCACCCTTGAACGGTTCTTCGTCGTCAGAAACAACCGTATCAACACCGCGAATACTCTTGACCACCGGGACTATTTCGTCTTTGAAGATCCCGTCCCTTACCGCCGCCTGTGCCAGTCGATACGAACGGATGGCCAGGTCATCCTGAACTTCACGGCTCAGTGAGTTGCGCTCAACACTGGCCTCGCCGATGTCACCCATATGCCTGCCGGTGTACGGGTCCTGAAGGCCGTCATGGATCATCAGGTCGAAGATTTCACCATCCCCCATGCGAAAGCCGGTGCGGGCTTTTTTAAGGAAATAGGGCGCCAGGGACATGTTTTCCATGCCGCCGGCCAGTACCGTAGCGGCGTTGCCAAGCTGTATCGAGTCACTTCCGAGCATTATGGCCTTAAGGCCGCTGCCGCAGACTTTGTTGATCGTCAGGGCGGGGATCCTATCCGGTAAACCGGCAAAGCGCATCGCCTGGCGCGCCGGCGCCTGGCCACAGCCGCCGCTCAATACCTGCCCCAGGATCACCTCGCCTACCGCCTCCGCCGGCAGAGTATTCCGGTTCAGGAGTCCTGTTATTACCGTGGCGGCCAACCGGGGGGCGGCAATATCCGCCAGCACTCCGCCAAATGAGCCGAACGGCGTCCTCATACCATCTATAACATACACTTCTTCTTTCATATTTACGCCTCCGAGGCTGTCTTGATATGACAAACCATACATCCACTTTACGTTCATGTCAATGCCATTTATAACACAATTCTATAGCTTTGTTTTAGTAAAGCAACAGTGGTGTGATTGCCATAAACACGTCGTATAGAATCGGGAACCAGCCGGTACGGCAAAACATAATCGGCACTGCCGGTTAGGGCAGCGACCCCTGGAACTTTTAAGCGCTTACATGTTTCTCCGGTAACGACCACCCACCTCAAACAGCGCCTGGGTAATTTGACCGAGCGAGGCATATTTAACCGTTTCCATCATCTCGGCAAAGACGTTATCACCGGCGATGGTTACCGCCTTCAGACGCTCCAGCGCCTCTGGCGCTTTTTCACGATGCTTTGCGTGGAACGCCCGCAGATTAGCTATCTGCTGTTCTTTCTCTTCAATAGTTGCGCGGGCAAGTTCGCCCGGAATGTTATAGCCTTCTTCATCCGCATGGGGGCTTACGAAGGTGTTCACGCCTATAATCGGCAGTTCACCGTTATGTTTCTTGTGCTCGTACAGCATCGATTCGTCCTGAATCTTGCTGCGCTGATACTGGGTTTCCATCGCCCCCAGTACGCCGCCGCGATGATCAATACGCTCGAACTCCACCATGACTGCCTCTTCGACCAGATCGGTCAGCTCTTCAATGATAAACGATCCCTGGATCGAATTCTCATTCTTAACCAGGCCGAATTCCTTGGTGATAATCATCTGGATCGCCATGGCGCGCCGCACCGACTCTTCCGTCGGAGTGGTAACCGCCTCGTCGTAGGCGTTGGTGTGCAGCGAGTTGCAGTTGTCATAAATGGCAACCAGCGCCTGCAATGTGGTGCGGATGTCGTTGAACGCCATCTCCTGGGCATGCAGTGAACGTCCCGAAGTCTGGATATGATACTTCAGTTTTTGGCTCCGCTCGTTGGCGCCGTATTTATCCCGCATCGTCACAGCCCAGATCCGCCTTGCCACCCTGCCGATGACCGAATATTCAGGATCAAGGCCGTTACTGAAGAAGAAAGAGAGGTTTGGAGCCAGTTCATCAATATGCATGCCCCGTGACAGGTAATATTCCACATAGGTAAACCCGTTTGACATGGTCAGGGCCAGCTGGGTAATCGGGTTGGCACCGGCCTCGGCGATATGATAGCCGCTGATTGAAACGGAGTAATAGTTGCGCACCTTGTTATCAATGAAATACTGCTGGAGATCTCCCATCATCTTCAAGGACGAATCAATCGAGAACAGACAGGTATTCTGTCCCTGGTCTTCCTTGAGAATATCGGCCTGTACGGTCCCCCTGATGTTTTGCAGGGTATCGGCCTTGATCTTCCGATATTCATTGTCATCCGGCTTGCGCCCCTGTTGTGTGACAAAGGATTCAACCTGCTGATCAATGGCGACATTGAAAAACATGGCCAGCATCGCCGGTGCCGGGCCGTTGATGGTCATGGAGACACTGGTAGAGGGAGCGCAGAGATCAAAACCGGCAAAAAGTTTTTTCAGGTCCTCAACAGTACAGATTGAGACACCGCTTTCGCCCACCTTGCCATAGATGTCCGGCGGATAGTCGGGATCGGCGCCGTAGAGGGTGACGCTGTCAAATGCGGTAGACAACCGCTTGGCACCGTCATCCTGGCAGAGATAGTGAAAACGCCTGTTGGTCCGTTCCGGGCTCCCTTCTCCGGCAAACTGGCGCTTAGGGTCTTCCTCGGCCCGTTTGAACGGAAATACACCGGCGGTATACGGGAAATATCCCGGCAGATTCTCCCGCATGATCCAACTGAGGATGTCGCCCCAATCATTGAAATCGGGGGTACAAACCCTGGGGATCCGGGTACCGGACAGCGTGGTGCTGTACAGTTCGGTCCGGATTTCCTTGTCACGTACCGTGGTGACCAGCGCCTCCTGGCGGTAGGACCGCTTGAGCTCTTCCCAGCACCCCAACAGGTGCCGTGGTTCTTCATGGAGCTTTTGATCACAGGCCCGGATCAGACGCGCCACCTCCGTCGCCGCTTCCGAACCTTCTTCCAGCATCGCGACTGTTGCCTTCAACTGATAGAGCGACCTGGCTACCGTGCTCTGCTGGTCAACTGTCTTGCGGTAGCAACGCACGGTTTGTACTATCTCTCCCAGATAATGAATCCGGTCCACCGGGATGATCGTTTTCGCCAGGCTGTCACGTTCATCGATTTTCAGCTGTGACTCCCAGCCGAGCCCCTTCTTCTCGTTAAGTTTTCCGAGCAGGGCCAGATACAGCACCGACATGCCGGGATCATTAAACTGGGATGCGATGGTCCCATAGACCGGGACCTGATCATCCGGCACGTCAAACAGTACCCGATTGCGACGGTACTGCTTCTTGACATTTCTGAGAGCGTCCTCTGATCCTTTCCGATCAAACTTGTTGATCGCAACCAGATCAGCAAAATCAAGCATATCAATCTTTTCAAGCTGCGTGGGGGCACCGAATTCGGAGGTCATCACATAGAGGGAAAGATCGCAGATCGGCACCACCGAAGCGTCACCCTGACCGATACCGGAAGTTTCGACAATAATCAGGTCAAAACCGGATGCCCGCACCACATCGAGCGCATCCTTTATTGCTGCAGACAGCTCGGAATGGGAATCCCGCGTGGCCAGGGAACGCATGTAGACCCGCTTTCCCGCGATGGAGTTCATCCTGATCCGGTCACCCAGCAGCGCGCCACCAGTTCTCTGACGTGACGGATCTACGGCAAGGATGGCAACACTCTTGTCGGGAAAATCACGCATGAAACGGAGCACCAGTTCATCGCAGAGGGAACTTTTACCGGCGCCACCGGTTCCGGTGACCCCCAGGACCGGCACCGGAGCAGCCATTTCCTGCACGTGCTCACGAAACCTGCCGTATCCTTCGGTGCCGCAACAGTTCACTGAATGCTCGGCCAGGGTAATGATCGTGTTAATGGCGCGGATATCCTGGGACCGCAACTTCTTCAGCTCCTCATCCGGGTCTCGCACCAGGTTGTAATCGCACTGTTCGAGCATCAGGTTGATCATACCCTGCAGCCCCATACGGCGGCCGTCTTCCGGGGAAAATATTTTAGCAATCCCGTACTCTTCAATTTCCTTGATCTCTTCAGGGATGATCACACCGCCACCACCGCCAAAGACCTTGATATGACCGGCCCCACGTTCCCGCAGCAGATCCATGGTGTATTTGAAGAAGGCAACATGCCCCCCCTGATAACTGCTGATGCTGACGCCGTGGGCATCTTCCTGGATAGCAGCGGTGACAATCTCATCAACAGAGCGATTATGCCCCAGATGAATGACCTCTGCCCCGGAGGCCTGAAGAATCCTGCGAATTATATTTATGGAAACATCGTGACCGTCAAACAGGCTGGTGGCGGTCACAAAACGTATTTTATGCTTTGGTTTATATAGTTCGATGGTTTCTTGCATGGGTATCTCCTCTCCCGTTGAGTTATTCCTGCAGCGTAAACTCCCAGGCACACCAGTACTCTTCAGGATGGGGGTCAGGTGGGCAGGCGATGCAACGGGTGGAAATACGTGGATCTATGGCCCTGGCAAACTCGCCATATTCGACGATCCCTACCGTCTTGCAGGGGTGATCCGCCAACCCTTTGCGTTTGCGGGCTGATTGAACCCGGCAGTCAAGCATCTTAAAAACCACCCGTGTAGCGGTCACCTCACAACTCTCCTGCAGGTTCAAACGGGCATAGAATCGATGCTTAAGACATTCAACCAGGGCCGGAATCCCGCCGCCAGGTTTCATTCCCAGCCGATCCATGATCCGCTTCGCTTCAATAGCCGTGAAGTAACGCCATGCCTCTATATCGGCATCCACCGCCACATCAATGCCATAACGCTTCTCAATCGCCTGAAACCAGAGCCCGTCGTGGGCCAGCCAGTTTTTGGCGTCATCGACAATAATCTTGACCAGTTCTTCCTTGCTCAGGTTGTACAGCAGGCTGATGCCTTCTTCGCCGGCACGTTCCACATTTGACATGATTTGATCTCCTCTTAATGCGCAGCGTATACGGGAGGTGAGGCAAATACCGCTCGCGCAGGTCGATATACAGGAAAGGTATATAACGTTTACGCATAAGTCAATGCAAAATTTAACTCAGTTATTTTATCACGACAAATCAGTCTAACAATATTATATAACTAGCTAATAACACAACTATTATTTAATATAACATAGTTATTGATTATCAGGGACGCAACTAACTTAATTTTTATGTAGCATTTAATTCACGTCAACGTCATAATAAGTCATTGCGTCTATGCTGCAGCACAACGATGATACATCTGCGAGGACTTTATGAACGATTCAACAATAGAATCTGATGATATTATGACCATAGGCGAGCTGTGCAATGAATTGGGAATTTCTACCCGGACTTTGCGCTACTGGGAAGAAGAGGGAATTATAGAATCTGTTGAACGGCTCGACCGTGGCAACCGTGGCTACGACTCGTACATGGTGCGCAGGATCAAATTCATCCTGAAGTTGAAGGATTTGGGCCTTACTATCAAAGAGCTCCAGAATCTCTACAGGGTCTACGGTGATGCAAAGAAAACTGACCAGTTAATTCCGGAGCTTATCAACATTCTTGATGTGCATATTGATCTGATTGATGACAAGGTCGCGAAACTCTCTTCCTTGCGCAAGGAAATAGTTGAGTATCGACAGAGAATGTCAACAAAATTGCGTGAATCAACCGGATGTTGAGGAGTGCCAGACGCTGCCAATTTCGGGTAACCCTGCCCCCCTGCGGATTCTGCACCAAGCCCCCCCATCAACCCTGAATTCCAATCCTTCCTCAAGCGCTTTTATGAAGTTTTCAGTTTATTTCCATCCAGCTGTTGTTTGCGCCCCCTGCAGTCTCGTTTTTTCCTTCATACAACGGCACAGTGAAAATAGTTGCCCAATTATTCTTGACAAGATAAAGAAACTTGCCATATAAGGATAGTTGACATTAAGGAGAAGTATGAGATTAAGCAATGAAGAACATATGCAGATAAGCGACTTGGCAGAGGAATTGAACATCACGACACGGACAATCCGGCTGTATGAAAAGATGGGGCTTGTCGACCCCCCCAAGCGGACAGAGGGCAAGGTACGGTATTATGAAAAGGGGGATATCAAGCGTTTTAAATTCGTACTGAAGGTAAAGGAACTCGGTCTCACTCTTGAAGAGATGAAGGAACTGGCTGACCTGTTCGACAAGGAGCAGAAGGTCCCGGAAAAGATCATGCCGCGCCTGATAGAACTGCTTGGCACGCATTTAAACAGCATCAAACAGAAGGTTGCAACCCTCCAGTCCCTTGAAAAGGATATCACGGCCTATCGTCACAGAATTGTCGATGAATTCAATCTTATTAAATAGCCACAGTACCCACGTTATATTTTAATTCACCAGCGGCACCAGGTCACAAGATCTATTTACCGCGATGTCGCCCATCCTTTTTGCCCCTGTACATTGTTTCATCCCACGGGCAATAGCGGCATGACCTGCCTAATTGAATCGAAAAAAATCCGGTTTCCTCCGCTGCATGAAGGCCTGCAGCGCCTCTGCCGCTTCAGGTGACTTCAGGCGGACCGTGAACTGTTTCCCCTCTTCGGCGATGGTTTCCCGCAATTGTACGGTATAGTCACGCTTTAACAGCTCCTTGGCCAGACGCACGGCAGCCGCCGGTTGGGCTGCCAGCTGCAGCGCCCTGCTCCGGGCTAAAGCCTGCACATCGCCGTCCGGACAGACCTCGGTAACGATCCCGACGCGCTGCGCCTTCTCCGCATTGAATGCCTCACCCAGAAGCAGCAGTTCGGCAGCCCGCTGGTGTCCCATTATCCGTGGGAGGAGAAGCGTTGAGCCGGCCTCGGGACAGAGCCCCAGATTAACGAACGGCATCTGGAAGGTGGCGCTGTTACCAACATAGACCAGATCGCAGTGCAGCAGCATCGTGACGCCGATCCCGACCGCCAGGCCATTGACCGCTGCCACCAGCGGTTTGCGCGCTTCGCTGATCGCGCTGAGAAACTGCATGACCGGACTTTCCGGGCCGGTCGGCGGCGCAGACAGAAAGTCGGTCAGGTCATTACCGCTGGTAAAGCATTCATCCCCACCGCTGATCAGGATTACCCGGACGGTGTCATCACGGTCTGCCGCCCTGAGATTATCCGCCAGAGTCTGGTACATGGCGAGATTCAGGGCATTTTTTTTGTCCGGCCGGTTGATGCGCAGGGTAAGGATGGCGTCACTTGTTTCGCTCTGGATCTGTTCGGTGCTGTTCATATCGACATGTACTCCTTTATCGGCAATTGTCACGCCATCGCCTTGATGGTTTCGGGCAACGGTATTGGCACATTCTTGATGCTGTCAAAGCAGACCATTGTCGTGCGGGCGGTGGCGTAGGTTTTCTCGTGATCGTTATGGATCCGGTACTCCAGATCGAAGCTCGAACGCCCCGTTTTGGCCACCCAGAGCGTAACGATGACCTCGTCGTAGAGCATGATCGGAATTTTGAAGTCACACTCTGCCCGGGCAACAACGGTGAAAAGCCCCTCTGCCGTGACCTCTTTGAAGAAATCATGAAACAGCTTGACCCGTGCCGTTTCGAGGTAGGTGAAGTAGACGGCGCTGTTCACATGACCATAGGCGTCAAGGTCGGAAAATCGCAGTTCAATGGGAGTTGAGTAGATCTGTGCCATAAGAGGTGACTCCTTGCCGATTAATTGCCGAGCATCCCACTCTTCAGTGACGCGTCAGCCGGCTTGTCACCCAGATATATGGCAAGGACCGCCCTGCCGAGCTTTGCAGACGTGACAGTGCCAAGATGCTTGCCGTTATGACTGACGGAAACGCTGCCATCAGCCCCGATAGCCAGATCAACAACATCGCCATGAATAAAATCAGCGGTGAATAACCCGAGGAATTTCTTCACTTCGGCGGATCCGGCCAGGTCGGGCGAGTTGTTCCTGAAACCTTCGTTGAAGGCTTCGATGATTTTTTCCTTGTCGACCTTTGAATGCAGAAAGTTCATCCTGATCAACTTGTTGCCGTTGTCACCGTATGCTTCTGCCGCGCTGGTCAGGTGCCTTGCAGCGTACAGAGATCCGATGTAGATCTTGAAGAAGAACTTTTTTCTGATTCCATATCCATTCAATTTCAACTGCTGACCATTAACAGTTACCGTCTGAGCCACCTGCACCCCGGCTACTTCCACGGCGGACGATTGACTTGCAAAAAACAGGGTCAGAACAACTGCCACAAACAGATTCTTCATAATCACATCTCCTGGTGCGTAAGTTCAGCAGATCTCACGACCGGCTGTAAAACCTTGATGGATGGCGTCGAACACCATGGCTGGCTGAACGGCGTCCCCCACAATACGAAACGGAATACCGCTTGTTTCAACTATTTCCCGGAGTGAATTATTGGAGCGCGTGCCGACGGCAAGTACGACAGAGTCGGCCGGAATATCCTCACGCGTCCCATCGCACTCGATTCTGACGCAATCCGGCATAATTTCAATGACCTTTGCCGTGGCCCGGGTCTTAACGCCATACCGCTCCACATCCTGCATCATCCCCCAGCGGGTGCTCTTGCCGAAGTTTTTGCCCAGTTCTCCCAGCATTTCGATCACGGTGACCTCCGTGCTGCCATGTATGGCCAGCTCATAAAGTGCTTCGACCGATTCGGCCCCATGAACCAGCAAAAACTTGAGCGCGTCACCCGAAAGGGTACCTTTCTCCGCCAGCAGCAGCGCCGTTTCGATTCCGACCGCCCCTCCGCCGATTACGACCACGTGCTTTCCTGTTGTGACAGACTTGGTCAGCACGTCCCAGGCCTGGACAACGTGCGGCAGATCAGCACCCGGAATTGGCGGCGTAATCGGCAAACCGCCTGCGGCAAGAATTATAGCGTCAGGATGTGAAGTTTGAAAAAACTGGTCATCAACAGTGGAATTAAGCACAACCGTAGCGCCTGATAATTGCAGCTGTCGCTCCAGATCCGCCGCCAGTTCCATAAACTCTTCGCGCCCTGGAGGCGCGCCCGCAAGAAGGAGCTGTCCACCGAGGTGGTTGCCAGATTCATGGAGCGTCACACGGTGGCCCCGCTCAGCGGCGGAAATAGCCGCGCTCATTCCGGCCGCGCCGCCGCCGATAACGGCAACGTTCAACGGCGTGTCACTCCTGGTAATCTTCCGAATCCGTTCATACCCGGCGCGCGGGTTGCAAAGGCATTCCACCGCCTTCATCTTGAAAAGGTTGTCGAAGCACCCCTGCCCGCACGCCACGCAATGAACTATGTCTGCCTCATGGCGGCTGCGGGCTTTCTCCGGGAAGTACGGATCGGCTATCAGCGCCCTTCCGACCGCCACCATGTCACAATAGCCGTCTGCGATCATCTCCCGGGCCAGATCCGGGTCATTGATGCGATGGCTGGCGATGACCGGTATGGCGACCAGCCTCTTGATGCTGCGGGCCAGATAGCCGAAGACGCCGCGGGGTACTTCGGTGACGATCTGCGGCACCTGCGCTTCGTGCCACCCGACATTGATGCAGAGTGCATTCACCCCGGCCGCTGCCAGCCTGAGCGCATAATCCTGCAGTTCCGCGCGGCTGGAGCCACCCTTCATGAATTCGTTGCCGTTCATCCTGACCAGCAGCGGAAACTCCTCGCCGACGGCTGAACGGACCGCTGCAATGACTTCCAGACCGAAGCGGATACGATTGTTAAAGTCGCCACCGTAGCGGTCGGTCCGTTTGTTGGTGAGCGGGGAGAGGAATTGGCTGATCAGGTAGCCGGTGCCTGACAGTATTTCGACCGCATCGAAGCCTGATTCTTTAACGCGGCGCGCCGCCTGGGCAAATGAGTCGATGATCTCCTCTATTTCGGGAATCTCCAGCTCACGGGGTGTCTCTCTTGTCAGACGGGATGCAATTGCCGAGGGTGCCACCGGCTGTTTGCCGCCGGTCAGCATCGAATGATTGTACCGCCCGGCGTGGTTCAGCTGCACCGAGGAACGGGCGCCGTTGTCTCTGATCGCGGTCGCCAGACGGGTCAGTCCCGGGATGTAGCTATCCTTGTGCGCGCCGATATTGCCGGGGTTGCCGGAAAGCTCATCGACGGTGGCATACCCTACGGTGATCATGCCGGCACCGCCGCGAGCCCGTTCGGCGTAGAAATCAACCAAACGGTCGCTGACCGCATAATTGACGGCCATATTCATGTGCATGGCCGGCATGAAGATGCGGTTCCTGACCTCCAAGCGGTTGATGGTTATCGGCTCAAAAAGCGGGTCGATCATAGCTTTCTCCCTTCTGCACAACTGCCTCATACCGATCTCTTATCGCGTCAAACAGCCCGATCTGTTCCAGTGAGGCTTTGAGCAGAGCGGGATTTTCAAGAAAATCCAGCATGAAGACAATTTCTGATATCTTCAGATAGATAAAAAAAGGTTCCGTCAGCCTCCCTTTGAATATCTTCTCGATTATTTCGTGCATATCCAGCCCTCTGAATGGGGACAACTGTACAACTCGTTCCAATAACGTTGTGACGTAGAAGAGAATCGCTTCATCAACACCGGGCACATATTGGCGGTGCCCAGGCATAATCCGACGTCCGCGCAGCTGTACCAGATTGAGTAGAGAGCTGCAGTAGGCATCGTAGTTTTTGAACCGTTGTGAAAAATCGTCCAGATCAATATCAAGAAGAGGCGCCTGAAAGATGTTCCGCAGGAGAATGTCACCGGTAACGGCCGCATCTCCGACCAGATACACCAGGTCACTCTGGGAATGACCCGGACAGGCCAGATAGCTGATGCCCATTCCGGACAATTCTTCACGTTCCTCCACAACACTGAATCGCTCCGGTATGGCCAGGAAGAGTTTGTTCCGCTCGAACGATTCTCTCAATTGAACAGTGAAATCACCTCCAAAACCGTACCCGCTTAACAGATCACCCATCCGCCCCATCCGCTCGGCGTGACGCCTGAATTTTGCGGCGTCCTTGCGCGGGATGAATATCTCCGCGTCACTGTTCTGCAGGACAAAATTGGCCAGACCATAGTGATCAACATGACAATGGGTGATGAAGAGGTATTTCAGGCGTTTGAGATTAATATTCTCCAGCAGATATGCTTCGCCTCCGGTTGTCGGGGGACCGGTATCAAACAGCGCAAGCCCGTCGTCAAGCTCGGTGCTGTAGAAGTGAACATCCCCTACCATGTAGGGGGTCTGTACGGTATGCTGGCGCATGGAACTCCGGGAGGGGGCGACCGAACCGGCCGCCCCCTGATGATCTAAAAAATGTACTTATCCGCTTCAATAGAGGCTGCCGCCAGTTGGCGTTTTGCCTTGAGCAGTCCGGTGGCATCATATTTGGTGAACCTGCGAATGCCGGCGAGCAGCATGGTCAGTGTATCCCCTTCCTCGATGTAGTAGGCTGCCCGGCGTGCAGCAGAGGCGGCTTTTTCCGTGGCATTAAAGGTAAAAATCTTCACGGCCGAGTTTATGGCTGCCTGCTTGCTCTCGCTCAATTTCGGCAGGATCTTTTCAGCGCGTAGCACGACGCTTTCGATGGCAAAGATGTTGATCGCCAGATCAGCGACAGCCAGCAGGATCTCCTGTTCGTCCTTGATCCTGTCCATGAATTTCTGCACGCCGCTGCCGGCCAGCACCAGGAAGGCCTGTTTCAGGCTGGCAATCAGCGCTTTCTCTGCAGCAAACGGCACCGCATCGTCCAGCTCGTCAAAAGAGGGTGACATTAGCGATTCAAAGGCTTTCATCGCCTCTTTCTGGAGCGGGATTTCCCCTTTCATGGCGCGGCGCAGGATAATGCCGGGGATCAGCAGCCGGTTGATCTCGTTGGTTCCTTCCCAGATCCGGTTGATCCGTTCGTCGCGGTAGTAGCCTTCGGCGGCGTATTCCTGGATAAAACCATAGCCGCCGTGGATCTGCACGACCTTGTCAACCACATCGGCCAGCACTTCGCTGCAAAAGACCTTGGCAATGGCGCATTCGACTGAATACTCCTCGATCCCCTGCTGATAGGTTTCGTAGTAGTTATCGGTTCCTTTTGGCAGGGTGGCGAGGCGATCGTCGATCAGACCGGCCAGGCGGTAGACGAGCGATTCCGAAGCAAAAATGGCGGCGGCCATGTCGGCAATTTTTTCCTGGATGGCTCCGAATGTGCCGATGGTGACGCCGAAGGCTTTGCGTTCGTTGGCGTATTTGATTCCGGTGGCAAGCGAAACCTTGGCCGCGCCGGTAACTGCGGCCCCCAGCTTGAAGCGTCCGACATTGAGGACGTTGAAGGCGATCTTGTGCCCCTTGCCGATTTCGCCCAGCAGATTTTCCACCGGCACCTTGGCGTCTTGCAGGATGATCTGGGTGGTTGATGAACCCCGTACCCCCATTTTGTTCTCTTCCGGCCCGACGCTCAGCCCTTCGGTGGTTCGCTCGACCAAAAAGCCGGTGAAGTGCTGTTTATCGATCTTGGCGAAGATGGTGTAGAGATCGGCAATGCCGCCGTTGGTGATGAACTGCTTGGTGCCGTTGAGGATATAGTATTTGCCGTCGGCAGAAAGCGTGGCGGAAGCAGTGGCCCCCAGCGCATCACTTCCCGAGCCCGGTTCGGTCAGGCAGTAGGCCGCAATCCACTCGCCGGAAATTATCTTGCCAAGATATTTTTCTTTTTGTGCCTTTGTGCCGTAATAAACGAGCGGCAATGTGCCAATGCCGGTATGGGCTGAATAGGTTACAGAAAACGAGCCGGCCTGGGCCAGCTTTTCAGCCGCCAGCATGCTTGTCGCCTTGTCCAGTTCGAGGCCGCCGTACTCCTCCGGGGCATCGATCATGAGCAGGCCAAGGTCACCGCATTTCTTCATCAGCTCAACCGTCAGTGGCAGATTGTGATGTTCAATCTCTTCGCGAAGAGGGAGAACCTCATTCAGGACGAACTGCTCGGTGGTATCACCGATCTGTCGCTGTTCATCAGTGAAATCCTCCGGCGTGAAGACATCATTTTTATCAGTTGCAGTGATCAGATATTCGGCACCTTTAAATAGTTTTGAAGCCATGGTTTCACCTCGTTTTGTGTATTTTTTTAGTCTCCCCCGTATTGAAAGGGGGGAGCCAAGATCCCTACACCTTCTCAAAAATCCCCGCTGCACCCATACCGCCGCCGATACACATCGACACGATGCCGTAGCGGGTATCGGTGCGCTGCATCTCATGGAGAATGTTGGCGGTCAGTTTGGCTCCGGTACACCCGAGCGGGTGACCAAGGGCGATCGCCCCGCCGTTTACGTTGACGCGGGCCGGATCGAGACCCAACTCCTTGACGCAGGCCAGCGCTTGGGCCGCAAAGGCTTCATTCAACTCGATCAACCCGATTTCGTCCAGCGTCAGGCCGGCCAGCTTCAGCGCGGCAGGGATGGCAGCGATCGGACCAATGCCCATCAATTCCGGTGGCACCCCTTTGACCGCAAAGGCGACGAAGCGTGCCAAGGCCTTTTTACCGATCTTTTCAAGGTACTCCTCCGAGACTACCAGCACCGCTGCGGCGCCGTCGGTCATCTGGGATGAGTTGCCGGCGGTAACCGTGCCGGTCGCCTTGAAGGCCGGTTTCAATCTGGCCAGTCCGGCTGCCGTGGTGTCGCTCCGGACTCCGTCATCGGTATCGACCAGTTCTGTGCTCCGTTTCATTTTCCCGTTTACCAGGGCGCACTGTTCCACTTCCACCGGGATGATCTCGTCCTTGAATTTCCCGGCTGCGATGGCGGCAGCGGCCTTTGCATGGCTTGCGGCGGCAAAGGCGTCCTGCTCTTCCCGGGTGACATCGTATTTATCCGCAACCAGCTCCGCAGTGATCCCCATCGAGGCGAAGGCTTCCGGCCAGCTCGCCATCAGAGTGGGGTTGGCACTGTACTTGACGCCACCCATCGGAATCATGGTCATGCTCTCGGCGCCACCGGCAATGATGCAATCGGCAAAACCGGCCATGATCCGCTCCGCCGCCGAAGCGATTGTCTGCAGGCCGGAAGAGCAGAAGCGGTTGACCGTCTGGGCCGGGACTTCAACCGGCACACCGGCCTTCATCGCTGCCACGCGGGCAAAGTTCATCCCCTGCTCCGCTTCGGGAAAAGCGCAGCCAATGATGATATCTTCAACATCGTGCGGATCAATGCCCGTTCTCTCCAGCAGCCCCTTTATTGCGGCGGCAGCCAGATCGTCCGGCCGGACATCCTTCAACTTCCCTTTTTTTGCGCGGCAGCCGGGGGTGCGATAGGCAGCCAGAATATATGCGTTTCTCATGTATGACCTCCGTAATTTTTTAGTCCCCCTTTCTGAAAGGGGGGAGCCTATCACCTTAGTTCCGCAGCGGCTTTCCCTTTTTGAGCATGTGCTGAATACGTTCCAGCGTTTTTTTCTGTCCACAGAGGCGTACAAACGCTTCCCGTTCCAGTTCCAGCAGGTACTCTTCGGTAATCAGCGTACCGGCCGGGACATCGCCGCCGGTGATGACATCGGCAACCATGCCTGCCAGATACTGGTCATATTCTGAGATGAAGCCCCCCATCTGCATATTCCAGAGCTGTGACTTGATGCTGGCAGCCACGCCGCGTCCCGGCGCCTTAAGGTCCGTCAATGGCCGTCCCGGACGATAATTGGCCGCAAGCGAGATCGCCTTCAGCTTGGCATCGTGGATACGCTTATCGATATCCATCGTGATGGCATCACCCTGCCGCATAAAGCCCATAGGGATCAATTCGGCCGCCGACATACTGACCTTGGCCATGGCAATATTCATAAAATTCTTGAAGATGAAAGGGGTCGCATCCATATCATACTCTTCGGCCAGTTTGATGGCGCGAATCGCCATCTCCTTGGTGCCGCCACCGGCCGGAAGGAGGCCGACGCCAAGTTCGACCAGCCCCATATAGGTTTCGGCGTGGGGAATTATCGCGTCGGAATGGAGACAGGTTTCGCAGCCGCCCCCCATGACCAGGTTGTGCGGTGCCGCCACGACCGGGATCTTGGAGTACTTGATCGCCATCATCGCCTTCTGGAACCCCTTGACCGTCATCGCTATTTCGTCAAACGCCCCTTCGGCTACCGCCATTGCCAGCAGCATCAAGTTGGCTCCGGCGGAAAACATGCTGCCATCATTGGCAATTACCAGGCCAACACCCTCTTCTTCCGTCCGCTTGATGGCTTTATGAACCATCGAAAGAATCTCACCACCAATGGCGTTCATCTTCGTATGGAACTCAAGGCAGAAGACGCCGTCACCAATGTCAATTACGGAAGCGCCGCTGTTCTTTTCCACTACCATGTTGTTTCTCTTGAGAATCGAGAGGCTTATCTGTTCAGCCTTTCGTGGCACTTCGAGGTACGAGTTCTCACGGAGGCTGTAGTAATAATTACGGCCGTTTTCAAATTTGTAGAAGCTCTCTATTGCCTTGAGTCCGACAGGAACCGTTATGCCATCCTGCTCCGCCCGCTCCACAAAATAGGCGACACCGATGGCATCCAGCATCTCGAACGGGCCGAGTTCCCAGTTGAAACCCCATTTCATGGCGTTGTCGATATTGACGATGTCGTCGGCGATCTCCGGAATCCGGTTGTACGTGTAGATCAGCGTGTCGCGCAGGTTGGTCCAGGCAAACTGCGCACCCTTGTCGTTCCCGGTTACGACTGCCTTGAGCCGTTTGGCCGGATCGTCGATGGACTTGGCCGCTTCGATTGAGGCAAACTTGGGACGCTGCGCGGGTGCATACTCACCAGTGGTATAATCGTAATAGAAAAACTCCTGCCCCTTCTCGCCTTTGACTTTTTTGAAGAACCCCTGCTTGCTTTTGTTGCCGAGCAACCCTTTGGCAACCATTTCCTTGATGAAATCGGGAAACTTGAAGATGTCGCGCTGTTCGTCGTTTACCAGCAGATCGTAAGAGTTACCGGCGACATGCTGGAGAGTGTCGATGCCGACCAGGTCGGCGGTGCGGAAAGCCGCACTTTTGGGGCGGGCGGTAGCCGGTCCGGCGACGGCGTCAACCTCTTCGACGGTCATACCTGTTTCCATCATGGTACGGACACAGTTGCAGATCGCATACACGCCGATGCGGTTGGCGATGAAGTTTGGCGTGTCCTTGGCGTAAACGATCCCCTTGCCGAGCCGCTTCGAGATGAAATCGGCCATAAAGGCGGTGACGGCGGGATCGGTATCCGAGCATGAAACGATCTCCAGCAGCCGCATGTAGCGCGGCGGGTTGAAGAAATGGGTGACCAGGAAGTTTGTGCGGACACTCACCGGCAGGCATTGTGCCATCTCGTTGACTGACAGGCCGCTGGTGTTAGTGGAGAGGATCGCCCCTTCCTTCATATTCGGCACGACTTTTTCAGCAAAGAGCTGTTTTTTGATCGCCATGTTCTCGATGACAACCTCGATAATCCAGTCACATTCCTTTAGTTTTGGCATGTCGTCATCAAAATTGCCGACTTCGATGTTGGCCGCATACCCTGGCAGAAAGAAGGGGGCGGGCTTCATCTTCATCAAGCCGTCCCGCCCGGCGGTGGCGATGCGGTTGCGCACCCTGTTGTCGGCAATTGTGAGGCCACACGCCTTCTCGGCATCGTTCGGCTCACGCGGCACGATGTCGAGCAGAAGTACCGACACGCCAGCATTGGCGAGGTGTGCGGCGATAGTCGCCCCCATAACCCCCGCTCCCAGAACTGCTACCTTGTTGATCTGTTTCATGATGTTCCTCCCTGTTGGTAACGAGTCATTCGCATGTTAATTGGTGTGATCAATATACAGATCTTCTATTTTGTGCTTGTATTTTTCATAAATAATCTTGCGGCGGAGCTTCAGCGTCGGGGTCAATTCGCCCCCCTCAATGGAAAAATCATGGGCCAGCAGCACAAATTTCTTGATGGTTTCATACGGCGCAAGGTTGCTGTTGATCTCAACCAGCCGCTGTTCAAAAAGCCTCTGAACCGGTTCATGCATGACGAGATCATCCAGATCGTAGTAGTTGATATGTTTTTCTTTGGCAAACTCCAGCAGGCGCTCCAGGTTCGGCACGATCAGAGCGGTCAGGTACGGCTTGCGATCGCCATATACAAACGCGGAGTTTACATATTTGTCCATCTTCAGCTCATTCTCGACCGGCTGCGGTGCGATATTTTTACCCCCTGCGGTAATAATCAGCTCTTTCTTGCGGTCGGTAATAAAGATGAAGTCATCTTCCATATGCCCGATATCTCCGGTTTTGAACCAGCCATCCTGAATCGCCTCGGCAGTGGCGTCAGGATCGTTGAAATACCCGAGCATGACCTGCGGTCCCTTTACCAGAATTTCGCCATCCGCTGCTATTTTGAACTCCGTGCTTTCCAGAGCAACACCAACCGAACCGAAACGAATATGGGTAAAGCTGTTGAAACTAAGGGCTGGACTTGTTTCAGTTAGTCCATACCCTTCGAAAATCGGGATGCCGATAACCCAAAAAAATTCATTAATAGTCTTGTCCAAGGGGGCACCACCTGAACAAAACAGTTTCATGTTACCGCCAAACCTGGCTCTGATTTTAGCGAATACCAAGCGGTCGGCAATCGAGTATTTTAACTTGAGCAGCGCCTTTGGTTGCTTGTCAATATAGGTTGACGCAACATATTTCTTGCCGACTTCGACGGCCCAGTGGAACAGGGCTCGCTTGACGGCCGGCATCTGATGGGCATTCTCGTAGATGCGATGATAAATTTTCTCAAACAGACGGGGCACGCTCACCATGACGGTAGGGCGGATATCGATCATATTCTCCGGCACTTTTTCAATGCTGTCGGCAAAAGCCATCAGTGCACCATTGCGGATAGCCATGTAGTATCCGGCCGTTCTTTCAAGAATGTGGCTCAACGGGAGAAAGCTCAGCAGAATATCGTTTTTGTCAACGGCGTTACTCTGCTCCGTCAGATACCGGGTGTTCGTCAGGATGTTGTTGTGGGAAAGCATGACCCCTTTTGGAATGCCGGTGGTGCCGGATGTATAGATAATCGTCAGTTTGTCGGCCGGTCTGATATTGTCTATTGCCGCCTCGATCTCCTTCTTCTCCTCCGGGGTGATCGGGGAATCAATTTCGGATAACTGGTAGAAGGTGGTAACCGGCAAGGACGGAGTGCCAAGAAATCGTTCGAAGGAAATAACCAGCTCCAGCCCCGGAATCGACTCTCTGACTTTCAGCAGTTTACTATATTGGAACTTTCCGGACACGAAAACAATCTTTGCCCCGGAGTGATTTATCATGTATTCAATGTTCTCCGGGGTGTTGGTCGGATAAATTGGCACGGTAAACGCGCCGGTACATAAAATACCCATATCGGCGATAACCCAACCGGCCCGGTTTTCCGAGAGGATTGCAATTCGGTCCCCCGCCTTGACGCCCACTTTCATGAGCCCCCGTGCTGCCATCAGGGCACGCTCGTAGTAGGCGGAGTATGTCAGGGTGACGAACGCACTCTGCTTCCTGTATTTCAACGCCAGCCTGTCTTTGTATGTCGCCGCGTTCTTTCTCAGCATATCAGGTACTGAATTATATTCCGTGCCCATACGTACTCCTTCCGGATGCTTGCATTTATCCCCTTTTACATCTTCTTAACGTTAATGTCAAGTATAATTATATTCTATTTCGGTTATAACGTGGAACAAAATAGATTTAATATTATACGGTAACGTGTTGCTAAAACGGATAATGCGACAGTTACTTGTGCTGCCAGCGGCATGATGTATGCTGATTTAACATATGGCTCTTGCCAATGCAATGTTACGTTATATTTATTAAGCTATCTGATATCCATGACAATACATAGATATATATCTGTTATTACAAGCATATATTATCATCAGTTTATATGTAATTACGATATAATTGTAAGTAGCAACGGAATAACGTATTTTAAATACAAATATGTTCTATTATGTTCTTGACATGCGCGTGAAGGTGAAATAGGCTGCAAACAACTATTGTTTTATAATACATACGTAAGGGTGACTAAAAGCTATGAAGTCGCATTCAAGAAGTCTTCGAAATCACGTACTCTCCATGAGAGTCAGCAACCATGAACGGGGGGTGATCGAGAGCTGCGCACAGCAGAGTGGTGCTCGCGTGTCTGAGGTCATGAGGGATGCATTGAGGATGTACATACAACAAAGCACAGAACACACATACGGAAAGGAGTATTGCAAATGAAAAACAAACTGATACTGACATGCGCACTGGTTGCCATAGCTGGCACAGCATCCCTGGCCGCGGCGGCAGGTTTTAAAATTAACGAACAGGGTGCCAAGGCCATGGGGATGGCAAATGCCTTTGCCGCTCAGGCTGATGATCCGACCGCACTTTTCTATAATCCCGCCGGGATTGCTTTTCTTAAAGGAACGCAGGTCAGTCTCGGCTCGTTGGTCATTGCTGTGCCACAGACCGAGTTCACCGGCACAACCCCGTTAACCGGTAATCTTCCGCTCAATAACGGGACATCACCAATCTTTGAAAAAGCCAAGCGCGACCTCTTTATCTCTCCCTCCCTTTATGCAACCTACTCGCTCGAAAACATACCGCTTACATTCGGTCTCGGCGTCAATTCCATCTATCCGTTGGCCAAGAGCTGGGACAACAGCAGCGCCTTCCGCAACCAGATAGAAAATCTGGCTATAAAACCGATCAACTTCCAGCCAACCGTCGCCTACCGCTTTGACGACCTGAACCTTTCAATTGCCGCCGGCCTCGATGTTACCCATGCTATCGTCACCTTGCAGAAGGCCGCCTATACGAACTCAATTAACAGAACAGCCACTAATGGTCCCTTGGCACCATTTGGCGCGTTTGAACTTGGTGATTTGGGCGTCGATGGCACCGCCACCGATGTGGGATGGAATGCCGGGCTGCTCTGGAAACCGCGCAAGGATCTCTCGTTCGGTGTCGCGTACCGGAGCGAAATTACGCTGCACATCAAGGGAGATGCCAATTTCCTGGCAACGAGCCCGGCCGGTTTGAGTGCAATGGGAATTGACTACACCACCATACCGAACAGCGCCCTACCGTTTACCCGCACCCGTTTTACTTCTACCGCTTCAACGACCATAACGCTTCCGGACAGCCTGAGTCTGGCGGTTGCCTGGAAACCGATCGAGCCGCTGACGCTTGAATTTGACGCCGAGCGCACCGGCTGGAGTTCATATAACAAACTTGAGATAGCTTTTGATGCCGCGTCTCAACTCAATGCATTCAACAACAATCCGTCGCCAAAAAACTGGAAGGACGTCTGGGCATACAAGGTAGGCGGCCAGTATGCCTACAACAAGAATATCGATCTGCGTGCCGGTTATGCCTACGACACCAATCCGATCCCCGATTCGACCCTGGGACCTGAACTCCCGGACAGCGACCGACACAACGTGAGCATGGGTTTGGGTATCCATAACGATACGGTGGCGCTTGATTGCGCATATATGTGGGTCCACTGGGTTGACAGGACGTCAAATAATCAGGACAACATGACGCTTACGGGCCAGAACGGCACATTCAAGAGTGACGCCCACCTCTTTGGCGCCAACATAACCGTTAAATTTTAATTCAGAGAGAGAGGAGACACCATGGACAAGACAGTTAAAAACTTTTTGCTGCTTATACCGATTCTGATCGCCTTCGGCTGCAGCTCCGGCACAACAGACCCACCGGCAGGTTCTACCGTCAGCTCCAATACAGCACTGTTTGACCCAAGCACCGGAAATGTTCCGTTGCCCAATATTCTTGCCACCGCAAAGGCAAATGATCCGATTCGTAACCCTTCGGGGAGCACTCCGGCCATCACACGGCTTGCCAATACGCCAATGACGCCACCCGAAGCGCTGGCATACGTCAATATCTATGAAGCAGGAAATACCAATGCCGTTGCCGGTGTAAATGCGCCGATTTATATCCGCTTTGCCAGAGCGGTGGTACCAGCTACGGTAACTCCTGAAAATATCAAGGTCTTTCAGATAATACCGGATAATCCGGCACAGTCTTCAAGCACTGAAAATAATCCGTTAGGGTTTAAGGACATATCTGCACAGTTTGATTACAATTACACTGCAGGCAGCACCGATGTGCAGCTTTTCCCGAAATTTCCGCTGCTGCCGGCAACCCGTTATCTGTATGTCGTAACCAGTCGCGTGAAGGATTTAAGCAGCGGCGGTTCACTCGGCGGATCATTCTTCTTCGAGGCATTAAAGAGCACCGACACTCTGGTTGGCTCGTTTAAAGATCTTGAGCCCATCAGGGCGGATGCAAAGACCGCAGATGGTTCGGGAATACAACTCTCAGGTTATGCCAAGGTAATGAATGACCTGATTGCTGACTCTGCCACCACAACTGTCGCACGTCGCAACGACATTGCTCTGATGGGGCGGTTCATCACTACAGGCGCCGGATTTGTGTCAAAAGACGCCGTCGGCACCATGATGCCGGTTGAAAGCGCCCTGCGGGCATTTGCTGCCGGGGCGACATTGGGTGGCCTGACAGGAAAAATCTGGACAAATGCGGTAACAATTACAACTCCGGCTGGACTTACGCCAGCAGCGTACTGGACATCTGTGACCGGTTCCACCGCGAGCCTTCCTGCAACTGTTGCAAGCATTGCGACCGGCACGATCAACAGTGCCCGGCTTTCAATGGATCCGGTTGTGGTGAGAGCCAACGCAACTGCTGCAGACGGAGATCTTTCTGCTGTAGCAGGCGCATATAACCCTGCAGCCGGTGTTTTACAGCCGTTCCGCGACAGCACTGGAGCCCTGACCGCTTATTATCATACAACCACCACCGTTCCGTTTGTACTTATCACGCCAACAAAACCCAATGGAAAAGTTGTTATCTTCCAGCATGGGATTACCGGCCAGAAAGAGCAGGTTGTGGCCGTTGCAGGTTCTCTGACAGCAGCAGGTTACTCCATCGTAGCAATCGATCTCCCCATGCATGGTGAACTGGCGATTCCGACACATACTACCGGCGCTGTCTGGGGTCAGGATTTTATGGCTGTCGGCGCCCCGTTGGCAACCAGATCGAACATTCAGCAGGCAGCGTTTAACCTGAATCGGCTCGAATTAACGATGCGAACAGGCGGGTTTGCCACTTTGGGAATCATACCCAATCCCACGGTTGATATCAAATATGTCAGCATCAGCCTCGGCTCAATAGTCGGGGCCTACTATCTGGCCGGCAATACGGCCCTGTCAACAACCGGTTATCCATACACCCAGACAACACTCAATTCCGACATGAAGGGTTTCCTGAGTGTCCCCGGCGGGCGTCTTGCTTATCTGCTGAGGGATAGCCCCGCTTTCAGTCCAAGTATCAACGCCGGGCTGGCAGCAAAGGGTATCATTGCCGGCACACCGACCTACAACCAGTTCTTCCAGGTAACCCAGAGCATTGTCGACACGGTTGATCCGGCGACGATGACGACCCCGCTTGCAACCGGTCTGCCTTCACGCCTTTCCGGCCGTATTGTTATCCAGGAGGCGACCGGAGGCGACATGGTTATTCCGAATGCCAATACCCGCTACTTCGGCAATGCTCTGGGAGGCCGTGAAGTATTGGGCGCCGTTGGGGCTACTGTTGCGCCGGGATTCAAGCAGCTCGGCTACGTGGGAGCTGCAACACCTCGTGTACCCGCTACGTTCATGTACACTCTGGATGCGACAGGCGCTCCGACGCCCAAAGTGGATTTTGCAGCGTCATCTGCAGCGGCTACAGCGCCAACGGAAGGGTATTTCCAGTTTGACCAGACCGGTGTAAGCCACGGATTTTTACTGGATCCGACCGGATCTGCTACAGCTACCGGTTTAGCGCAGCGGCAGATGGTGTACTTCCTCACGTTGGGAATTGTCGTCGATCCTACGGTCTCAGGTGCTGCACTACCTAAAACAGCCGCCAGAATGGTCCCTGGCCTGGCGGGCGAAATTTTATTACCGCCTGTGCTGAAAATATTCGGGTATTAGTCCGATCTATAAAATATTGATATTTCAGAAGGCGGGGCTTCGGCTCCGCCTTCAGTGATTTGTCGCTGAAAATCTGCCGCTTGACGTTACGACCGTTTGGAGGGAGAAATCCTTGCAACACCGACACTTCCGTCAGCTCACCAATTTGGAATCAATCTCCTTAAACATACTGGTATCAACAACTGGCACCCCGGAGTTATTAAAGAGAGTCCTCCAGCATGCCACTGCGTCAAAAACCTGAGTGACTATGTGTGCCGAGTTGTGAATCCCCCACTGTTTACCGAGTTTTCCGAGCTTCGCCCGCCGGAAAAGTAAGCATTGGTGTCGAACAGGAGGAGGTGTTCGTCGTTCCTACCTAGTTTTCATCCGGAACGTTACGTTTCCGGATGAAAACTATCTAACTAATGCTTGACAAGTAAATGAATAATATTGGTGGGCCAGCCTGCTGGTGGCTCATCAACAAGGATTATATATGCAATTACAAAAACAACTAACGCAATAAGTGTGTAAAGTAGAAGCTTAGATTTCTTTACCGGCACATCAAATTCATATGGATCCTCTGGGTTCAACATAATCCACCCTCCTTAACCTATTTGATAGCAATATGTTTGGGCAAATGATGTGATACAGAGGCATTCCCCAACTGCGTACGTAGTTTTTTTCTCGCCATAGGTGCGACCATGAACCATCATCTTAAGTTTCTCGGCAGAATCTACCTTGGCCTCCACGCGGACAACCTTATGCAATGGCAGCATGTTTTGGAAACTAACGTTCAGATTGCCGACCACTATTGAATATCAACGAATCTAATCCATCCGAACGTATCCACTACTGTACCAGCCTGTATTCCGGTCAGGGTGTCATATAAATTCTGTGTAATCTCACCGACGGCGCCACCACACAGTTGCAATGTCTCATTCTTGTAACTGAGCCTACCGACCGGCGTTATGACGGCAGCGGTACCGCTGCCGAACGCCTCGGTGACCTTACCGTTTCTGATATCAGCCATCAATTCATGGATGTCGATGGGGCGCTCTTCGATCTCGTAGCCAAGAGTTAGTGCTAGTTTAAGCACCGAGTCGCGCGTCACTCCAGGAAGGATTGAACCTGTCAATGGGGCGGTGACGATGGTCCGTCCATAAACGAAGAACATGTTCATCGCCCCGACTTCGTCGATATAGCGCCGTTCTCGGCCGTCAAGCCAAAGCACTTGATCGAATCCCTTCTTTTTCGCATCCAGCCCTGCCTTAAGAGAACTGGCATAGTTGCCGCCGGTCTTGGCCTCGCCGGTACCGCCGGGTACCGCCCGCACGAAATGGTCTTCGACCATGATGCTGACTGGGGAGAAGCCAGAGTCGTAATAGGCGCCAACGGGAGAAAGGATCACATAAAAGTAGTAATGGTCGGACGGCTTGATCCCCAATACTGGTGCAACTGCTATCATGGCAGGGCGTATATAGAGTGAGGTGCCGGGTGCAGTCGGAATCCACTCCTGTTCAAGGGCCACCAGCCGTTCGATTCCCCCGAGGAACAGATCCTCCGGGACAGCTGGCATGCAGAGCCGATCAGCCGACTGGTTGAAGCGGCGGGCGTTCATCTCGGGGCGAAACAGTGCTACCTTGCCATCAACCCAATTGTAAGCCTTGAGCCCCTCGAAGATCTCCTGGGCGTAGTGAAAAACCATACAGGCCGGATCGAGCACGAACGGCTCATATGGCTTGATTCGGGCATCGCACCAACCCTGGCCGGCCCGCCATTCAACAAGCAGCATGCGATCGGTAAAATGTCTGCCGAAACCGAGCTGCGATTCGTCCGTGATCTTTGCTTTCGCCTTTTCCGCAGGTAGCGGTAAAATCCTGATGTCCATGATAGTCCCTCCGAATCTATATGATTTCAATGCACTGAATTACCCACGTTAGGCTACAAATATTTCACTTTTACCTCCAACGATTTCTTGGGCGGCATTGCCCTTGTTTTTTCACTGTAACCAAGGGCCACTACCGCCATGAACTCGCCTTCGCGTTCCTCAAGCAGGCTCAGTACGTTGCCCTTTATCAGGTAAAGCACGCCAAGCCACACAGAGGATATCCCGAGAGATGTTGCTGCCAAAAGCAGGTTTTCAACGGCTGCAGCAGAACTTTGAATTTCCATGGTTCTGAAAAAATCAAAGTAATTCTCACCATCCACGCTAAACAGGTTGGTCGCATGCCGGATGAGCTCACCCGTATTTACAACCGCTATTACGACAGGTGCACTTGCTATGCTTCGTGCCGCCATTCTGAGAAGCGCTGAAGAAGATCTGGAAAATTCAGGAGACTTCAGATTGACCAGGTGTGCCAGTTCCTGTTTTTTCGTGACGCTGACGACAATAAATCGCCAGGATTGCTGGTTGTGCGCTGAGGGTGCATGATTGGCAGCCTGCAGAATCGTCAGGATATCCGCTTCTGAAAGCTCCTTGTCGTTAAACTGCCTGACACTCCGTCTCTTCTGTATATTTTCCAGGACGGGATTAAGCATTATGGCTCCCTTTGCAATAATTATTATCTGACAGCTCGTACAGATCTTATTTTTGTTCTGCCCAACGCTTCATACACATGAGTGAACCTCACGTATGGCAATGCCAGCTCAGTCCGGGATCATTGCCGCAAACTGCTTTTCAACCTGTTTGGCGTTTTTTTCCAACTGTTCATGGACACCTCGGGACATGGGATCGGGGAAAATATCCTCAACATTGCGTTCCAGCCCTGTCAGAATTTCCGAGGCAACCTGAACCGGCGATGCCTTGGGTATTTCCTGCCCGGCCGTCATTTTCGTGTCCACGGGGCCGGGATATACTCCGACAACCTTGATGCCGCGCGGGGCCAGCTCGGCCCGCACCCCTTGCAGCAGGGAGTGTCCGGCTGCCTTTGATGCACAATAGGTTCCATTTACCGGCAGATTGACCAGGCCAATGATGGAGCAGACATTCACAATTGTCCCGCCGCCATTGGCTTCCAGGATAGGGGCGAACGCCCGGCACATGGCCAGGGTGCCGAAGAAGTTGACTTCCATTTCCTCGCGCGAGGCCTCCATCCCGGCGAGTCCCAAGAGCGACACGCAACGATTGATGCCGGCATTATTGATCAGCAGGTTCACATCCACGCATTGTTCCGCGGCCATTGCCACACTGGCTGCAGAAGTAATATCCAGCCGGAGTGCCTCAATCCTTTCGGCATCGAATTGCGCCAATTCCTTAGCTGCCCCGATGGTCCGCGCTGCCGCGTAAACTTTCGCAGCTCCTCTATTCAGTAACTCCTTGATCAGGGCGCTGCCGACGCCTCCGTTGGCGCCGGTTACCAACACAATTTTTCCTTCCAGATTCATGACTGCTCCTTTTAAACTTTGATTTTAAGTTTTGATGGTATTGTTGATTTTACAGTTTTTTATTATTTCAGTAAGCGGCAGGCTGACGGCGATACATGGTCATGAACTGCAACAGCACAACAACCCCGATCGTGGAGGCGGCCTGGAGAGTTTGTACGTGATTTCATGGTGGTAACTATTTCTGATCAAGAATCGACTGGCAGCCAGCTGATGTTTTGTAACGACATTCCTTCTTTGTAGTACAGGGAGGGGGTGAGCAGTACAAAGAAAATGTGGACATCCCGATAACCGTACCTGCTGAGAATGGCATGCAGGGCCGCGGCAATGGCGTCATGTTTCTCCTGTGTCCGCGGAAACATGTATATTTCCAGTGAACGAGGTGTGGGCGTTATCTGCGTGATGCTGAGCAGCTCAACTTTGACAATTTCCCGCGGAACGGCAGCTGTACGGGAAAATTCCTCTACAAGTACCGGTAATTGCTCCCGCAGAAAAAGATTTTCGAAACCTTTGAACCTCAAATATGGCATTGCATCTTCCGACTTTCTCAAAAATTTTAATTGGAATCACCGGCAATGACCGTACAGGTCATGCCTGCCGCAAGTGGCACAGTGTCCGGTATGGTGTCGATCTTGATTCGCACCGGGATGCGTTGTGCGAGCCGTACCCAGTTAAAAATCGGATTGACGTCAGAGAGCAGTTCATGACCGGTGGGGTTGTCGTGATCGGTAATGCCACGGGAAAAGCTCTCGATATGCCCTTTCAGGAGAGGTGCATCGCCTATAAGCCGTATCTGGACCTGATCGCCCTGGTGCAGCAGATGGAGTTTCGTTTCCTCGAAATAACCGTAGACCCAGAACGAATTCTTGTCGATCAATGCCAGTTTCGCTACTCCCGCCGTTGCAAAGTCGCCGGGATGAACACTCAAATTGGTGACGTAGCCGTCAACCGGCGCACGTACCTCGGTACGGCGCATGTTCAGCTTGGCCGTCTCCACCGAAATTTCGGCATCCTGATATGCTGCTGTGGCTGAATCAGCCTGAGACCGGGCATTTTCACGGCTTTCAGCGGATACCACGACACCCTCCAGATGGCCGCGTCGCTCGGACTCCTGTTCCCGCATCGTCATTACGGCCTTGCTGACCGCCAAACGCGCTTTTGCCTGGTCAAGCGCCAAGCCATACCGTTCACGATCGACCGTGAACAGCAGATCCCCTTTGCGTACCACCTGATTGTCCCTGACGGCAACCCGGACGACGATCCCGGAAACATCGGCCGCAATGTTGATCACGTCAGCGCGAACCCGTCCGTCACGGGTCCAGGGGGAGTTCATGTACCGGTTCCACAATCCCTTGCTCAACAGTATCGCTGCAGTGACGATGGCTATGGTTATGACAAAGTGAAACAGGTACCTTATTTTCATATGAAATTTCCTTTTAGTATCCGTACCGGGATCTGTTAACGGAGCGCGAGCAGGCCGCAGATGCCGAAAATGCAGAAGAAAATCGAGACCCGGAACAATGGCGGGTGCCAGACATGTCGATAGACGCCTATTCGTCCCATAATCCTGTCAAGTATCGTCTGGAGGACTACGCTCACAAGGAATACGAGAAACAATGACGGCACCAGTGCGCCAAACAGGGAAAGCTCACGCGGCATAGACAATATCCTTCGTAGTTTGTTCAGGTAGGCCGCCAACAGCGGTGGCGAGAGCTGTTTCATCATCGAGAAGTGATGTTCGAATGAGATGGAGCGAAGTCCACATACGGTGCAGGATATCCCTTTCATGCGGGGCACGTGACTCCAACCCCATTTCATGCTGGATTGCGTTAATGGTCACCGTTACACTATCAAGGGCATCGTCGCGGTGACGGGCGGAAAGCCGGCTGAAAAGGCGTGCCGTCGACCGGATGCTTTCCTGTACCCTGTCCGACACATGGTGAGGCATCTGCATCATGGCCGTATCTTCCCGCACATGAATCACGGCGCGGCCGATCTCTCTGACCGAAAATAGCCAGGCGACAAGCCGCTGGTTTTGATCATCTGCCAGGTGCCTGGTTGATTCCAGCCTGTGCAGCAGGTCGTAGGTACCGCTTTCAAAACGGTTAATAAGGCCCGGAATCGGATCAAAACAGGCCGTGACTACCTGTCTGCGGATTTGACCGGCCAGACGGCGCTTGTACCAGGCTCCGGTGGCAGGCACCAGGGTCATGAATACCAATCCTGCTATTGCCGTACCTAATAGCGCAGCGGAACCTTCATTTATAACTCCAATAGGGTTGGATACCATGGGATTCGACGGGGAAAGCATTGCACAGAAAAAGACCACGTAACCGGTACCGATGGCGATCCATCTGGGATAGGTGATGATGTAGGACCCGACCATTAAAAAGGGAAGGAGTGACGCACCGAAAAGTAGGAACCCGTCCAGCAGCGGCATGATGAGGCACGCAAACAGGACTGCGGAGACATACCCTGACCCGTGCCCCATGGTCATATGCCGTACCCCGCGGTATTGGTCAGGGGTGGACCCGAACAGAGCGCTCGTGACTGCCACAAAACTGAGGGCACTGGCACCATAGGGCCACGCAGAGGCAATCCAGAACACACTGACCAGCAGAATTGAGACAAAAGCCTTTCCCCCGGCCAAAAGCGCAACAACCGGGTCGGTGTGCGTTGCAAAACAGATGTCGTCCGGCGACTTTGGCCCCTGATCATTATCCGGCAGGTTTGCATAGGATCGTGTGTAGGCATGCAATTCGCGCAGGAAGCGGTGCAAAAGTTCAATCGCCGTTTCGAAATCCACCGCATTTTGGGGGTCGCTGAGGGACGGATTATTCTTTTTCAACGCCGTTATTTTTCGCGAGAGAATTGCCCGGAATGCGGCAAGGCGACGGGCGCTCATACGCGCCGCTTCGGCACTGCGCGGAGATGCTCCGGTCGTTGCAAGTGTTTGTCCCAGTGAAGCGTACAGTTCAGTGAGCGCCTCCCCAGCCGGCGCGGCATTTTTTGTCAGCCGATTCATGATCTGGTGAAAGGAATAGAAGGTGGTTGATGCCGCCATAAATTCGCTATTGAGTTTTCGCAGCTTCAGGTCGCGGCAACGAACTTCCGAATCTTCCAGAACGGCTACGCTCCGTATGGATTCGAGGACAAGCACATTGCCGACCAGCTTCAACTGCATGGCTTCCAGTTCCGTGCGGCTTGCCGTACCGGAAAGCGATGCGCGCACGAAAGCCATGAAATCCGCATAGCGGTTTTGTATGTTGCTCTTTATCTGATCGGAAAGACGACGCGGAAGAATAATGTCGCTGACCACGCCGGCGCACAGAATGCCGAGTGTTACTTCCGAGAGTCTGGTAATCGCAAGCGAAAAGAATGCATGGGGCTGCGGCGCGGCCGCTAACCCGGCAAGGGCGGCCGAATATCCGGCAAGTACGAATCCGTATGATTTGAAGTCGCGAAAAAATGCGGCGCCAGCTGTACAGAAACCTACCCACAGCGCCAATCCGAGCAGAAACAGCACCGGTTCCTGTGCGCACAGGCTGATGAGCAGAAGGCTTACTGTGATGCCCCCCAGCGTACCGCCGATACGATAGAGACTTTTCGTCAGGATCATTCCCGTTTGAGGGCGCATGACAATAAAGACCGTTATCATCGCCAACCGCGGCTGTTCAAGCTGAAAGCGCATCGACAGCCACATGGCCAGAAGTGCTGCTAAAGCGGACTTAAAAACAAATATCCATCGCCACCCTTCCGTTTTACCCCATAGAGCGGTTTCTCGCTTCAGTGCGGACAGCCAGGGTGCCGTAGCACATGAATTGGAAAGACTCATAACGGCCGCTCTGACCCGGGGTGCGTTACCGGCACACCACCACCGAGGGCCTGCATCAGGCCGGCATAGGCATCAAGGAAATGCGCCTCAACCTGCACTTTTTGCTGAGTCTCCAGCAGGGTCTGATTCTGCGCATTGAGGACGATCAGATAATCGGTAAGCCCTGCCCGAAAGCTTTTCAAAGCAATGTCATAGGCCCGCTTGGCCAGTGCTTTGGCTTCATTGACTTGGGTTCGTTGCTTACCCAGTGAGCGCAGCGTCACAATCTGATCGGCAACATTGTTCATTGCTCGGATCACCGTGTCATTATACGATTCAACCGCAATATCGTAGTCAGCGGTTGAGGCGCCCAGCTGGCTCCGCAGCCGTCCCCCCTCAAATATCGGCAGAGATATTGCCGGGCCGAAACCAGCTATCAGCGATCCCGGCGACAGAAACTGGGCGAAACCAAGGGATTGCAGCCCTGTAAACGCATTCAGGTTGATATTCGGATAAAATGCCGCCTTGGCCACACCAATACTCTTGCCGGCCGCTTCCACTCTCCACCGCTGAGCTACCACGTCAGGGCGACGCCCCAGGAGGTCTGCAGGGAGGAGATCAGGCAGCTGTGCCGGCAGGTCAAAACGAAGGGAAGGACGGCGAATCTGTTCACCATCGCCAGGGCCTTTGCCGGTAAGGGCACTCAGCTGATTGTGCAGCAACTCGATGGACGCGGACATCCTCTCGATCTCCGCATGTGCCGCTGGCAACGGCGCCTCTGCCTGGCTCAGGTCGAGCTCGGTTGCAAGCCCCGCCGCAAAGCGCTTCCGCGTAATATCAAAGATCTCCTGTCGTTGTTTCAAGGTTGCCTGAGCGGTTTCCTCCAGCATGCACTGGAGTGACAACTGAACATAAATCCTGACCACCGTCGTTTCAAGGGCAAGTAGGACCTCTTGTGCCTCGGCGGCTGTCACCTGTACGGAGTCCAGCGCTGCGGCAAGAACACTGCGGTTCTTCCCCCAAAGGTCAAGATCGCAGGCAATGTCGATCGTCGCGATGTTGTTCCAGGCCCAGTTCCCTGCATACGGCGCTTTTACAAAGTGATGCTCGGTGAACCGCTGTTCGCTGAAGGATGCACCCCCCTCGATGGTGGGTAGCAATGCCGCTGAAGCGACACCTCTGAGCGCCTGTACTTTAGCAATGCGAGCTTGCGCAATACGCATGGTCGGGTTTCCCGACGTCGCCTCAATTACCAGCCGGTCCAACTGCGGGTCACCATACGCTTTCCACCACTGTTGTGATGGCCATGAGGCTGCCGAAGGTGACTCCGGCTTAAGTATATGGCCGCCATTCAGGTGATTAGCATCAAGCAGGAGAGAATGGGGCGAAATAGCAGCCGGGAAACTGGCACAGCCGCCGAGAAAAAGCATCGACCCGATTTTCAGAAAACCACACAATTTAATTTTTATCAGATCGAAAGACAGAACGAACTCCTGTGCGTTTTTATGCACGCTGCAGATTGCACAGTTTTACTTTTTAACCCGTTTCCGGGCGTCATTTACTGTTGCCTCCAGGGTCAGGACAAACCGTCCGAACTGTGCAATTTCAGCGTCGTTAAAGGGACTTAAAAGCTTATTTTCAAGGAGTGTTACGATTTCCCGGATGCGGGCTACGATCAGTCGGCCCTCCGGAGTCAGACAGAGAAGCTTTGCACGGCGGTCCGTACCATCTTCCGACCGCTGGATCAACCCCTTGGTTACCAAGGTATCGATAAGGCGGACGAGGGAAGGCCCTTCAATGCCGACCGATGCCGCCAGGTCTTTCTGGCGAACACCGTCACCCAGAAGGTGCAGGTGCAAGAGGGGGCGCCAGGTGGCATCCGTCAGCCCGGCAGCTTGAAATTCATGGTCAAGCGTCTGGCGCCAGCGCCGTGTCAAGAGACCAATATGGTAGAGGAGAGTGTTGCGGTCGATATTTCCGATATTATTGCCCATGAAAGATAGATAGCATACTAACTATTATTATGCAATATATTTTTGATGGTGTTGTTTTGGATTGTTAACTTGCGAGATATACGTGATAAATCTATATAGCGCCCAATTTGGGCAGAATTCGGTAGACTGAATTAGGATATAGTCAGTATGCGGACAAATCCAGGCACTGGCGGGAGACTATAATAAACGACTGGGGTTCCTACGATTGTTGCAGTTTCTCTTTCAATCAATATCATTAAGCTTTCTCATCAGAATTGTTGGTTGAAAGTATTTTTGAAGTATTCAGACGTGTAAACAGGGAGATACCCAAAATATGCAACAAACTGGAAGGGCATAGGCGCAACCATTTATCGATTTATCGTCAGCACATAGGACTGATCACATAATGCCCAAACCTAGAAGCAAAGATGTGCTATTTAAGCCTTGTCCTTATAGCTTATAGCTAAGTCATTTTAACTATCTTTATTTTACTTTCTGGCATAACGTAAATCTGTTTTTTGTGTGCTTAAATTTTAGTCAAGTAAAAGGAGGATGTATGAAAAAGAAACTTGTTGCATTGATACTGTCCAGCGCAGTCCTGAGTATCACGGCGGCTCCCGCTATCGCCGGTGAGAGAGATGGAGCGTTTTCCATTTCGCCTTTTGTCGGTGGTTACACCTTCGACGGTGTTCAGCATCTGGAAACCGCGCCTGTGTTTGGATTGCGCCTCGGGTACGATCTGACAAAGAACTGGGGCGCTGAAGCGGTTGGTGATTACCTGGCGACAGATGGGACTCGCTCGGAAAGAAGCATTAACGCATTATCCTATCGTCTGGATGTACTCTATAACTTCATGCCAGACGGACCGCTGGTGCCCTACCTTGCTGTGGGCGGCGGTGGCATTACAGCCGGTCATGGATCTAATTTCCAGGCTGGTGGCAGCAACACCAGCGCAACTGCCAATGTAGGCGGGGGACTCAAGTACTTCCTGACCGACTCGATTGCATTGCGCGGCGATGCCCGTCAGTTGTTTGTTTTTGAAAATCCTAATAGCCCTAAATACAACTGGGAATACACTGCAGGGCTCACCTTCCTCTTGGGTGGCAAGCAAGCGGCAGCTCCTGCTCCGGTTCAGCCGCCACCGGCTCCAGCTGCCCCAACAAGCAGCCTTGATGTAGCGCCTGGTTCGATCACAAAAGGGGAAACGGCCACTCTCAGCTGGACTTCCCAAAACGCCACAAACTGCGATATCAAGCCGAATATCGGGTCGGTAAAACCCCAGGGGAGCATGACCATCACACCTTCGTCCGACACCACCTATAGCCTGTCGTGCAATGGCCCTGGCGGCACATCGAACAGCTCCGCGAATATTGCAGTTGCTGCTCCGCCACTGCCGAAAGCCCCGACAAGCAGCCTGTCGGCAACCCCTGCCTCCATAACAAAGGGTGAATCAGCCACGCTCAACTGGACATCACAAAATACCTCGAAGTGTGCTATTCAACCTGTTATCGGCTCCGTCCAGACGCAGGGTAGTATGAGCACCACACCCGCAGAAAACACCTCCTACACATTGACCTGCGAAGGCGCAGGCGGAGTTACTACAAGTGTGGCCAACGTAGCCGTTATTGTCCCTCCACCGGTAGAAATTCCGAAAGCCGCCGCCAAGCTCTGCAGCCCAACAGTAATCGATATCCAGTTTGATACCAACAAGTCCAACATCAAACCCCAGTATAAAAATGAGTTGAAAACACTGGCCGATTTCCTCAAGGAATTCCCGAACGCCAAAGGGGTTATCGAAGGACATACCGACAATGTTGGCAACAAGGCGAGCAACATGAAGCTCTCACAGCGGCGTGCTGATAGCGTTCGTAGCTACCTCATCAAGACTTTCGGAATTGCACCTGAGCGTATCAAAGCTGAGGGTTATGGCCCTACCAAGCCTGTGGCCGACAACAAGACCAAGGAAGGCAAGGCTAAAAACCGCCGTATTGAAGCTAACTTCATCTGTGAGTAAACGTTTGATATAGCTTGAAGTAACAGGCCATACCGAAATATATGAGATAACGATGTTCATTTTACTAAGAAAATTCAAATACGGGGGATTTGCAATGAAAAAAGAATTATCTGCTCTGGTTGCCGCTCTGGTTGCGGTTTCTTTCTCTAGCGTGTTATTTGCTGCTGAACCAGCGGGACAATATTCACCAGCCTCGGATCTGCTTAAAAAGGAGCAGACACTGAAAGATAAAGCATCGACAAAAGAAGGGATCATCAAGGATAAGATGCTAAAGAAACAAGCTGAAATTCAGCAGAAAAAGAAAAAACAGGAAGAAAAGGCTCTTGAAGCAAAGACAAAGAAGAACAAAGCAAAAGAGGCTCTTAAAAAGAAGAAAGAGAAGACCTCCAAGGATGTGAAGGAAATCAAGAATCAGACGAACAAGGATTTCAACGACATCAAGGGCCTTAAGGACGTTAAATAGTCACGGCTCATCCTAAAGAGAGAACGTCAATTTGTAGGGACAGTTTTAGTACAATAGGCCCCCCGGCAAAACCGGGGGGCCTCAAACGTTTTACAGTTCCGGGATAATGTGGAAACTCCCAGCTGAGAACCGCTCAAAGTTTACGTGATCAAGTTGAGCTGCCCCTTTGCTATCCGGATGAATCATGTTCAGGATAATTTGCTCTTAAAAAACTCCAGCCCTTTTTCCAGCACCCCACCTTCCGGGATGACGCCATCCGGAGTGAGTTTGTCGATTAATCCGGGGAGATGCTGGGCAAGCATGGAACTCACCTCAGAACGGGATAATCCAGCCTTTGCAGCAAGGTTCTGAATCGTTTCACTGCCAATAACATTATTGATCTGGTCAGCGTCGATAGGCTGATTTTCGCCTGTCCCGACCCACGATGAAACAATATCTTCCAGTCCCCTATCCTTGAATGATTGGACCAGTCCGCTTAACCCGCCCGACTGGTTACTTGAAAGCATATTCACAAAACTGCTCAAAAGCTCCGAGCTTTGCCCTTCAGCACCGCCAAAGATGCCTTGAGCCTTGCTGGCTAATTCGTCAAATAGTCCCATAGTAAACTCCTCAGTTGTCTTTGATTGTGCATTAAGTTATCTCGTTCACTTCTGTAACCCCTTCTTAGCTTCGCGATATCCCGCCTTTACAGCTTCAGCTTCTGACATGTAGCTTCCCTGCTTCGTCTTACCGTACCAAGAGCTGCCGAATCGATGAAATATCTTTGAATCAGGGTTCACCCATACCATATTCTTGTCGGCGGGAGGTTGCTGAACTGTCCTGGCGGGCTTGGCTGTTGTGGTCGCCGCCTTGGGTGCCACTGTTTTTGGAGTTGCGGCAGAAGCGGCACCGGTTGTTACAAGAGGCGTCAGCTTTTCGATGTTCTTGGCAGAAACGCCAGCCTTGGCAAGACCGGCCGGCGAGGTATAGGGTCTTCCGGCAATGATTTTTTTTGCTGTAGCAGGGCCAACGCCGGGCAGCTTCTCCAGGTCAGCCTGCGAAGCACTATTAAGATCGACTTTTTTGCCGGATGGCTGGTTTAGCTCCGCCTTAGGCTTTGCAGGAGCCGAGGGCTTGGGTGCTGCACTGGCACCGTTTGGTGAGAGTGCAAAAGCTAAGGTTACTGATGCCAGGATCAACAGACCTTTGGTCAGACTTTTTTTCATTGGAAACCTCCATAAAGCTTGGTCAAATAGGGACCGGGGAAGCCGCACGACTTCCCCGGTTCGCCCCCGGCACGGGCTTTTAATAGTTTTTACTTCTTCTTGGCAGCCTTGGCAGCACTCTTAACATCGATGGAAGCGGCTTTCATGGTGTACGTAACCGTCACCTTGCTACCTACTTTGAGATCGCCGGTTGTCTTTGTATCTTTATCCCTTGCTATCTCCCACTTCTCTTTTCCTTTCTGGACAACAACCATGTTGTCTTTCATTTCCAAAACCGGCCCGGTCACCTGATAGGTCCTGGTGGGTGCGCCGGCAAAGGCGCTTGATGCTGCAAGCAGTGTGAGTCCGGCTAACGTGGCGGTAAATTTCATGTGTGACCTCCTTGTTTGGTGTGATAAATCATTTTTGTTTGAGTAAATCCCGAATTTCCGCGAGCAACACCTCTTGATTGGGTGGTGCAGCCGGTGCCGCAGGTGCTTCTGCCTCTTTTCTCTTGAGTGAGTTCATGCCCTTTACTGCCATAAATATTGCAAAGGCAATGATTATGAAATCTATAATCGTCTGCAGAAATTTTCCGTAGCTGATTACCACCGCCGGCTTTTTATCAATGGCTTCCTGGACAATAATTGATAAATTTGAAAAATCTACGCCGCCCATTGCGACACCTATTGGCGGCATGATCACATCGCCAACGAGGGATGTAATTATCTTGCCAAATGCACCGCCGATGATAATGCCTACCGCCATGTCAACAACATTTCCCTTTACTGCGAACTCCTTGAACTCTTTAAGCATGCCCATGATGACACCCTCCTGGTGAATTTATTTTTTCGGTTTAAAACGCGTATTGAAGTCCAAGCAAAAAATTCGAATCAGTTTTTTTTATGCCGTTTGCTGGTGCGTTATCGTATTCAAGTATATTGGCCAGTTTCATTGACCAGGCGGAACCCAGGCTTGTGGAGATTGCCGCCTCATTTCTCAGACTAAAGTCAGAACTATTTTCAAGACTTGGATACAGGACAAAATTATTGGTGAACATTATGGTCTCACTAATTTTGTAGCGATAATTAGCTGCCAACCGGGCACTTATCCAGCTTTTGTCATTAGCGACCTTGAGGTCTTCTGAAAAATAGGTGAGGCCGGCTTCCAGCGCAAGGGACTTTCTTGGCTCATCCCACACCTGGTAACCGACACCGGGACCAACAATTGTCCGAAGATTTAGATCTTTAAATTTATCGTTAAGAAGTTCAACGCCCAAATACCCATAAAACTTCTTGGTGAAGAAATAATCGTACTTCAATGATCCATAGAAGCTTCGTGAAGACAATGTGTCTTTTTCTTCAGAAATGTCATACAAAAAGTGCACGCTGAATCTATCGTTATCACTCCGGCGGGCAGCATCGACCCCAAGCCTGAAAGCACTCCTGTCAGTATTCCCTGTCTGGTAGTTACCTGCAGCAACCACTGATCCACTCCATTGACTCACCGGTGGAGGGTTGATCATCGATATGTTTTTCACGTCAATCACTATACGGTTCCCCCCGGCAACCTGTTCTACCACAATGACTCCGTCTGCGCCTGTTTTAAGATTCCCTTTAAACACTTCGCCGTCCTTCATCTGAATTTCCACGGGGCGATCGGTAGTAATGCCAATTATTTTAGATGCCATAAGCTTAATCGGCTCGGAATAATCGGATGTGAGGGACAAATAATCACCGGTAAGGTTTGTTACAGTTCCCATTATGTGAACCCCGTTGTCCATAATGATTTCATCTGCATATGCTTTCAGTGGAAATAGAGCGCCCAATCCGGTAATAAAAAACAAAAAAATGGTGCTGGCAGAAAACTTTTGCAACATGACTTATTCTCCTTTCAGAGTTTGTGGCTGCTAACTGTTATTTCCAAGTTTTTGAGCAATAGCCATGTTGCCAGTTATTATTTGTCATAAACTTTATCTTTAGTATTGGTTTTGGACCATGACCAGTTGTGCCTGCATCGGTGCCGGGAAGCCGGCTGCGGCGAGGGCTTCGCGTATAGTTTTGTTGCCGTCGAAGTAAACCTGCCAATAGTGGTCGTTATGGCAGAAAGGCCGAACGGCAAGTACTGGACCGACCAAGTTGAATTCCAGAATCTCAACTTCAACCGGCGGTTTTGACAGAACATTGGGCACCAATGCCAGCTTTTCGCGCAAAACCAGCATGGCCGCAACATGGTCGGCGCTGCCGGCCAACTGGCATTTCAGCTCGACCCTGCGGTAATCATTTGCGGTGAAATTCTGGATGGTATCGCTGAAAATCTTGCCGTTTCCGATCATCGTCTTGACGTTGTCCGGCGTGTTGACCGTGGTTACAAATAGGCCGATCTCCGTGATAGTGCCGGTTACCCCGCCGGCGGTTATGAAATCGCCTACCTTGAACGGATGCAGCACAACCAGGAAAATACCCGCCGCCAGGTTTGAAAGAAGTCCTCCCCAGGCTGCACCGATTGCAATACCGATACCTGCCACCAGGGCGGCAAAGGTAGTGGTCTGGAACCCGCAATACCCGAGAATGGCTACGACCAAGACGATGTTCAACGTCACGGCAACGAAATTGCCGAGATAGCGCATCAGGGTCGGGTCAACCTTTTGCTTCTCCAACACCCGCTGCAGCATCTTCCCAACCAATCCGATCAGCCAGCGCCCGACGATCCAAAACAAGATGACAGCGAGCAGTTTGGTACCCATCTCGGTGATGTAGTTTGCTGCAATCTGCTGATACTGATTGATGTTTTCCATTTTCCGACTCCTTTTTGATGTGGTAGTCCAAGGCACGCCAAATTACAGTAAGATCAAATCCACAAAATCTTAAATAATATTTTTTAGTTTATCAGAAACTATTACAACCACAAGTCAGCACAGCCACAAAATAATACTCAGGTACTTTGGGCCTGAGTTGACATCATTATTATTAGTTGTACTGTTTTAGCAACAAAACATTCTGCAGTATTCACGGAGTTCAAAACTTTGCAACGCCAACAAAAAAAGGGGGGTTCAACATGTCACACAAGACTATCCTTTACAGTGTACGCATCGGCATCGTTACAGCTATTTTTTCAGCAGGCTACATCTGCGGTTCATTGCCCCAGCACAACGCTAATGCACAGATGGGGGACTTTGGCAGTAATTTGCTAAAGCAAGCATCCGAAAGCGGTGGTGCTCTTGGAAGTGTCGCTCAGCTTGGTACGACAATAACTGATATGGAAAAAAATGTTAGCGGCCTGCAAAAAAACATTGATACGCTGAAGAAAGTGAAAACAATGCTGGGCGGGAAATAAAAATTCAAGAGAATAAGAGTGGCTGAATCTAGCTTAGGCCAACTGGTGCTGGTTTTTAACGTGTTACACTCCTGGTGCGATATACTTGGAGAGAAGGATTCCCGTTACGCAGGTCATTGGCAGGATTCTGGATGATGCCATGAATTCGGCAGATGCTGATTATCTCTTTACCATGGAAAACGGCAAGCATTTTTCAGCGGAGTTGTTCCAGCGAAGAGTGTGGGTAAAAGCGATGAAGGCCTGGCATCGCGTACCGAAAGCCCTAAGCGACACGTCATACGTTCGCAGCGTGGGCGCTGACTATCCGCACCGACCAGAACCGGCTTATGAATCTCTTGGGGCATGCGAGCAAGCAGATGTTTTTTGAGGTGTACGGAAACCATACTGAGTGGTTGGAACAGGACCGGCTGGCAATTCTGAGGTAATTTGGCAGGGATTCAAAAACCCGGGCAAAAGAATAGCCCCGGCCACATGCAAAATTTTCTGCGAAAGCCGGGGCTTTTTGCCCTTAACTACTTAAAGTAGTTGGTATTTTTTGGAGCGGGAAACGGGATTCGAACCCGCGACTTCGACCTTGGCAAGGTCGCACTCTACCACTGAGTTACTCCCGCAAGCGCGATTCCCAATGTAGCATGGCTGCCGTCATGGAGAAAAGGGCCTGCAGCTCCGGTTTCCCATCCCTGCAGGCCCTTGGGTGCGCTAACGGGTTGACCATTCAACCCCTTCGTGCCGGGCGTGTTGCGCGGGTGGCGGAAATATTTCTTCTGGGACGAAAAAGCGGTCCCGGCTTTAGCCGGGACCGCTTTCCCCTCGAGCGGCAAGGCTCGAAGCGGTGGATTGATGGAATTGGCTGGGGCGTCCAGGACGCCTCTCAGGCTGGCCTGAACGCCTAGGCCTCAGCCACCTCGCAAGTCCAAGTTCTGTTCTGTCTACTGCCGGATGAATCCACTGGACCACCTCCTTTCCTGCGTGCTTCCAGTTCACCACCACCGCCCCCCCTTTTGCAACCCCGCTTCGCCTAATGTCCATAGATTCGCCGGTATGCAGCTTGATTCCGCAGCACTGCTTCCACGTATCCCCGCGTCTGCGTAAACGGGATGGTTTCTATAAAAACGTCGCCATGCGCCCTCGGAAATTGCGCCTCCCACATCCGCACCCGCGCTTGCCCGGCGTTGTACGCCGCCAGTGCCGCCGCCGTCGTCGGGAAAATCCCCAACTCTCGCTTCAGGTCCGCGGCCCCCAGCGCAATACTCAAGCCTGGGTTGAACAGATCGGCGGCGCGCAGCCGGCCCGGATCAGCCAGCGCCTGCCACGCTGTCGGCAGGTGCGCAAATACCCGTTGCGCCGTCCCCAGTTCCAGTTGCATCAGCCCTCGCGCTCGTGCGCCTGACAACGACTTTGCGTCGAACCCCGACTCCTGCCGCATTACCCCCAGCAGCAAATCCCGCCCAATCCCATACCGCTCGCTCGCCGCCGCAATCTGCCGTGGGTATGGAATCGGATAGAGCCGCCGCCACTCGCTCGCCGGCAGTGCCTCCGCCGGGACCTCCAGGTAATCCGGCAACGCCCGCAACATGGCCCGTAGCCCGAAATACCAGTTGCCACGTTCATCCTCCAGCTGCGCTACCTGCCGCGCCAGTCCCAGCTCGCCCCTGCCCGGTCGCTCCTGTCGCAGCGCCGCCTCCAGCAGCGTTGCCGCCGGATCCAGCAGGCCGGCCGCCTGCAGTTCATGCGCCCGCGCAATCAGGTTCCTGGTCGCTTGCGCTGCTGGCGCCCTCTCGGTCCTCGCCGGCCTCATCTCCAG
>DAHZCG010000007.1 GCA_027404165.1 Geobacteraceae bacterium
GTCACCCCGGACACCCTTGCCGTTCGGCTAACGGTTCCCACCATCAGGGTCCGTAGAGGACTTGCACCTCCAAGTCACGAATCAGCTACCATGGCTGATTCGATGGGGCTTGCGCCCCACGCGCCCTGCCGGGCGCACAACTAAAAAAAGGCGGCTCGAAGGCCGCCCTGATTTTAGTACATATCATTGAAGTGTAACGGGCTATGCGAACTGTGCCTTGAGAAACTCACGGTTCATGCGGGCGATAAACTTGACGTTGATCCCCTTGGGGCAGGCTGCCATACACTCATAATGATTGGTGCAGTTGCCAAAACCGCATTCCGTCATGGTGTTGGTCATATTCGTGACACGTTGCGCTGCCTCAGCTTTACCCTGCGGCAGTAATGCCAACTGGGAGATCTTGGCTCCGGTGAACAGCATGGCAGCACCATTGGGGCAGCCGGCCACACAGGCACCACAACCGACGCACTCAGCTGCATCCATGGCCTCGTCGGCAACCGGTTTGGGAATAAGAATGGCGTTACCGTCGGCAACCCCGCCGGTGTGACAAGAGGTATAACCGCCCGACTGAATGATCTTATCCAGGGCGGAACGATCCACAATCAGGTCACGGACAATCGGGAAGGCACGGGCTCTCCACGGCTCGATATAAATGGTATCGCCGTCTTTGAATTTACGCATATGCAGCTGACAGACCGTCGTACGATCCTGCCCGCCATGTGGTGCACCGTTGATGACCTGTGAACACATGCCGCAGATCCCTTCGCGACAGTCATGATCAAAAACGATCGGATCTTTTCCCGAGTGAATCAGATCTTCGTTGACGCAATCAAGCATCTCCAGAAAAGAGTGATGCTCAGTGATATTCTTTGCGGTATAGGTCTCGAATTTTCCGGGATCGTTGGCATTCTTCTGGCGCCACACGATCAGTGTCAATGTCATGGTCTTGTGATCGCTCATTATTTGTAGCTCCTTACGGCGAGATGTACGTTGTCGAACTTCAACGGCTCTTTGTGCAGTTCAGGCTCTTTATTGTCACCCTTGTATTCCCAAGCACCGACATAGCAGAAGTTCACATCATCACGCTGTGCTTCGCCAGCATCCTGGTATTCAGAGCGGAAGTGTCCGCCGCAGGATTCGTTGCGGTGCAAGGCATCACGACAAAGCAGTTCGCTAAACTCCAGAAAATCGGCGGTACGGCCGGCGTTTTCCAATTGCTGATTCAGTTCTGCGCCACTACCGGTAACCTTGACATTCTTCCAGAATTCTTCGCGCAGGGCCGGAATCTTCTTGAGGTTGATTTCAAGCGATTCCTTGGTGCGAGCCATGCCGCAGTTTTCCCACATCAAACCACCAACTTCCCGCATGAACTCGAACACGGTCTTTTTACCATTGATGGAGAGATACTTGTTCTGCTCTGCTTTGACGTCCTCCGCTGACTTTTTGAATTCAGCATGGTCTGTCTTGACCTGACCCGGCTTAACAGTGGCCAGGTAACCGCCGATTGTGTAGGGGATAACGAAGTAACCGTCGGCCAGACCTTGCATGAGAGCCGAAGCACCCAAACGGTTGGCACCATGTACCGAGAAGTTGGCCTCGCCCAGCACGAACAGGCCGGGAATATTGCTCATCAGGTTGTAATCAACCCAAAGGCCGCCCATGGCATAGTGAGGAGCAGGATACATACGCATAGGACGTTTGTAGCCGTTCTCATCGGTGATCTTTTCATACATCTCGAACAGGTTGCCGTAACGTTCACGGATGGTATCTTCACCCAGACGTTTAATGGAATCGGCAAAATCCAAGTACACACCGCGGCCGCCAGGCCCAACACCACGACCATCATCGCACTGTTCCTTGGCAGCACGAGAAGCGATATCGCGCGGAGCCAGGTTGCCGTAGGAAGGGTATTTACGTTCCAGATAATAATCGCGATCATCTTCAGCGATCTCATTAGGATGTTTGCCGCAATCCTCTTTCTTCTTGGGCACCCATACACGGCCGTCATTCCTCAGTGACTCGGACATCAGGGTCAGCTTGGATTGATAGTCTCCAGCCTGCGGAATGCAGGTCGGGTGGATCTGGGTGTAGCAAGGATTGGCGAAGTACGCGCCCTTTTTGTGGGCCTTCCAGTTGGCCGTGACCGAACAGCCCATGGCATTAGTGGATAGATAAAACACATTGACATACCCGCCGGTTGCCAGACAGACAGCGTCAGCTGCGTAACTCTCAAGCTGGCCGGTCACCAGATTGCGCACGGTGATGCCGCGGGCTACGCCGTCAACCACTACCAGGTCGAGCATCTCGCGGCGATCGTACATCGTGACCGTTTTGGCCTTGATCTGACGCGACAGTGCCGAGTAAGCTCCCAGCAGGAGCTGCTGACCGGTCTGGCCACGAGCAAAGAAGGTACGGGAAACCTGGGCGCCGCCGAAGGAGCGGTTGTCAAGGTAGCCGGCGTAGTCACGGGCAAAGGGCACACCCTGAGCTACGCACTGGTCGATAATATTGTTGGACACCTGTGCCAGACGCCAGACGTCTGCCTCACGGGCGCGAAAGTCGCCACCCTTGATGGTGTCATAGAACAGACGGTAGATCGAGTCACCATCGTTGGGATAGTTCTTGGCGGCATTGATACCGCCCTGTGCAGCGATGGAGTGCGCACGGCGAGGCGAATCCTGATAGCAGAAGGCCTGTACATTATAGCCGAGTTCACCGAGCGAGGCAGCAGCAGCGCCACCAGCCAGACCTGTTCCGACCACAATGACATTATACTTGCGCTTGTTGGCGGGATTGACCAGCTTCAGGTCGAAGCGATGCTTATCCCAGGTTTGTTCGATTGGTCCGGTAGGACATTTTCCGTCAAGTATCACAATAACCCCCTTAATTCAGAATTCGAAACAGAATGGCGAGCGGAATGGCCGCATAGCCCAGGAACAGGACCAGTGCAACCAGAGTTCCGGTCTTGGTGATGAACGGCTGTACCCGGTCATTGCTCCAGCCCATTGTCTGGAAAAAGCTCTGGATACCGTGGGACAGATGCAGGAACAGAACCAGCATCGCTCCGGCATAGATCAGTGCAACAAACATGTTCTGGAACGCAGCAACGACCATTCCCAGGACATTGGGCACACCGTCAACCAGATGTGTAAGCGCTGCTGTATCAGGGCTAATCACCTGGAAAGTGAAATGCAGCAGGTGGTACACGATGAAGGCCACCAGAAGCGAACCGGTCCAGATCATGTTTTCGCTGGCAAAGGTCGCTTTCTGGGTCGTCTTGACGGCATACTGCTGGGGACGACCGCCACGGTTCTCAATAGTCAGCTGAATGCCGAACCAGATGTGAACGCAGGCAAAGACCAGCAGGCCGAGGCGAAAACCGATGATGATCGGGGCCGGCAAGCTGTGGAGGTGGTGGGCATAGGCATTGATGCCACCCGGAAGCCATCCGAAGATGGAGCTGTTACCGAGCAGATGGATGACAGCAAAAAGAACCATAGCCTGGCCTGTGATTGCCATCAAAATTTTTCTGCCGATTGAAGACGTGAGCAGTTGCATAGCATTCCTTCCTTTTTAGATGTGATACTGCTGGTTATGATACTTTTAGAGGAGACTAAAAGTGACGGGGGGACCGCGCCAGAGCAATCTGGAGACAACCACCATTTCAACCTCCTTTGAACGAGTATTTATGATTAGGAACTATGATAAATTCAGACGATATTTGCAGACGTGCATACTAAACATCGTTATAAAAAATTGCAACCATTTTATGTATACAGCATTCAATTTAACATCACGTGAATACGCATCTGCGGCGCAATTGCAATTAATGGAACATTCTGTTAGTAACCATAGTCAATAAATTTACTTATTATTTCAGGAGCTATCATTTCATGAAATTCACCCTGCTCAAAAAAGATACGCAGAGTGCTGCACGTCTCGGCATCATCAACACTGCACACGGCGACATCCAGACCCCTATTTTCATGCCGGTGGCTACTCACGGCGCCATGAAACCACTCACGCCGGCACAGATCACCGAGACCGGAGCCCAGATAATTCTCAGCAATACCTACCACCTGCACCTGCAGCCCGGCGAAGGATTGGTGAAAAAGGCCGGCGGTCTACACAAGTTTATGGCCTGGAATGGTCCAATCCTTACGGATTCAGGAGGTTTCCAGGTTTTCTCGCTTCCCAACAAACGCATCACAGAAGATGGTGTATTTTTTAAACACGAACTCACCGGCGAGGAGATTTATCTTGACCCGGCAACAGCCACCAGGATTCAACAGGACCTGGGCGCCGATATCATCATGGCCTTCGATGAGTGCATCCCCTACCCCTGTGATCGAAGCTACGCCGAACAATCCACCCAAAAGACCATTCGCTGGCTGAAAGAATGCAGGAATGCCATGACCGACAATGGGCAGGCCCTGTTCGGCATCGTTCAAGGAAGCGTCTACGAAGACCTGCGGGCCATGTGTGCCCGCGAGATGCGTAAACTGGATCTGCCGGGGTATGCCATTGGTGGTGTCAGCGTGGGAGAAGGACTGGAACTACTCAAGAAGGTGGTCAGCTGGACCGCGCCGCACCTCCCTGAAGACAAACCCCGTTATCTGATGGGGGTCGGTCTGCCGGAGGATATTCTGGAGAGCGTCGAGCGCGGCATCGACATGTTTGACTGCGTTATCCCGACCCGTTACGCCCGAAGCGCCACACTCTTTACGCGTCGCGGTAAGATCCGCCTGACCAACAAGAACTTCAAGCGCGATTTTTTTCCGATCGATCCAAGTTGCAGTTGCTACACCTGCCGGAATTTCAGCCGTGCCTACCTGCACCACCTGTTTGCCGCTAACGAGGTCGTTTCTGCTGTCCTCTCTGCTATCCACAATGTTCACTTCTATCTGAAAATGATGTCAGAAATTCGCGAAGCCGTCGCCAATAACCGATTTATGGAGTACAAGGGTGCGTTTCTGGGGGAATACCTGATCGGGGACAAGCACAATAAGCGCAGCTGATACAGAACACAATCCACGTCAGCTATATTTTATTATCGTAGTTATTCAAGCCGCTGGTGAAACAAGCCTCATTCGGTAGCCGCTTACCAGGTAATGAAAGCGGCAGGAATCGTCAGCGCTTGATCTTCTGGTCCAACTCAAGGTCGAGATTGTTCAAGCGCTCTAACGTTTGCCGCATCCCCCGATTATCTCGACTGAGTGAAAGATTGAGCTCTTTTAGAGTCTTAACTTCTCGTTGCCGATTCCGGAGCATCTTGACACCTTCCAGATACACGCTCAACGGGGCCGCTTGGTGCGTCCAGATACTGCGGGGAAATTCGTTATTCAGCCGCTCCAGCAACTCCAGCGCCCTTATTGATCCCTTATTGCCTTCTTCCCGAAGAGACAATAGCGACAGACGAAACAGGGCTTCATCGGTTAAACCCTCAATTGGCGGATCTGCGACTACTCGCGCGAGCTGGCCGCTGGCCGCCGCCGCGTTACCAGCCCGCAAAAATTCCAGAGCAGCTGCAAAGCGGCGTTCCTGATCAGAAACCGCGTGGGGGGGGGATTCGTCCGGCACCACGGGAACAAGCGCAATCTTCCAGCCCAACTGACTGCAACTACACAGTAACGGCAAGAGAGCCAGTACAACTGTGGTTATAATGTGCCTAGGTCTCACTTTTTCCCGCCTCCCTTACAATAATATAGTTACTGCCGATTGATTCCTTGACCCGGTCCTTAACCGCAGCCGCCGCTGTGGCGATCTCAGCCGCGGTAGCATAATTCCCCGGCTGGCAGTTCAGTGCGGCAATCGATATTGAGATTAACGGAAACACCCGCGGCACACCGTAGCGGTCAACCCCTTCGATACAACCGGCCAAACGATCTTCATCGGAATAATAAGCCGGTATCATTGCATCAAAATCAACAATGATCTGCTGACAAGCCTCTTTCGCAAGCCTGGCATCGATGATCACGACAAAGTCATCTCCTCCTATATGGCCAATAAACGCATCGGGATCATTCAGGCGCTTGACTGCCTCATGAATAACCTCGCCGGTTTTTTTCAGGATTTCACTGGCCCTGATGTAGCCATAGCGGTCATTGTAAGATTTAAAGTTATCCAGATCCAGATAACACATCGTAAACGAGGTCTGTTCTCGAAGTCGTCTGTTGATGGAACGCTCAATAGCGATATTTCCCGGTAAACGTGTCAACGGGCTGGCGTCAAGACTCAATTGTTCCAGCACCTTGAGACGTTCTGCCATCTGCTTGAAATCCTTTGATAAGGCTCCAATTTCGTCTCCGGATATTATGCCGGGATCATGATCGAAATCACCAGCCGCAATGCGATGGGTGGCTTTCTGGAGTTTGCCAATCGAGGTTGAAAATGAATAGATCATCAGAAACGCAATTATAAATGAAAGGGAAGCGCCACCGGTCGCCAATCCAATCGACCAGGTAACAATTTTTGTTTCCCGTTCATCTTCTTCCTTTAGTTTATTGTCCAATGTCTTCTGCTGATCCGATCTGATAAAATCCAGCGCCGAGGCGACCTGAGCAGCTGCACGCCCCATGGCATCTTTATTGACCGGGTTACCGGACAAGATCCTCTCACTGAGTGCAGAATGAAGTCTAAAACCCGCGACAAGCAAATCAAGGCCACTTCCACTGTACACCTTCTGCAGAGACTCTAAACGAGAACGGAAATTTTCGTTATTCTGATGATACAGTTCCCGCAATTCAGGCTGATGTAAAATTTCATATCGCCCGACATACCGTTCCTGTGCAAGCATCATTTCACGCAATGTGATTGTTATCGTGGCTGCTGACAGGTCTTTTTCAGCAATTTCCACCTCCATCTCGTGCATGTTTCTCAGGCCGCTAACCGTATAGACCAGACCGGTCAACATGCAAATGCCACTAATGGCAAAGCTGATGATCAGTTTTTTGACAAGCGTCAGCTGGAGTTTATCGAACAGGAACATTGGTGTGGTGACCTGATTGAGGAGATGTACTGCAAAGATTTAGTATATGGCTAATTTTCCATAATAGCCAAATATAAATTCTGCTCATCACACAGGTTGTATGTGCTCATGGATACTCGAATAACGCACACGCGCAAATCAAAAAAACATTGCAACACAAATCTGCGAACGATACATTGAACTACTGAAAATAGAGCCGATGTGTTTAGGAATGATGTTGATTGCGAGAATTAGAGCTGCATTTCAGGGAACACTTTTGACCAAGTCTGTAGCACTCAAATAGAACAGGTGCTATAAAGCACCCGTTCCCTATACACCTTTTCTGATTCAATTATTTTAGAATGGAAACGATGCCGTCGTCGAGATCATACCTGGCGGCTACGATCTTGAGCTTCTTTTCTTTTACGAGATGGTTGAGTATAGCTGACTTCTTGGTCAGGCCAGCGGCGACAGTCTTGGCGTTGGTATTGATCACGCATTCGACGAATTCACTCTTTTTAGTTTCGGCGCATTTCTTGTCATTTTTGCAGACATCACAATCCCTGACCGCTTTCCTGATGTTGGGAGCAATGGCTTTTACAATAGCATCTATATTGGGACTGCCGGTCGTTTTACCTTTTGCCTCAACGGCGGCCGTCACAGCACCGCATCGCTCGTGCCCCATAACCATCATCAGAGGACTGCCCAGATGTTCAGCAGCATATTCGATACTTCCCAGCACAATGGGGTCGGGGATATTGCCGGCTACCCGAATGACGAAGATCTCACCGAGTCCCTTGTCAAAAATAAGTTCAGGCGGAACGCGGGAATCGGAGCACGTCAGGATGATGGCATAAGGCTTCTGAGAATTGGCCAGGCTGGCGCGAGTACTGAGATCGCACAGCTTTGAGCCGGTCAGCTTATTGTCTACGTAATGCTTGTTGCCGTCCATCAGCTTTTGGAGCGCCTCTTCGGGCGATACTGCCGAAGCGCTATGTGACGATGCAAATGCCAGCCCCGCAGCCAAGGCGACGATGCCCAGGCTTGCAGCCACATGTGCCATGATACCTTTCTTGAGCATTTGAACCTCCTGTTTAAAAAATTTTGTGCTACTTTAATTGAGCGGATGGCATAGTCAACAGTATTTTTGTTTAATGTTTATATTATAATTTAAAGAGGATAACTCAATGAAGACAACCGTTACAAAATTTGACGAGCTGATTATGATTATGAAACGTTTACGCGGTCCCGGGGGCTGTCCATGGGATGCGGAACAAACCCATGAAAGCCTGACCCGCTATCTGCTGGAAGAAACCTACGAGGTCATTGAGGCCATCGACGCAAAGTCTCCGGAACACTTGCAAGAAGAACTGGGAGATCTGCTGCTCCAGCCGGTATTTCACGCTGCCATTGCCGAAGAGTCCGGTAGTTTCAGCATTGACGATGTCATTCAGACATTATGCGAAAAGCTGGTCCGACGTCATCCGCATGTCTTTGGCGACATGCACATAGCAGACAGCAATGCTCAGATTGAAAACTGGGAACAGATCAAGAAACTGGAAAAGGGGGCTGAACGCACATCCGCACTTTCCGGCGTTCCACCACATCTGCCGGCTTTGCTCAAGGCTCAGAAGATTACCGAGAAGGCAGCTCGCGTCGGATTTGACTGGGAACATATCGACCAGGTGATGGCCAAGGTCATGGAAGAGCTGCATGAATTTGAAGAAGCCATGCTCGCCGGTGACAACGAGCATATGGAAGCTGAGCTGGGTGACCTGCTGTTTGCCATCGTCAACCTGGGTCGTTTCCTGTCAATCAACCCTGAAGAGGCCCTGCGCAAAACCATTACCCGCTTTCAGCATCGATTTCAGTATGTCGAGGATAGCCTGCATGTCCAAAACAGACGTATGAATGAAACGCCATTAAATGAAATGGACCAGCTCTGGGAGGAGGCAAAAGTCCATGAAAGGAATTATCAAGGCGACAAGTGACAGGAATGTTACAGGTTTTACAGTTAGGCTACGGCTTATCCACAAAAAATGTGGATAACCTGTGGACAACGGTGTTGATAGAATTCAAAAGTGATATTTTTACAAGAGATTTTTTCACATTGCCACTTTTTTATACACGGTGCATTTCCTTTAAATTCAGCTAGTTACGTATAGTTACAGCATTTATGGGTACTTAGCGAGTTTAAACGGATGTAACCTCTTGAAAATTGTTTTCATGCCAATTTCACCTGTTAATAACCATCATTTTTCTTGACAGATGAGCTCCCCTTTAAATTCAACACCTTCCATCTGTAATAGATATTTTTTTAATTCCAAACCTCCCGGAGCACTGTATCCGGTCAGGCGACCATTGGCTGCAACGACGCGGTGACAAGGGATAACGATCGGTACCGGATTTGATGCCATGGCAGCACCAACAGCCCGGGCCGCTCCCGGCGACCCGGCTAACCTTGCTACCTCTCCGTAACTCCTGACCACGCCATACGGTATGCTACGGATCAGCCTGAGGACATGCAATCTGAATTGGCCCGCAAGGCTGATATCAACAGGCGTAGTATCAAACTGTTGCCTCTCACCTTTAAAGTATTGCATTAGCATACCCGCTACCATATCGGTAAGCTCCGACGCTGGCATCCTGTCCAGACCGTCACGGGCAAAGGTACCAAGGGTGTTGTCATGCGGCAGATACACCCTTCGTATGCCCTGCTCGCTCGCCACAACAGCCCCCATGCCAAGCCCGGTTTCAAACAACGAGACATACTCTGTCATACCCGCCTCCGACCATATTTTTTTCTGATCAGCCCGGACAGCTCCAACGCTTCCTCCGAACGCAACAGCCTGGATGCCCCGGCATAGATCAGTAGACCGCACATTATCGCACCGCCCAGCACCGATGTTTTTAACAGCTTATGTCCGAGTTGCGACCAGTCAGCCAAGCGACAGATATATACCACCACCACAGCCATCGGTAGCGATGCGATCAAGGCCTTGACAGCGGAAGCAACAATTCCCCGGCCACCATACCGGCCGATCTTGCGGCGTAACAACCATAACAGCAGCAGCATATTGACCAGGGCCGACAGTGTCGTCGCCAGGGCCAGGCCACCATGCAGAAGCGGCTTCATGAGAATCAGGCTGAAGATGACATTGAGTAGAAACGAGGCAAAAGCGGTGCATACCGGTGTCCGGGTATCCTTGAGGGCATAGAAGGCCGGAGCAAGCACACGTGTCAAAGCAACACAAGAGAGCCCCAGGGAATAGTAAAACAGCGCCTGGGCGGCATTAGTCACCTGGGCATAGTCGAACGCGCCACCCATGAAAATCAAACTGAAGATAGGCGTCGAGCAGACCATCAGCCCTGCCATGGCGGGGATGGTAACAAACAGGGTCAAGCGCAGTCCGAATTTCAGAGATTCTTTCATCCCGTCCACATTTCCTTCTGCCGCCTGCTTACTCATGGAAGGGAGTACCGCCTGAGCCACTGACACGGTAAAAAGCCCCTGGGGGAATTCGAACAGGCGCTGGGCATAATACAGATAAGACACACTCCCTTGCGGCAGTTGTGAAGCCAGAATGGCGCTGACGGTGATATTCAGGTAATAGACCCCCACTCCGAAAGTGGCAGGCAGCATGAGCAGGGCTATGCGCCTGACTTCAGGATTGCGGAATCTAAAACTGAGACGGATCGGAAATCCTTTTTTCCACAACACCGGCAGTTGCAAGATCAGCTGAATACATCCACCGATCATAACCCCGGCAGCCAGCGCAATGATAGGCACCTCGAAAAACCGGCGTAACAGGAGTGCCGACAGGATCATGCTAATATTCAGAAATACCGTCGAGATGGCCGGGGTAAAAAAATGTCGCAGGGTATTCAGTATCCCCATACAGAGGGCTACCAGACTGATAAAAAAGATGTAGGGGAACATCATGCGATTGAGAAATACCGTCAATTCAAACTTACCCGGCACAGCCTTGAAGCCTGGGAACATGACTCCGACAATCCAGGGGGAGAAGATGACACCCGCCAGGGTAATGAACGCCATGACAATCGTCAGCAGGGTAAAGCAGACATTGGCCAGTTCACGGGCATCCCCTTCACCGCGCTGATTGAGCGTTGCTGAAAAGGTCGGTACGAAAGCCGCCGTCAGGGCACCTTCGGCAAAAAAACGCCGCAGCATACTGGGGATCTGAAAAGCAGCAAAGAATGCGTCAGTAGCCAGACCGGCGCCAAACAGGCGCGAAACGACCATATCCCGCACCATACCCATGATGCGGGAGAGCATGGTAGCACTGCCCAGAATCCCGGCCGCGCGAGCGATATTACGTTTTTCAGACATCAGGCTCTATCCCCTTCATCCCACGGCTCTGCTTCAAGCAGAGCCGTGGCCTCAACTTCCGGCATCGCCTGCACCCCTTTGAGTTTTTTCTCGATGATGCGGCTGCGGAGCGCTGCCGCATCAATATGATTACCGGCTTCCTGCAGCTTTTTACCGGTCTTTTCCAGTACCAGACCAAACTTGGTAAATTCAGTTCGCACGGCCGCCAGCAGGTTCCAGACCTCAGCGGAGCGCTTCTCGATGGCCAGGGTGCGAAAGCCCATCTGCAGACTGTTCAACAGTGCCGCCAAGGTCGTCGGCCCGGCGATCATCACCTTGAAATCGCGCTGCAGCGCTTCAAACAAACCGGGGCGTCGCAGTACTTCCGCATACAGACCTTCCGTAGGTAGAAACATAACACCGAAGTCCGTGGTATGCGGTGGGTCCAGGTATTTGTCGCGAATGTCCGTAGCCATCAACCGTACCGCCTTGTCAAGCTGTTTGCCCGCTTCGCCGGCCAGTAGTGCATCGCCCAACTCCTGGGCATCCAGCAGCCGCAGATAGTCCTCCTGGGGAAATTTGGCATCCAGCGGCAGCCAGACCTGATTATCGGGCGTTCCGTTCCGTCCCGGCAGTTTGAGGGCGAATTCGACCCGCTGACCACTCCCTTTTCGGGTTTCCACATTGGCGTCATATTGGCCGGGGGCCAGCACCTGTTCCAGAAGGCTCGCCAGTTGAATCTCCCCAAAGGTGCCGCGGGTCTTGACATTGGTCAGCACCTTTTTCAGATCGCCAACCCCGCTGGCCAGCGACTGCATCTCGCCCAGACCACGCTGAACCAGTTCCAGACGCTCGCTGACCAGCTTGAATGATTCTCCCAAGCGCCTCTCCAGGGTATCGTGAAGTTTCTCGTCAACCGTAACCCTCATCTGTTCGAGCTTGAGGGCATTATCTTCCTGGATCAGGCGCAGCCGTTCTTCGACACTGTGCCGCAGTCTGTCCATACGCCCTTCGTTGCTGACGGTCAGATCTTTCAATTGCCCTGCAAAGATCTGCAACTGGTCCTTCTGCAAGACGGCTATCTCGCTCATCCGTTTCAACAGGGAGTCTCCGAGCGCTGAAACCGCATTCGTATTTTCTTCACGCCCCTGCCGGGCCGACTGCTGCGATTCTTCACGACTACGCCCCAACTCTTCGCGCAGCATACGCTCCTGACGCTCCAGTTGGCGCTCCAACGAATCTATCCGGGGTCCAAGTCCGGCGGATGCCGCCAGCCGGGAAATGCGCGACAGCAGCACCACAAGCAGCACGAGAGAGATGAGTGCCGGGATCAGGAATAGGTAGGGCAAAACAGAGGGCATATTTTTCACATGTTCCCATGAAGTAGATACTTGGTACTATGGGCAGATAGTAACGTAGTTGCTCTATGAATTTTGTGATACATACACAATTGAAGCAACGTATACAACTACTTATTGATTATTATTCTTGATTTATGCCTGATCTTAAGGTTTAATCCAATCGAATTTACATACTAAAGGAGGTAATGTATGACGTCTTCGCTTGTAGAACTTACTGCCAGCATCGTTTCTTCACACACGGTCGGTACCGAGATGTCGAGTGATGAGCTGATCCAGGAAATTAACAGGGTCTTTGTAACACTCAAAAAGCTTGATACAGATGGAACTGTCGCTGAAGTTGCTGTCGGCACAACCGCTGGACCTGCCATGACACTCAAAAAGGCCTTTCAGAATGACCAGGTTGGTTGTCTGGTATGCGGCAAGACCGGATTCAAAACCCTGACTCGCCACTTGAAGCAGGCCCATGACTTGAAACCGGGGCAGTACCGCAAACAGTTCAATATTTCCTCAAGCCAGTCACTGACGGCAAAAAACTACTCCGAAGCCCGCCGCAAATCAGCCAATGACAACAATCTGGCTGCCAACCTGGAAAAAGCACGCGCAGTACGGGCTGCCAAAAACAAGGCTGCCGCCCCCACAATCAAAGCTGCTCCTCTGTCTGCTAAAGCCACCAAAGCGACAATACCTGTTCCGGCAAAAACAGCAAAAATTGCAAAAACAGCAAAAGCCGTCAAGCCGGTCAAAGCAAAAACGGTTAAATCAAAAGCCTGATCAATAAAAAACCGCCTGATCGGCGGTCTGTATTATGCATTTACAACGGAAAAGCGCCGTGACAGAGCCGCAAACTCATCCAGAGTAAGCGTCTCACCACGGCGTTTTCCATCTATCCCGCAGTCGTCCAAAATCTGTTGCAGCTCATCACCCGGCACCAGTTCTGTGGCCTTCAGGCAGTTGATCAAGGTCTTGCGGCGCATGCCGAATGACCCTTTAACCACTCGCCTGAACACCTCCTCATTCCCGACCGCTACGCGCGGAGCCGATAAGGGAACAAAACGGAGTACCGCCGAATCGACCTTGGGGCTGGGATGAAAACAGCCGGGATGTACCAGAAACTCGCGGCGCATATCGAACCAGAGCCCGAGCAGTACCGTCGTCACCCCATAGTCTTTACAGTCGGGTGGCGCAACCAGGCGGTCGCCGACCTCCTTCTGCAGCATCAGGATCATCCTGGACAGCTTGCTCCGTATCTCCTGCAAACGAAACAGAACCGCCGTGGAGATATTATAGGGCAGATTTGCAACCACCTTCCAGCTCTCGGCTTCAGAAAGTATCTCTGCCAGATCAACCGCCAGCACATCGCCATCTATGACCGTTACGCGAGGATCATCGGCATAGCGCCTCTTCAGGCCTGCTGCCAGTGCGTGATCGAATTCGATCAGGATCAGACGTCCGGCCCGCTGTGCCAGAATTTCTGTCAGTGCACCACGGCCAGGCCCGATTTCCAGCACACAGTCCTCGGGATGAACATCTGCGCTGCTGATGATCTTCTCAATGATGTTTCCATCAACGAGAAAGTTTTGTCCTAAAGCTTTCAGGGGGCGGCGTTTGGAACTCACAGAAACATCTCCTTGATACGATCCATCTCCCAGGTCGCGGTAACATCGAGACTCGGCCGGGATGCGTATCCTTCGCTCAGATAATAATTGCCGGGCACAGCCAGCATGGCGGCATTATCACCGCACAAAGCCGGTTTCGGGATATGCAGTTCCACCCCTCGTTCCGCTGCCAGGGCTGTCATGGCCGAGCGCAGACCGCTGTTGCAGGCTACTCCGCCGGCTACCACCAGTCGCTGTGCCGCGCTTTGAACAAGGGCGGACCCGGTCTTGGCCACCAGCACATCACACACCGCGGCCTGGAAGGATGCACACAGATCATTGGCCTCCTGGCCGGGAATAGTTACCGGGTGTTTGGATATATGCTGCAGCATGGCGGTCTTGAGCCCGCTGAAACTGAAATTGAGCGTGCCGTCGTTGATCAGCGGACGGGGCAGACGTACGGCCTTGTTGTCGCCGGTGTGGGCCAGCAGATCAATCTTGGCGCCGCCGGGATACTCCAGACCCATGATCTTTGCCGACTTGTCAAAGGCCTCTCCGGCGGCATCATCCACCGTCCTTCCAAGCGTCGTGTAACGGCCGAAGCCTTCGACGTGATACAGGTGGGTGTGGCCGCCTGATACGACCAGCGCCAGGAATGGAAACGCGACCGGATGTTCAAGAAATCCGGCAAAGAGATGCCCTTCGATATGATGCACACCGACAAAGGGTATCCCGCACGAGAAGGCAATTGCCTTGGCGGTTGAAAGCCCCACCAGCAGCGCACCGGACAGACCCGGTCCCCGAGTGACCGCAATCCCCTCGATAGCGGAAAGCTCGACAGCAGCATCTCGCAAGGCCTGGCTGATGACCGGTGAGATCATCTCCAGGTGTTTGCGGGAAGCAATCTCTGGCACCACGCCGCCATACTCGGCATGGATCGCAATCTGTGACGAAACCACCGACGAAAGGATTTCGCTGCCGTCACGCACCACAGCGGCGGCAGTTTCATCACAGGATGTTTCGATTGCAAGAACGAGCATAAAATCACAAACCTTACCACGAAGACACAGAGGCACGAAGAACATCAACGTATTGAAAAAGCAAATCTATAAACTGCGAATACCACCTAAAAATGAGTTCCGCTGTTCAGATTGGCTTTCCCTCAGTGTCTCCGTGCCTCCGTAGTGGATTATAAATTATTACAGAAGATTCGCCGCCAGCTCGGCCAGTTCCGAACGTTCGCCTTTCGTGAGCGTCACATGCGCAGCAATACGCTGCCCCTTGAACTTCTCGACCAGATAGCTCAGACCGTTACTGGATGAGTCCACATAAGGATTGTCGATCTGGTAGGGGTCGCCGGTCAGGATGATCTTGGTCCCCTCCCCCACCCTGGTGACAATGGTCTTGATCTCGTGGGGCGTCAGGTTCTGGGCCTCATCAACAATCAGGTACTGGTTGGGAATCGAGCGGCCACGGATATAGGTGAGCGGTTCGATATCCAGAAGTCCCATAGCCATCAGCTCTTTGTAGCCCTTGTTGCTGTGGCGCTTGTCGCTTTCGTGACCGGAGAGGAGCAGCTCGACGTTATCGAAGATCGGCTGCATCCAGGGTGTCAGCTTCTCCTCGATATCGCCCGGCAGAAAGCCCAGGTCCTTGCCCATGGGGAAAACCGGGCGCGAGACCAGCAACCGGTTGTAGACATTTTCTTCGGCAGTTTTGTGCAATCCGGCTGCAATGGCCAGCAGCGTCTTGCCGGTACCGGCCTTGCCTACCAGCGTCACCAGCTTGATACTGTCGTCCATAAGCACATCCAAGGCGAAGGACTGTTCGCGGTTGCGGGCGAACAGACTCCAGATGCCGTCCTTGGGAACCTTGAGCACCGGCACAATCCGGCCGGTATCCGGGGAATTGCGGCAAATGGCACTATGAGAGGGATTACTGCTATCCACGATCGTAATAAACTCATTCACAAAAAGCCCCGGCGGTGCCTCCAGCCACCCCTGGCCATAAAACCGGTCAACCTCCTCGGCCGATACTTCGATATTACGGGTCCCGGAATACAGCTCCTGGATATCAACCTTGTCCGACTCGTAATCCTCGGCGATCAGACCGATGGCATCGGACTTGATACGCAGGTTGCTGTCCTTGGTGACAAAGACCAGCTCAATGTCCGGATACTGGTCGCGTATATCCATGGCCACGGACAGAATCCGGTTGTCGCCGCTATCCTCCCGCAGATCGACCGGCAGATGTCTGAGATTTTTCTCCGTGAACAGCACCACCCGCAGATTACCGCCGCCAGGCAGTGAAATGCCGGTCGCCAACGACCCTTTTTCACGCATGGTATCCAGGACACGAGAGATCTGACGGGCATTGCGGCCGGTTTCATTCATGTCCTTTTTAAATCTATCGATTTCTTCAATGACGGTAATCGGTATAATAATATTGTTGTCCTGAAACTTGAACAGGGCTTGCGGGTCGTGGAGTAACACATTGGTGTCCAGAATAAAGTTTTTCATGAGGTCCTTTCGCGTCAGAATGGTGATGTGAAGCCTTCATACGTGATCATAGAGCGGGATGTCCTGTACAACATGCCAGAACGGCATCGGAAAACAGCGCGATATCCTCGCTGGTTGTAAACCAGCCGGGACTCATCCGCACCGTGCCGTCGGGGAAGGTGCCCAGCGTGCGATGTGCCCGGGGAGCACAGTGCAGACCGGCCCGTACGGCAATATCGAAGCGCTGGTCCAGCTCATACGCCAGAGCGGAAGAATCGATCCCAGCAACAGTGAACGACAATACCGCTCCCCGCACAGCAGGATCTGCCGGGCTGTGCAGTTTGATGCCCGGTACCCCCCGCAACAGTTCTATGGCATAGGACACGAGGCGGCGCTCATGGGCGCCAATCGCCTCCACTCCCTGTTCCTGAACAAACTCGATGCCGGCCTTGAGTCCGGCAATTCCCGGAAGGTTATGGGTACCGGCTTCAAAGCCATCCGGCAGGGACTCAGGCTGATCTTCCGAGCTGGAGTTGCTTCCGGTCCCACCTGCCAGCAGTGGCTTCAACGCTACATGGGATGCCGCATACAGAAGACCGGTCCCCTGCGGCCCGTACAAGCCCTTGTGTCCAGGGACCGCCAGCAGATCAATACCAAGCGCCGAGACATCGATCGGCACGCTGCCTGCCGACTGAGCCGCATCCAGCAGAAACAGGACCCCGGCATCCCGGGCGATGGCAGATATGAAGCTGATCGGCTGAATGGTACCAGAAACATTGGAAACGTGACCGATAGCGATCATACGGGTGCGTGGCGTCAAGGCCCGCACCACCTCGGCCGGATCGATGCGACCGTCTGGCCCGGCCTGAACGACCGTCAAGCGGATACCTTGATGCTGCAGCAGATGGAGAGGACGGGCCAGGGAGTTATGCTCCATGGAGCTGGTTATGACATGGTCACCCGGCACGAGCGTCCCCCGCAAGGCCATATTGAGGGCTTCGGTTGCGCTGTGGGTAAAGATGACCCTGGATGAGTCGGGAACGGAAAAGAGAGCCGCTGCCGCCTCACGGGCCTGGAACATGATGCGGCCGGCTTCCAGCGAGCGACGATGCCCGCCTCGGCCCGGCGATGCGCCAATCTCACGCATGGCGTGCATGACCGCCTGATAGACAGATTCGGGTTTGGGAAAGGTTGTAGCTGCGTTATCGAGGTAGATGGACATGGTCTCGGGTGTTTTACTAAGCATAGAATCTTATTCTGAACGTTTCCAGCAGAAAAATTCGTTTACAAACCTCATCCTGTTTTTCAGGACTACGGGAATATCGCCGGTTTTTCAAACAACCAGGGGAATACCTTCACCGCTGCGGAACGCTGGGGACTGCTGTTTGCAGAAAGCTTGGCCGTTATGGTCGCTTCAGCACTGCCGCCCCACCAGTTCAGCGTGGCGCTCACCGTGTCCCGGCCGTTGTATACCAGGTTGTAACCGCCGTTATTGCTGATGACATTATCCCAAATCGTCGCTCGATCATCTTCCAGCATCAGTCCGTCACGCAGATTGTCCGCAATCTGACAGCGGCTGATTTTCAGGCGGGCAGAATCAAGATGCAGAGCGGTTTGACGGTTGCGCACAAATCGCGACAGGAACACCTGGCCTTCGCCACCGATGATATGAGCACCGGCGGCATTGTCCGAAATTTCGCAGGAGTTGATCTTGAGCCGGCAATCGTTTGTCACCATGGCCTGCTGGGTACTGCCGGTTACTGCGACCGTCGTCATGACCACCGAAGAACGCGACAGGACCATGCCACGGCGATTGGCGGCAAACGTGGCAGCGTGCAGCTCGATTTCGCTGTCATGTGCCTCGATACCCGTATCACAGGCGTTGATGTTGGGAGAAGTCAGCGTGACGGTACTGTCACGCAGTATGCAGCCGGTCGTAGACCTGGTGATCGACAGTGCTTTCGCCGTAAACGTAGAAAAACGGGCTTCAAGACCCGTCTCGGCCCCCTCGATGCGGCAATATTCGAGTTGATTGGACTTTTCGCTGGACAAGAGCAGCAGGCCGCCCCAATCCCCCCTGTCCGATTGTGCATTACCGGTAGTAAACAGGATCGGCCGATCGGCCGTACCAACGCTCTGGATACGGCCCATGACAAGCAGGCGGGGCAACTGGAGACTGTCTTTCGCGGGCATGAAACGTATGACGGTTCCCGGTTCGATACGCAGCGTAGTCTGCGGTGCCACGACGACATAACCTTTGACGATTATGGTTCCGCGCCAGGTGGTATCCTCGGAAAACGTTGCATTCACATAGGTCGCCGTGATCGTTGTACGACCCTGCGAAGCGGCGGCAGCGTACGGTGCCAGCGCCGGCAGCATCCACAGGGCAGTGAGCAGACAGACGCAAAAAGAGCGGAAGGTCATGGCCGGCAGCCGCCTCACTGCGGATCTACCTCACGGCTGCGAACGCAGTTCTTTCCGGCAGCCTTGGCCTGATAGAGCAGATCGTCGGCTGCGACCACCAGTTTGTCGGCATCTGCCCCGTCCACGGGAAAGCAGGCAACCCCCACGCTGACCGTAATGGGCTCTTTCGAGGTAGTGCGCATCAACTTCCTGGTATCCGCAATAACCCGCTGCCGGATGCGTTCGGCAATCTGGCTGGCGCTCTTTAAAGAGGTCTCGGGAAGTATGACGGCCAACTCCTCACCGCCATATCGAAACGCAAAATCAACATTGCGCAGCGCCTTTTCGATGGTCTTGGCAATCGTCACCAGAATACGATCCCCCATCGGATGCCCGAAGGCATCATTGAAGTTCTTGAAATTATCCACATCGATCATCAGAAGACCGAACGACTGTTTATAACGCCGGGCCCGTTCCAGTTCCTGCGGCAGTACCTGTTCAAAATAACGGCGATTGTACAGACCGGTCAGGGCGTCCGTGATCGCCATCTGGCAGGTCGCATGATGCAATTTGGCATTTTCTATGGCCATGGCGGCAAAAGAGGCCAGTACCGAGATCAGTTTCATGCGGTCTTTATCAAACCTGCGCGGCACGAAATCATCCAGATACAATACGCCGTGAATGCAATCCTTGATAACCAGCGGGATGCATATCAGCGAACGAATGCCTTCCTTGAGCGCCAGCGGGTTATTGAAGAAATCAACCTGTTGTGTATCTTCGACAAACAGGATTTCATCGTGTTGCAGCAGCTGATCGGTAAGCCCGCCCGGCGCCACCACCCAGGATCTGCGCGCAACAAATTCCGGGCTTAATCCGCGCTGGGCGCGCAGCGTAAGATTGCCGGTCCGGTTGTCATACAGAGCCACACTGCCGGCCGGGAGACCGGTGAAACGCATGGCGCTTTCCAGTATCGCCTCCAAAAGGGCGTCAAGTTCAATGGTAGAGACCGAAGCGCGCGCAACATCGATCAGGTCGTTGAGAGCCCTGACCTGTTCCTGCAAAACGCTGGCGCTACATATGTCACAACCTGCTCCCAATTTCATAAAACCAGCACCCCTGATCGAATCCTTGCTATTTTTAACATATATCGCCGGTACTGTAAATTCATTGTTCGTATCCAAAAAAATCTGTGCAACAACTGTCGCCGGATAGTGTTGCAATCTGTTTTCAAGTCCTTTCAGCAAGTTAGGTTTTTAATAAATATTGTGTTGACTCCCCATATATGTTGTGGTTTATTTCTTGCGCCAACACTAAATACAGTGGTTGCACGATCTACCCGACACGCTTCGAATCCATCGATTTCACTCAACATTTATTCCACACATCAGGGAGAACCACACACATGGCAAAAGCAACCACTAAAGACTCCATCCCCGCTCTTTCCAAAAATGCCATCACCGTTCTGGAAAAACGTTACCTGCGTCGTGATGCCGAGGGCAAGGTCCTGGAGACCCCGGCCGATATGTTTCGCCGTGTGGCCGATACCATTGCCGCACCGGACAAGAAGTTCGACAAGAAGGCCGACCTCAAGGGACTGTCCGATACCTTCTACACCATGATGACCAATTTTGAATTCCTGCCCAACTCGCCGACCCTGATGAACGCCGGCCGGCCGCTGGGCCAGCTCTCGGCCTGTTTCGTCCTGCCGGTGGGCGATTCCATGGAAGAGATCTTCGATGCCGTCAAGTTCACCGCGCTGATCCACAAATCGGGCGGCGGCACCGGTTTCTCCTTTTCGCGTCTCCGTCCGGCCAACGACGTGGTCAGCTCCACCACCGGCATCTCCAGCGGTCCGTTGTCCTTCATGCGGGTCTTCGACATCGCCACCGAAACCATCAAACAGGGCGGCACGCGGCGTGGTGCCAACATGGCCATCCTGCGGGTCGATCACCCCAACATCATGGATTTCATCATGTGCAAGGCCGACCAGAAGCAGCTCAACAACTTCAACATCTCCGTCGGTCTGACCGAAAACTTCATGAAGGCCGTCGAGCGTGACGAGGAATTCGACCTGATCAACCCGCGCGACAAGAAGGTGGTCGGCACCAAGAACGCCCGCAAGGTCTTTCAGCTGATCGTCAAGCAGGCCTGGGAGAACTGCGAGCCGGGCATCATCTTCCTCGACCGCCTCAACCGCGACAACCCCACCCCGCAGGTCGGCGAGATCGAATCCACCAACCCCTGCGGCGAGCAGCCGCTGCTGCCCTATGAATCCTGCAACCTGGGCTCGATCAACATGGGCAAGTTCGTCACGAACGGCGCCATCGACTGGAAGAAGCTCAAAGAGGTGGTGGTCAACTCTGTCCATTTCCTGGACAACGTCATCGAGGCCAACAACTATCCCCTGGAGCAGATCCGCGAGATGACCCACGCCAACCGCAAGATCGGCCTGGGCCTGATGGGCTGGGCCGACATGCTGATCATGCTGGGCGTACCCTACTCTTCCGAAGAAGCGGTCAAGCTGGGCAAGAAGGTCATGAAGTTCATCAACGACGAAGGGCACCTGG